>DDUQ01000028.1:0-22921 GCA_002344885.1 Comamonadaceae bacterium UBA2334
GGATCGGCGGCTTGCATGGCCGTGTTGAGGCTGGTGCCATCGCGGATGTCGGCCAGGGTCGATCGGCCCAGGCGGTCTGCCAGGTTCAACCGGTCGAACAGGCTGCCGGGGCGATCGGGTGCCAGGGCATAGCCGTGCACCTCAGCGCCCATTTCATGGAGCCAGAACGCCAGCCAGGCGCCTTTGAAGCCCGTGTGCCCGGTAAGGAAAACCCGTTTGCCTGACCAGAACGCAGCATCTACCAGGTTTTCCACGGTGCCTGCCCGCTGTGCCAGAGGTCTTCCAGCAAAGTTTTGTCGCGTAGCGTGTCCATGGGCCGCCAGAAGCCGTGATGCTCGAACGCCATGAGTTGACCTTGTGCAATCAGTGATTGAACCGGCAGACCTTCCCAAGCGCTGTCATCACCTTTGATCAAGTCCAGCACTTTAGGCGACAGCACAAAAAAGCCTCCGTTGATGAGCCCACCATCCCCAACAGGCTTCTCGACAAACTCTGTGACTGAATTGCCATGCATGCTGAGCGCGCCGAATCGGCCAGGCGGGGCGACCGCAGCCACAGTTGCATGGCGTCCGTGAGCTCGGTGAAAGCTCAACTGTTTGCTGATGTCTATATCTGCGACGCCGTCACCGTATGTAAAGCAAAACAACTCGTCAGCTTCAATATACGGCCGTACACGTTTCAGTCGACCACCAGTTTGCGTAGCTTCGCCTGTATCTACCAAGGTCACGCGCCAAGGCTCAGTATGGCGTTCGTGAATTTCCATGCGGTTGTGCGTCATGTCAAACGTGACGTCCGACGTGTGCAAGAAGTAGTTGGCGAAATACTCTTTGATGACATAGCCCATGTAGCCACAGCAGATCACGAAATCGTTGATGCCGTGGGCCGAGTAGCCTTTCATGATGTGCCACAGCAACGGCTTGCCGCCGATGGTGACCATGGGTTTGGGGCGGTTCATGGTTTCTTCGCTGATGCGGGTGCCCAACCCGCCTGCCAGGATCACTGCTTTGACCATGTGCTGTCCGTTTGTCTGTCAGCGTTGGATGGGGTCGAAAATGGCCTTGAACCATGCGTCGGTGTGCAAACTCAGGGCGTATCGGGACTTGACCCAACGGTTCAGTCGTTGGCCCATGCGTTGGCGAAGTGATTCACTGTTCAACAGTATGTCCAACGCGGCAATCCAATCGTCGACTTCATTTGAAACCCGTTTGACCGGCGGATCGTCGGTGCGAAAAGGGTACACATCTGAACACACCACAGGCCAACCCATGGCACCATACTCCAGCAACCTGAGGTTGCTTTTGCATGCATTGAAATGGTTGTCTTCCAGTGGTGCAATGGCAATATCCAGATCCAAATTTGCAAGCGTTTGTGGGTACACGTTGATCGAAACGAAGGGTTGTATCTCGGCGACGTAAGGCCTGATACTGGGTGGGCACATGCCCATAAAAATCCAGTCCACCTTGTCACTGAAGTGCGCTACTACTTTTTGGATCATCTCCAAATCACCCAAGTGCTGTTGCGCACCAGCCCAGCCCACTCTCAATTTGCCTTTTCTCTCGCGCTTGGAAACAGGTAAGTCAAACCACGCCGACTCGACCAATGAATTCGGTATCACGCGTGTTTCTGCCACAAAGGCTTCGTAATACTCTTTCAGTGGTTGTGTGGTGACCACGAGACGATCAGACAGTTCCAGCGACCGACGAAGTCGGGTACCCCCTTCGCGTTTATGGTAGTTGTGCAAGTAATGCTTGCTGGGCAAATTGCCGAACAGGTCGTCCAGCATGTGAATTACCCCTAGTTTTGGCAGGTTTTGCCGATACTCTTCCATTCGGGCCATTTGTAGGTCACTGATGGCATTTTGGACAATCAGTCGATCCAGCCCAGACCGAACAAGTTCGATAGGCGTGGGCACCCTGCTGACGTCCTGCCGTATGGGAAAAACAACGCAGCTTTGCGCCTTGCCAGCATCTTGCAGCGCATTGAGGGGCTCGACGATCCTGTATTGCCCCGCGCCGCTGGACAAAGGCAACGCAAGGGTGCGAGGGCGGTCATGGCGCTTGGGTTGCCAATCGACGACGATGTCTTGCTCGAGGTCGAAGGGGTGCGCAAGTGACAGATTTCGGTTGTAGTTCGGGTCGGCACCAATGGCGTCTGTCCACAACTTCAGGAGACGTTGCCGTTCATTCCATTCATTTTGGTGCAATGCCAATGCGTTTTCCGGCAAACGCCGTTTTTCCTCAAGCGTCTTGCCACCTTGATGCAAGACGTTCACCAAAGGTGTCCAGACGTGCCGCAGGTTGTGCGCCTTTGCACGCAGGGCAAAATCAAGTACGGGCAGTGCAAGTGGAAACTGTGCCTCGTCAAAACCGCCTATCAAGTCGTAGTGTGCCTTGCTGATCAGGAAAAAATGGGGTGCAAAGGCGCTGACATCCTGGGCTGCCTGAAGCCGGCCGAACACCCCGCTTTCAAAGACATTGCCACCTTCCCCGCAGTAAATACCAACGAGGCCACTCAACCCGAGGAAAGCTGGGCCACCACATACGGTAGGTTCTGGCGATCCAGGCCTCACCAATCTGGGTGCAACGGCGGCAATTTCAGATTGTTCGAGGTATCCGCAAAGCGGTTCAAGCCAGTTGTTGTGGGTGATCTCCGTGTCATCATCTGCAAACAGCAGCACATCGCCCAGTGCCTGCCTGGCTCCGGCATTCAATGCCTGGGCATGGGAATACGGTGCGTTGGCGATGCTGATCAGATGCACAGTGAACGGCAGGCGCACCGAGTGAATCGCGTGCTGTACCCTATCAGCAAATTCGTTGTCTGTGACCACCAAAACTTCAAACAACAGATCGCTGGCGTGCGAAGCCATAGATTGCAGCAGACAGGTCAGGTATCCTGTTTGGGTCGCACAAGGTACGACGACGCTCACACGTCTCGGCTGAATCGGTGAGTACGAGATGTTCCTGAGCCCTCGTTGTGTGGCGGGCTGGATGGTTGCTTTCAAGCCAGCTTCAGCCAGATGGTGTTTTACTGCATGGTCTTCCGATGCCAGCTGCGAGTCACTTAACCTGCCACTGCCGTGCACCAGAAGCGTGTCCAGGTGGCAAAGTCCGGATGCGCCGATGCGACGCAATGCGGCCAGGGCAAACTCGTACACTCCCTCAAATCGATGATTGCTGGTGTAGGCTTGCCAGTCACGGCTGCTCAGGGCGACGGCCTCCCCTAGATAGTTGGTGCTGCGCAGCCATTCAATATTGGCATCGGGCTTGAACTGCGGGTATTTGTTTTGCCCATCAATGATGATGTCGTCGTCGGCATAAAGCACTACAGCCTGTGTGTGCTGGGCCGTGATTGCAAACTCCAGCAGGCAGTTGGGCTGTAACGTGGCCCCTGCCTTGATGGCGATTACCCAAGGAGCACGAATGTGCCGGATTGGACTGTCGACTGCCACGGGCAATTCAGCTGAGCTGCATTGTGCACCTGACCGTTGGATCCAGGTCATACCGTCAACGAGGCCGCCGAACGGACTCAATCGGGGGGAGATGATGGTGAGCTCAGATGGCTGCAGAAGGCTGTTGCCCAAAGATTCGAGCGTGTTGGCCAGTGCATCCATGTCTTCATCCGCGTACACCACGACTGCCAAGGACGGGAGTTGTCCGGAGGCAACATAGTTGGCGTAAATCTCGCCGTCAATTTCGCGCAATGACGAACGCTCTGTCCATTTGGCCAATTGCTGGTTGATACGCAACTGCTTGACGCGATCGGCACGCACGGCCGCAGCTTCCACGTTCTCGGCAGTGGGTGGTAGAGACAGAACGACCTCTTCGGGCCAGGCGACATCGAAGGGTGTTTGGTTGGCCAGTGCCTGAGTGGACGCGATGAAGCGGTCAAGGTCGTTTCTCCAATCCGCAATCTCATCGCGATATCTGGCCAAGAAATCTGCCGAGAGCCAAGGTGGGACGGGTGGCATGTTGCGGCAATCGGCCGCTTCAACCAGACCCAGTGAACCAAATGGCCCAGCGTTTGCGACATTCGCCCAGCTACGTCCCGCCCGAATGTGAACCACCTCGCACCCGTATGCCCTTGCGATGATAGACCAGGGAGAGGGTTCGAATAGATACAGAGTTTTTGCTGTGCTCAGCCGTTTGGACATGGCCTCTTCATCCGCCAGGTCCGCACTTGTCAGACGGATGCCGCTCCGAGGCAGGTCAGACTCCAGGCCACCGGCAGCCAGATACGCGTCAGCAACGACCAGCAGTTCATGGCGGGGTGCAACCCGGGAAGCGAGTTCGGTGCAACGTGCCAGGTTTAACAAAGGCAGCTTCAACTGCCTGTCTTGCTTCGAACGGTTCCAAGTGAATACGACCTGATCCTTCGCATCCGTTTCCGAATCGAAGTCTGAAAACAGATTGAGCAGATAACGGACTTTTAAGCCTAGCTGGGTGCTAGAACCGATATCTATGCTGCAACTCACCACGATAGGACATTTTTTGGCTGCCAGGTGCTGGGCGCGAGCCCCATCGTGGAGCCTGGGCGTCCGCAGGCTTGTGTTTGTGTCCGTGGTGATCATCCAGGCTTCTTGCCCGGAGAGGTTGAGCCAACTGCAGAGCCTGTGCAACAGTCGGTTCGATAAATCGGCGTGTTGGTAGCCGCTTGCTATCAGGTAGTAAGGGTGCGCCTTGCTGTCAGCCGATGAGGTGCACAAAAAATCAGAAGAGGTTGATGGGCTCAGGTTCATGGCATGTTTTGAAAGCGCTTGTTTCAGCTCGCTTTTGCCCCGAGCCATGCCTTGCGCCACTAGCGCAAGGCATGCGACCAAAGCAAACAGTTCTCAGCGCAACAGTGACAATACATTTTGTGGCACCTGGTTGGCTTGGGCAATCATAGCGGTGCCAGCCTGTTGAAGGATCTGTGTCCGACTCAAATTGGCAGTTTCGGATGCAAAGTCTGCGTCCATGATCCGGCCCTTGGCAGCAGACTGGTTTTCAGATGCGCTGCGCAGGAAATTGATGGTGTTTTCGAAGCGGCTTTGCACAGCACCCAGTTTTGCGCGTGCGGTGTTGACGGCAGAGATGGCGTCATCAATGGCACCCAGGACGGCTGATGCATTCGTTCCATGGGCATTGATGCTCAAGCCGGACGCTGTACCCGTGCCGAAAACCGCGCTGATCACCCCGCCAGCCAGATTCAGGCTGCCTGATGTGACCGTGATTTGCTGCGTGCTGCCACTGTTCGCACCGACTTGGAATGTGTAGTCAGTACTGCCCGACAGAAGGGTCTGGCCGTTGAATTGGACTGAACCCAACGAGCGCTGAATCTCAGAGCCCAGTTGTGTGTATTCATCGTTCAGTTTGTCAATGTCGCCGCCTGTACCGGTGGTGTTGGTGCTGTTGGCAGCCTGCACTGCCAACTCACGCATGCGCTGCAGCATGTCAGTGATGGTGCTCATGCCGGCTTCAGCGGTTTGAGCCAATGAAATGCCGTCGTTTGCATTGCGGATGGCAACGTTCATGCCTCGCACCTGGGTGTCCATCCGGGTGGCAATTGCGAGGCCGGCGGCATCGTCTTTGGCGCTGTTGACCCTCAAGCCCGAAGACAGGCGTTGCAGGGTCGTGGCCATGGCGGCGCTGTTCTGAATGGTGTTGCGCTGTGCATTCAGCGACATCACGTTGGTGTTGATGGTCATGGCCATGACAGACTCCTTCAAATAAATCGGTTGAGAGGGGTAAAACCACTCGGCTTGTTGCGGCGCTTTCCTTGATGCCCACTCAACCGGGTGCGTGAATCAATTGTTCGGCTTTGGCAAAAAAACAAAGTGTCGAAAAGAGGGGGTTTCTTGCCGCTGTTCAATGTTCGGCGGTTAGCCGCGCAGCAGTGACAAAACGTTCTGAGGAACTTGGTTGGCCTGCGCGATCATGGCCGTGCCAGCTTGCTGAAGGATCTGTTGGCGGCTGAGGTTGGCCGTTTCGGCGGCGAAGTCAGCGTCCATGATTCGGCCCCTTGCGGCCGCTTGCTGTTCAACCGCGTTGCGCAAGAAGCTGATCGTGTTTTCGAAGCGGCTTTGCACGGCACCCAGTTTGGCGCGTGCGGTATTTACTGCTGAAATGGCACTGTCAATCGCGCTGAGAGCACCCACTGCATTGGATGAGCCTGAGTTGACGGCCAAGTCCAATGTGGCCCATGCGCCAGTCGTACCACCAGCTTGGAAAATTTGGCCGATTGCGCCTGAATTGCTGCCTCCAACGAGATTCAAATCACCACCGCTAATCACGATTTGTTGTGTAGTCCCGCTGTTGGCCCCAATTTGGAACGAATAATTGGTGACGCCGCCAGATAGCAATGGTTGTGAATTAAAGGAAACGGAGCCCAATGTCCTTCCGATTTCTTGGGCGAGTTGCTTGTACTCGTCGTTGAGTTTGTCGATATCTCCACCAAGTCCAGTTGTGTTGGTGCTGTTTGCTGCTTGCACGGCCAGTTCACGCATGCGCTGCAACATTTCGGTGATGGTATTCATGCCGGCTTCTGCGGTCTGCGCGAGCGAGATGCCATCGTTGGCATTGCGGATGGCTACGTTCATGCCGCGCACCTGGGTGTCCATCCGGGTGGCGATGGCCAAGCCGGCCGCATCGTCTTTGGCGCTGTTGACGCGCAGGCCAGATGACAGGCGCTGTAGTGTGGTGGCCATGGAGGCACTGTTCTGGATGGTGTTGCGCTGAGCATTCAGCGACATCACGTTGGTGTTGATGGTCATAGACATGACGGGCTCCTTCAAATCGGTTGCATGGCGTTTCAGGCCACACGGTTCGATGAAGCGTCAATACTTGTGACGAACCCAACCGCGTGTTGGGTTCAATTGTTCGACCGTCAGAAAAAACTAAAGCCCCGATAAACGGGGCTTTGGCGGCGCTATTCGAACAGGTAAGAGGCGGTGCCTACTTGTTCCACTGCGCGATCTGCTGAGAGACGAAGCTGCTCATAGAACTCAGGCTGCCCATCTTCTTGTCAAGGGCGTTGTATTGCGCATACATGGCGGCCTGCCTTTGTGCCAGGCGTTGGTTCAGTGCATCCTGGTCTTTGCTGTTGCGCGTAATCGACGCTTGCAAAGCCTTGCTGCGGCCGCTGACGTTGCCGTCCACCCCATTGGCTTGCTGAATGAAGCTGTTGATGCGCCGCGCCATGCCGTCTGTTGCAGACGACCCAGTTGAGGCTGTGAAAAACGTGTTCAGGTCAGGCAGGTTTTTCAGCGCGGCATCCAGCTTCGTGTTGTTGATCGACAACGTGCCGTCGCGTTGCATTTCAAGGCCGATGTCGCTCAAGCGGTTGAACGATGTGCCACTCGGACCGGTGGCGCCCAGCATGTTGCGAAGCACGTTTTGCAATCCGACTGCAGTTGCATCGCCTTGCAACGCTCCGGCTTTTTTGCTGGCAGTGTCGTATTTGGTCAAGTCGGTCATCGTGTTGGCCAACTTGTTGAAAGCGGTCTGGAATGCCTCCACGCGAGACTTGATCGCCGCCGTATCGTCACCCACTGTGATTGTGGCCGCAGTGGTTGTTTTGGCCAGCAGGTTCAACGTGATGCCCGGCACGGCGTTGGCAACCGTGTTGGTGGCTGACGTCACTGTGATGCCGTCAATTTCCACATTGGCATCTTGCGCTGCCTGCGTCTGTGTCATGCCAAAAAATGCAGAATTGCTCACGGAATAGGCGTACGCCAGTTTGCCGACACCGGTAGTGCCATCGGTAATTTCCGTGCCACCGCCATCAAAGCTCCTGACTTGGAAGCCTGACGCTGCGCCAGTCGTGTTGCCCCGCAACAGCAACTGGTCATTGGATCCCGACTTCACGACCACTGCGGTCACGCCAGCATTACCGCTGTTGATTTTGGTGGCAATGTCTGCCAGCGTATCGGTTGCTGCAACGTTCACGCTGACGGCGCTGCCCGTGCCGGCGGCAAAGCTGGTGCCACTCCACTGCCCAAGTTGAATGTCCAGGCGCCCTGATGAGCCAATTTGGGAGCCCGTCGCGATACCCACTGACCGCGTGGACTGCACTTGCGCAAGGTCATTGACTTTCAGGCCAAACGATGTTGCAAGTGCTCCTGCGCTGGCCGAGCCTGTGACAGCCGCAGTGTTGCTGGACAGGAAGGTCTTGCTTTTCCAAATGGTGGTGTCCAGCAGCTTTGTTGCAGCGTCCTGTAAACCAGAAAGTCCGGATTTGACCGTGCCATATGCAGAGAGCTTGGTCTGAAGGCTGGATGCGGTTGTTTTGAGTTGATTCAGCGGCTGCTGTTCAATCTTCATCAACTGGCTGACGATGGATTGAACATCCAGACCGCTGCCTACGCCTGCCGATGAAATCATGACGTGCTCCTTGACTCAATGGGCTTATGAACGGTGTGTGGCTTCTGCGGCGATCATGCCAGTTTTGCAATGGACTGATCAGCGAAAAAAGGCTGGCAACCCGTGCCAGCCCTCGCCACGATCCACCTTCAGTTTGCTTTCAGCGCAACAGGGCGAGCACACCTTGTGGCAATTGGTTGGCCTGTGCCACCATGGCTGTACCCGCTTGTTGCAGGATCTGCGTGCGGCTGAGGTTGGCGGTTTCCATCGCGAAGTCTGCATCCAAAATTCGGCCTTTTGCTGCCAATTGGTTTTCAGACGCACTTCTCAGGAAGTTCACGGTGTTTTCGAAACGACTTTGCACCGCACCCAATTTAGCGCGAGCAGCATTCACAGCGGAAATTGCGCTGTCGATGTTTCCAAGTACTGCTGACGCATTTGCTGCAGGCGAACTGATGTTCAAGCCGGACGCTGCACCTGTCCCGTACACACCACTGATGTTGCCACCAGCCAGGTTCAAACTGCCCGACGTGACGGTGATCTGTTGCACAGAGCCGCTGTTGGCACCCACTTGGAAGGTGAAATCGGTGCTGCCCGACAACAGTGTTTGACCGTTGAACTGAACGGACCCCAAGGCTCGTTGAATTTCAGAGCCCAATTGGGTGTATTCATCGTTCAACTTATCAATGTCGCCACCTGCGCCAGTGGTATTGGTGCTGTTGGATGCTTGCACTGCCAATTCACGCATGCGCTGCAGCATGTCGGTGATGGTGCTCATGCCGGCTTCAGCTGTTTGCGCCAGTGATATGCCATCGTTCGCATTGCGGATGGCCACGTTCATGCCACGCACCTGGCTGTCCATCCTCGTGGCAATGGCCAAGCCAGCGGCATCGTCTTTCGCGCTGTTGACCCGCAAACCAGACGACAGGCGTTGCAGGGTGGTGGACATGGAACTCGCGTTCAGCAATGTGTTGCGTTGCGCGTTGATCGACATCACGTTGGTGTTGACTGACATGCTCATGATGAGGCTCCTAAAAAATGTTGACTTTTAGCAAACAGGCATTGCTGCCGATCCAACAGGGTCACTTCACGCGAACCCGTGGGCCGGCTCAAGTGGCTCCGTTTGAAGTCGCTGCTTGCCGGTCGACGAACCTGATTGGAAGCTCGTTGTATGTGTTTTCGGGTACTGTGCCAGAAACTTTAGCCACTGCAAGCACATATTTGGCGCAATGTTCGTTTCTTGATCCAGATCAACATGAAAAGTGAGTGTTGCCTTTTTCGGGCTCAGCAATTGCGAGCACCGACATCAATGATTCAGCCCATAACGTCCGGAGATGGGTGGTGTCTTCAAGGCTTTAATGGCTTTCGAATCAGTACCTTTCCCTTATCATGCGCTTGCCTGCGGTGCTGTTGCAACGCGGCACGTACATTTGTTTCATAACCTGGACAGGCTATGTTTGTATTCGTAGGCTGGGGCGTGGTGATTGGCTGCGTGTTCGGTGTGTTCATCGTTCACGGCGGCAACATCATGGTGGTGCTCAAGGCACTGCCCTTTGAGATGATCACCATCGGCGGTGCCACGCTGGGTGCTTTTTTGGCATCCAACAAGATGACCGTGGTCAAGGCCACTGTGGCTGGCTTGGGCAAATGCTTCAAAGGCAGCAAGTACACCAAAGATCGCTACATGGAGCTGTTGGCGCTGCTGTTCGACATATTGCAAAAAGCCCGCAAGGAAGGCTTGATGGCCATTGAGAAGGACGTGGAAGAGCCGCATTCATCCCCGCTTTTCCAGAAGTATCCAAATGTGGGCAATGACCATCACGTGACCGAGTTCATCACAGATTACTTGCGGCTGATGGTGTCAGGCAACCTGAATGCGCACGAAATTGAGTCCATCATGGACACAGAAATCGAAACCCATCATCACGAAGCGCATGCAGCCATTCAGGCCATATCTCGTATCGCTGGTGGATTGCCCGCGTTCGGTATCGTTGCCGCCGTGTTGGGCGTGGTTAACACCATGGGGTCTGTGGGGCAACCCCCGGCGGTGTTGGGCGGCATGATCGGTTCGGCGCTGGTAGGGACCTTCCTGGGCATTTTGTTGGCCTATGCCTTTGCCGAGCCGTTGGGATTTTTGCTGGAACAGAAAGAAGATGAGGCCGCCAAAGAGTTGCAATGCATCAAGACCACGTTGCTGGCCAGCATGCAAGGCTATGCGCCCATGACGGCCATCGAATTCGGGCGCAAAGTACTGTACTCCACCGACCGTCCGACGTTTGCAGAGTTGGAAGCCCACGTCAAGAAAAAGTGAGCATTCAAGATAATTCCGTAAAGCGTTAGAATCATATTTTATATTGAATCATGGCTGGTGACGCCAAACGGCTCCAACCCATCATCATCAAGCGCGTCAAGAAAGGCGGTCACGCCTCTCACGGCGGTGCCTGGAAGATTGCCTACGCCGACTTCGTGACGGCCATGATGGCCTTCTTCCTGTTGATGTGGTTGTTGGGTTCCACGACCGAGGGCGACAAGAAGGGCATTGCTGACTACTTCGCCAGCCCGCTCAAGATTGCGCTCATGGGTGGCCCGGGCTCGGGTGGCAGCAACTCAATCATGACAGGGGGCGGAAGAGATTTGAGCCAGTCCGCAGGCAAGGTTGATGGCGGTGATGCCAGCCGTACCGAAAAACTCCGGGGTGCCCAGACAGCGCAAGCTTTGTACAAGCAACAGGAAGCAGAGCGCCTGGAGCAATTGCGCGACAAGATCGTCAACGTCATCGTCAACAACCCCAAGCTCATGGAGTTTGCCGACCAGATCCGGCTTGAATTGACGCCTGATGGCTTGCACATCCAGATTGTCGATGCGCAGAATCGACCCATGTTTGACAGCGGTGGGGCAGTGGTCAAACCCTACATGAAGGACTTGGTGAGAGCCGTGGGCAGTGTGCTGGTCGATGTTGAAAACCGTCTGTCGCTGGCGGGTCACACCGATTCGGCACCTTTTGGCGGTGGGTTGGCGGGTTACAGCAATTGGGAGTTGTCGGCTGAGCGGGCGAACGCGGTCAGGCGCGAGTTGTTTGCTGTGGGCCTGCCGAACGAAAAGATCGTGCGCGTGGAGGGGTTGGCCTACAGCCAGCCACTGGAGCCAGCGCATCCTGAAGCTGCCATCAACCGGCGGATCAGCATCGTGGTCATGACGCGGGACGCTGAAGAACGTGCCAACCGCACCTACCGGGCCGGCAGTTTTGACCCCGGTCAGTCTGAAGCGCAAAATCCACCTCAAGCCCGTTAATAAGCGGTATAACGCCATTTAATCCGGTATAAACCCATGCGTTGCATGCCGTCAGGCGCCGTCACTCACATCCCACGGGGAATTTATGGCTAACGACCTTCGTTTTTTGATCGTTGATGACTTTTCAACCATGCGCCGCATTGTGCGTGGGTTGTTGAAAGAGATTGGTTATGTGGATGCCGACGAGGCGGAAGACGGTGCCGCTGCCCTGAACAAGCTGCGCAACGGGCGCTTTGATTTTGTGGTCAGCGACATCAACATGCCCAACATGAACGGGTTTCAGTTGCTGAAAGAAATCAAGTCCGACGACAAACTCAAGCACATACCGGTTCTTATGGTCACGGCCGAGGCGCGCAAGGAAGACATCGTGCTGGCAGCTCAAAGTGGCGCGGCGGGCTATATCGTGAAGCCTTTCACCAAGGCCACCCTGGAAGACAAGCTGATCAACATCATCAAAAAACTGGGTCTTTGAGGGAGTGTGACCATGACCGAACCAGAAGACACCAGTGTATTGGAGGCTCAGTGGGCAGATGCTGCGGCTGAAGAAGCGCGCTCCAAAGCCATGTTCAACCGGGTGGGGCATATCACCCGCCAGTTGCACGATGCCTTGCAGGAATTGGGGTATGCCGACCGGCTGAAGGACACAGCTGGCGAGTTGCCCGATGCGAAGAGCCGACTGAATTACATCGCCAAACTGACGGGCGAAGCGGCCGAGAAAGTGCTCAACAGCGTGGACGCAGCCAAGGCCAAGCAGGATGAGGTGGTGCAAATCAGCCGTCTGCTGGAGTCGTTGTTCCCGGCCAAGCCAGCGCTGGCCGAACAGTTGGGGCGGCTCCGCGCGTGTGGTGAGCAGACTGACCAGCACCTGACGGACATCATGATGGCGCAGGACTTTCATGACCTGACCGGGCAGGTGATTGCCAGGGTGGTCAAGTTGGCTGCCAGCATTGAAGACCAGTTGCTGCAGCTGTTGGTGGATGTGGCTCCGCAACAGTTACAGCCACCCAAGACGGATCCGCTCGATCTGTCCGGCCCGGTGGTCAACCCGGAAGGCCGGTCCGATGTGGCTGCCAACCAGCAGGACGTGGACGACTTGTTGGCCAGTCTGGGTTTCTGACGGTGCGCCATTTGGGTGCGTTGGCAGCAGCAGATAAGCCGGGGTAACCCGGCTTTTTTTGTGCTTTAGTGTTTTGACCCCCGGCCGACAATGCAGCGAACTTTCTACAGGCGCTGCAAATGGACTCCAGTCAGGAAAAAGACTTACCGGCCACCGGCAGACGGCTGGCACAGGCCCGGGGCGATGGGCAGGTCGCAAGGTCGAAAGACCTGAGCAACCTCGTTGTACTGGGTGGTGGATTTTGGATACTGGTGAGCTACTTTCCAGAAGCCCTCTCTCGCTTGAAAGACGGATTGCAAAATCAACTGCGTTTCGATCACAACAGCCTTGCAAGGGCCGATTTCATCAGCGCACATGTTGTTGGTGCGTTGATATCAAGTGCCTACGTTTTTCTGCCATTGGCTGTCGCGTTGTTGTGTGCATCTGTGCTGACTACTTTTGTCAATGGAGGGTGGGCACCCAGTACCAAGCCTTTGGAACTGGACTTGAACAAGCTCAATCCGTTGACCGGGCTTGGCAACCTGTTTTCGAAAGAAAAGCTCACCGATGTGTTGAAGCTTCTAGCGCTGTGTACGGTTATTGGCACCATAGGATGGTTTTATCTTGCGGCACATTTGAAGGACTTTGCTAGCCTGACTTTGCACCCATTGGATGCCGGGCTTATCCGAATGGGCCTCTGGCTCAAGGATGGCATCTGGATTTTGTTGTTTGTGGTGTTGGTCGAGGCAATGATTGATGTGCCGCTTTCAAAGTACCAGTTTGCCCAGCGCATGCGCATGTCGCACGAAGAAGTCAAGCAGGAGCACAAAGAGGTGGAAGGTAACCCCCAAATGAAGGGGCGCATCAAGGCTCGCCAGCGCGAGGCTGCCAACCGACGCAGCATTGCGGCCGTACCGAAGGCCGACCTGGTGGTGATGAACCCCACGCACTATGCCGTGGCGCTGCGCTACGACGAAAGCACCATGGCGGTGCCTAAAGTGATCGCCAAGGGAACGGACCTCGTGGCCCTGCAGATCCGTGACGTGGCCAAGGGGCACAAGGTGCCGGTCATGCAGTCCCCCATGCTGGCACGGGCGTTGTACGCCCACACCGAGCTGGATGGAGACATTCCTCAGGCCCTGTATACCGCCGTGGCGCAGGTGTTGGCCTATGTGTACCAGGTCAGGGCCGCCATGCAAGGCAAAGGGCGTATGCCATTGGTTGAACCTGTGCCCGATGTGCCGGTCGAGTTGGATCCGCACCACGGCCGTGAGCTGGCACCCGAAACCCAAGGGAACAAACCATGAACCTGCAAACCCTTCAACAATGGCTGAAAGGCGGCTCGGGCTACTTGTCGGGCCTGGCAGCGCCGCTGTTGGTGCTGGCCGTGCTGGCACTGATGGTTCTGCCCATGGCGCCGTGGATGCTGGATGCTTTCTTTACGTTCAACATCGCGTTGGCGCTGGTGGTGATGATGGTGGCGGCTTACATGCGTCGTCCGCTTGACTTCGCAGTGTTTCCCACGGTGTTGTTGCTGACAACGCTGTTGCGGCTGTCGCTCAACGTGGCTTCCACGCGTGTGGTACTGCTGGAAGGGCACACCGGCCCGGGTGCGGCGGGTGCCGTGATCGAGGCGTTCGGCCATTTCCTGATCGGCGGCAATTTTGCGGTCGGTCTGATCGTGTTCCTGATTCTGGTGGTCATCAACTTCATCGTGGTGACCAAGGGTGCCGAACGCATCGCCGAGGTCGGCGCGCGCTTCACGCTGGACGCCATGCCCGGCAAGCAGATGGCCATTGACGCCGATCTCAATGCGGGCTTGATCGACGAGAAAGAGGCCAAGAAACGCCGCCGCGAGGTGGGCGATGAGGCTGACTTTTTCGGGTCGATGGACGGTGCCGCCAAATTCGTGCGGGGCGATGCGATAGCGGGCATCCTGATTCTGCTGATCAACATCATCGGTGGCTTTTCGATCGGCATGTTGCAGCATGGTTTGAGCGTGCAGGCGGCGGCCAACAGCTACATCCTGCTGGCCGTGGGCGATGCGTTGGTCGCCCAGATTCCAGGGCTGCTGATCTCGGTCGCTGCCGCCATGGTGGTGTCGCGGGTCGGCTCGGATGAAGACCTGGGCAAGCAGATTGGCCTGCAGGTGTTCGATTCGCCACGCGTCTTGGGCATGACCGCAGGGGTGATGGGGCTGCTGGGTGTCATTCCTGGCATGCCACATGCGGTGTTCCTGACATTCGCATCTGCTTTCGGTGCATTGGCCTGGTGGCTGGCGCGTGAAAAAGCCAAGCCAGCCCCTGTTGTGGAAGAGGCCGGACCACCGCCCAGCGACGGCGAGGCCAGCTGGGACGACATGCAGCCCGTTGATTTGCTGGGGCTGGAGCTGGGCTACCGCCTGATTTCCCTGGTGGACAAGACTCGTCAGGGCGACCTGCTGAGCCGCATCAAGGGCGTGCGCAAAAAATTTGCGCAGGAAGTGGGCTTCTTGCCGCCGTCGGTGCATGTGCGTGACAACCTGGAGCTCAAGCCCAGTGCCTACCGCATCACCTTGCGTGGTGTGGTGGTCGGTGAAGGCGAGGTGTTCCCCGGCATGCAGCTGGCCATCAATCCGGGTGGCATCACCACACCGCTGATCGGTACACCCACCACGGACCCCGCTTTTGGGTTGCCTGCGCACTGGATTGACGACCGTCAGAAAGAGAGCGCGCAAATAGCCGGTTTTACCGTCGTTGATTCAGAGACCGTACTGGCCACACATTTGTCACACTTGATGCAAGTCCATGCAGCCAAGTTGCTGAGCCGGACCGAAACCCAGGAACTGGTGGACCATGTCGCCAGACTGGCCCCGAAACTGATCGAAGAGGTCGTGCCCAAAATGGTGTCGATAGCCACGTTCCAGAAAGTGCTCCAGCTATTGCTGGAAGAGTCTGTGAACATCCGCGACATGCGCACGATCATCGAAACGCTGGCCGAGCATGCAGCAGCCGGTGTGACCGATGCGGCTGAGCTGGCCAAGCGGGTGCGGGTGTCTTTGTCGCCTGCCATCGTGCAGCAGATTTACGGTCCGGCCAAAGAGCTGGAGGTCATTGCGATCGACCCTGGCCTGGAGCGCCTCCTGGTGCAAGCGCTGGCCGGCAACAACGGTACTGCGCTCGATCCGGGCGTAGCCGACATGCTGACCCAGTCCGCCGCGCAGGTGGCCAACAGGCAGGAAGAAAGTGGTATTCCCGCTTGCCTGCTGGTGCCCGACAACATCCGTTCTGCCATGGCGCGTTTGCTGCGCCGCGCTGCGCCGCGCCTGCAGGTGCTGGCTCACAGCGAAATTCCTGACACACATCTCATCCGCATCGGACCCATCCTTGGAGGAGCCGCATCATGAACATCCAGCGTTTCCAGGCCGCCACGTCGCGTGAAGCCATGGCCAAAGCCCGCGCTGCATTTGGCGACAGTGCCGTCATTCTGTCCAGCAGGGCTACGGCTGGGGGGTTCGAGGTGGTTGCCACGACCGAAGAGAACCTGGCCACTTTGCCGGTGGGTGGTGGCGGTGCTGCCAGCCAGCCATCGAACGGCGTGCAGTCGGCCTCCGAGCGTGCCCGTGCACAAGCGGCTGCGCTGCCGGCGCGGCCCCAACCCGAACGTCCCGCCAGCGTCGTTGAGCGTGATACCGAGACCATGGCCATGAGCACGCTGAGCTTTCAGGACTATGTGCGCGAGCGCATGCTCAAGCGCCGCAAAGAAGCGCTGGAAGGCCGTCCATCGTTGGCCTCACCCGTCCGCCCGGAGACGGTCGTGCCTCAGCCTGCTCAGCAGGCAGCCATCGGTGCAGATGAGCGTGGGGTGACTTTGCCGCGTCGTTCTCTGGCCGAACGGGTGGCCATGGGGGACTTGCCTGCCCAGCAACGCCAGGCACCTTTTCAGGCGCAGCAAGCGCCCGCGCCCATCGTCACGCGTGAAATGGGTCGAGATATCGGCAGGGAGCTGTCCCGGGAAATGGGCCGCCCATCCGCAGCCCAAGATGTTCATCGCCAGGCGCAAGCGGACTGGGCTTCGGCAATGGTCGTGCCGCAGCCCGATATGGGCTTGTCGCAAGCAGTGCCTGCTGCCGATATTTCGGGTGAACTGTCAGCGCTGAAGGACATGATTGAAGACCGCTTCAACATGCTGGCCTGGCTGGGGACGTCGCGTAACAACCCGCTTCAGAGCAACCTGATGCTCAAGCTCATCCGCGCGGGTTACAGCCCTGCGCTGGTGCGCAGTGTGCTGGAACGTTTGCCGGCCGATGCCGCGCCCGCCGACGCTGTGCGCTGGGTGATGGACGTGCTGACACGCAACCTCAAAGCCACCGAGAGCCTCACAGGCATCTGTGACGAAGGTGGTGTCGTCGCCCTGATCGGTGCCACCGGGGTGGGCAAAACCACGACTGCAGCCAAACTGGCAGCGCAGTGTGTCAAACAGTACGGCGCCAACAGCGTGGGCCTGATCACGCTCGACACCTACCGCGTGGCAGGTTACGAGCAGCTGCGTGCCTACGGTCGCATGATGGGGGTGGTTGCGCATCTGGCGCACGACCGCGCCGCACTCAAAGACCTTTTGAACCTGTTATCGGGCAAGCGGCTGGTGATCATCGACACAGCCGGTCTGGGGCAAAAAGACCCTCGCATCCAGGACATGCTGGAGGTGCTGGAGATGCCCAACGTCAAAAAAATGCTCGTGCTCAATGCCAGCAGCCACGGTGACACGCTGGACGATGTGCTCAGCAGCTTCCAGGCCAAGGCCTTGCATGGTGTGGTGCTGTCCAAAGTGGACGAGGCCGTCAAGCTCGGCCCTGCGCTGGATGCCCTGATCCGCCATCAGGTCATGCTGCGGGGCGTGGCGAATGGCCAGCGGGTGCCTGAAGACTGGGTGGCACCTCAAGCGGCCCAGCTGGTGCGGCAGTCGATGGGTACCGAGGGCAAATCGGCCTACGACCCGTCGCCATCGGAAGTGGGCTTTTTCTTTGCCCAGCAAACCCCCAAACACATGAACCTGGGAGCCCTCCGTGTTTGATCCTATGTATGACCAGGCCGCCGGCCTCAGATCGGTGGCACCGCCTGCAGGCATCCGGTTGGTGCCCGTCGTGTTGTCGCGTGACACCGATACCGCCTTTGATGTGGTGTGGTTGTTGGGCTCCGGCCTGTCGGCCATGGGGCGCAATGTGGTGGCGCTGGATGCCACCTGCCGGGAGCAGCCGGGCCGTACGGGCTTGGCGCAGCTGTTGCAGGGGCGGGAGTCGGCCGCGCAGGCTGAAAGCGAGCACACGGCATGGCGCATCGTGCCCGCCCAGAGCGGCTTGAGCACGCTGATGCACACCGCGCAGACCTTGGGTGCCCAAGCGGCACAGGCCCGTCTGGCCGCACAGTTTCCACCCGAGACAACGGTGGTGGTGTTGGCTCCCAAAGAGTGGTTGAGTGTGCTGTTTGAAGAGTCCGTTGCCCGTCCCCTGGTGCCGTTTGTGATGGAGCCGTCGGGTGTGGTCGACGCTTACAGCGCAGTCAAGGTGCTTTTCCAGGCCGGCGGCATGCAACCTGTGCTGGTGCCACTGAGCCGGGGCGAATCGGATGATTTGGCTGCCCAGAGCCTGGGCGTGTTGTGCGACACCGCTCGCAAACACTTGGGTTGGACACCCGACAGCTGGCCGATGCCGGCTGCACAGACGACAGACACGCGCAAGGCGTGGGCGCAATGGATGTTTAGAATGGAAGCCAGTGCCCTGGCATTGGATGACGGCAGCGCCCAGCAGCCGTCCTGGCAGAAACCATCCCAACCAGAGGTGCATGTTCCACAGCTCTGGAGTCGCTGATGTACACCGCTAAAGGCACGCTCAACCGAGATGCCCAACTCCGTCAGTACAGCCCGCTCGTCAAGCGGTTGGCCCACAACCTGATCGCCAGGTTGCCAGCCAGCGTGGAGGTGGATGACCTGATACAGGTGGGCATGATCGGCTTGACGGAAGCGTTGGCCCGGTTCGAACCGTCGCAAGGCGTGCAGTTCGAGACCTTTGCCAGCCAGCGCATCCGGGGTGCCATGATCGACGAGCTGCGTGGCGGCGACTGGATGTCGCGCGGCTCGCGCAAGAGTCAGAAGGAAATCGAGGAGGCGGTTCGCTTGCTCGAACACAAACTGCACAGGCCACCTATGGAATCAGAAATCGCAGCAGAGCTGGACATGCCCCTGGCTGACTACCAGGAGTTGCTGGCCAAGGTTCGGGGTACTCAACTGGTGTACCTGGAAGACTATGCGGGGGGGGATGACGGGGACGAAAACTTCCTGGATCGCCACGTGGCCCAGGAAGACGAAAACCCTGAGCACATCCTCGGCGACGTGCGCATGAGGGCGGCTCTGGTCGAGGCCATCAAGAATCTGCCGGATCGCGAGCAATACATCATGAGCATGTATTACGAGCACGACATGAACCTGAAAGAAATTGCAGCCGTGCTGGGTGTGACCGAATCGCGCATTTGCCAGCTGCACAGCCAGTCCATCGCGCGGTTGCGTGCGCGGTTGCGCGATCATTGATGGCGAAATTGGCTTCTTTCGATTTTATTTGCTGGTTTGTTTGCTATCGTTTTACCATTTGCTGGCACGGCCTTGCATCACCAGCACGCCCAACGCGGCCACGCCCAGCATGAGCGCCGGGAAGCCCTTGGAGGCTGATACATCCAGCGCCCAGGCACCTGCTGCGGGTGCCAGCACCCCACCCAGGGTGTAAGCCATCACCAGAACAGCCGTACTGTTGATGAGTGCCAGGCCGGTCTCGCGGCTGCCGATGTCGATCATGGCAAGGGTGTACAGGCAACCGCCCGCACCGCCCCACAGAAACACCACGGGCCAGGCCAGGCTTGGGTGAGTGGCCACCCAAGGCACTGCGGCGGTAGCCAGCAGTGTCAGCCAGGCGCAACCGCGCATCAGCGTTTGGCGGGCCTGAGCCTGTGTGCCCCATTTTTGTTGCGGGTGGAACGCCATGCGGTCTGCCAGCAGGCCAGCTGGCAGCATCAGCAATGCGCTGCCCAGCCCGCTGGCCGATACCAGCAGTGCAGCACCGCTGGCTTGCAGCCCCAACGACAACCCGTACAGCGGCAACAGGGATGACACGCCGCTCTCAAAAAAACCGCCCACCAACCCGGCCACCATGACGATGGGGTGTGCCTTCAGCGCTTGCCAGATACCGCTTGCGCCGGACGGCGCCTGGTGCGCATCGGTTGCCGGGGGCAAGGGCGGTATCAGCAGGCTCCACGCCAGCCCGGCCGCCATCAACGCCAGCACCAGCAACAGCGCCGTCTCGCGTTGGGGGCCCACCCAGGCCAGCAAGGCAGGCCCCACGACGAAGGTGGCACCCACCATGGTCTCGAACAGGCCGACATAGCGCCCCCGCCAGGCTGGCGGGGACAGCTCTGCTACCACGGCTTCTGCCAGTACCCAGCGCAGGCCGCCGGCCATGCCGGCGACAAACTCCAGCACGAACCAGACGACCAGGTGATCGGTGAGCAGAAAGCCGACCGTGGCCACCAGCGGCATCGCTGCGGCGGCCCACAGTGCCTGCCTGCGTCCGAGTCGGCGGGTGATGCCGGAGACAAACGGTGTCATCAGGAACACCCCTATCCAGCCGCTGGCGGCAAACAGCCCGGCCACTGTGGTGGAGACGCCTTCGCCTTTGAGCAGGATCAACAGCAATGGCGACAGCATGAACACCCCTACCAACTCCAGAAAAGTGGAGCCGAAGATGGCCAGCAGCCCACGGCGGGCCAGCGTGTGGGGCATCGGGCTGGCCAACGGAGCCGGGGTGGTCAATGTCTGCCCCGTTGGCGTTGGGCTGCCTGCAGCACCGCTTGGGCGACTTCTGCAAAGCCCCGTCCGCGTTCCTGCTGCGTGATGTAGGTGGGGCGATGTACCAACTGGTGCTCGAACCGCCTGATGTTGGCCACCCCCACAGTCACAGGCATACGTTCGAACATCAACTGGTCGTTGGTCGAATCGCCGACGTAGATCCATTGGTCGACCTGAGCAGCCAGGTCGCAACCATAGAGGCTCTGGACCGCCCATTGCGCACCGCTCCATTTGTGATGGTCACCCAGCCAGCCGTTGATGTGGATGGAACTGACGGTGGCGTTGAGCCCTTCGGCCCGCATGAGGGCCAGCACTTGCCCGATCCGGTCGTCTGGCAAAAAAGTGAATTCACTGTGATCGATGGCGATGTCTGTTTCACGCCCCTGGCTGTCCCGTGCGCGCAGCGCGCCGGGAATGTTGTGTTCGATCAGGTGCAACACGCGCTGCAAATGGGCGTGCTGTTCAGCACGTTCGGCAGCAGGCAGGCGGTAGGTTTTGTGCAGAGTGCCATTGACTTGGCGTAGTTGCACACTACCGTTTTCCGCCACGATGGCGTCCACAGGCCAGTCGAGCGCGAAGGGTTCGCTCCAGCCGACCGGGCGGCCTGTGATGGCCACCACCGGCAAGCCTGCCGCACGCAGCTGCACGAGGGCCGCCAATGCCGAGGGCTCGATATGTCCGTCACGCGTCAGTGTGTCGTCGATGTCGGTTAACACGCCTGTGGTGGTGTGGGGCCAGGTGTCGGGCAAGGGCAGCATGGGGCGCATGGTTGGAAACGCGGTGGGGTGGCGGGGCTGACATTGTGTCGTCAAGTGAAAGTCGGCCTGGATTGCCCGTCAGAACACGACACCGGTGGCGGCGCAAGGGGCTTTCTAGCGGGTGGGGTGCCAAAGCAAGTGTCAAGTTTTTATAATGCGCGTTCCGAGGAGCGTTGCAGCCACCCATTTCATCGGGAAATTTGGGTGGTGAGGCTCGGAACACCCGTCCGGACACTGCAGTGGATTCTCGGACACAGACAACGGCGCTCACCCACGGGAAGTGGCGTGAGCGCTTTTTTTTGCGCGGCCGCCGACCGTGGTTGTTTCAATCATCTTGTTTGGAGCCTTCCATGAACGCACGCACCGACTCTCTCTCCACACCCGCCGTCAACACCGACTGCGCCATTGCCGACATCGGCCTGGCCGCCTGGGGCCGCAAAGAACTCCGCATTGCCGAAACCGAAATGCCCGGCCTGATGGCCATCCGCGAAGAATTCGCCAAGACTCAGCCGCTGAAAGGTGCCCGCATCACCGGCAGTCTGCACATGACCATCCAGACGGGCGTGCTAATCGAAACCCTGCAAGCCCTGGGTGCACAGGTGCGCTGGGCCAGCTGCAACATCTTCTCCACGCAAGACCACGCCGCCGCAGCCATTGCCGAAACCGGCACGCCCGTGTTCGCCATCAAGGGCGAAACGCTGGTCGACTACTGGGACTACACCCACCGCATTTTTGACTTCGGCCCTGCGGGCACCGAAGGCGAAGGCCCCAACATGATCCTGGACGATGGCGGCGATGCCACCATGCTCATGCACTTGGGCCAGCGTGCGGCAAAAGACATCACCGTGCTGGACAACCCCGGCAGCGAAGAAGAAACCATCCTGTTTGCCGCCATCAAGGCCAAGCTGGCCGTGGACCCCTCCTGGTACGCCCGCAAGAGCGCCCAGATCATCGGCGTGACCGAAGAAACCACCACCGGCGTGCACCGCCTGAACGAGATGAGTGCCAAGGGCACCCTGCTGTACCGTGCCATCAACGTGAACGACAGCGTCACCAAGAGCAAGTTTGACAACCTGTATGGCTGCCGCGAGAGCCTGGTGGACGGCATCAAGCGCGCCACCGACGTGATGATTGCCGGCAAAGTGGCCGTTGTGGCGGGCTATGGCGACGTGGGCAAGGGCAGCGCCCAGGCCCTGCGTGCCCTGAGCGCCCAGGTGTGGGTGACCGAGATCGACCCCATCAACGCCCTGCAAGCCGCCATGGAAGGCTACAAGGTCGTGACCATGGAATACGCCGCCGACAAGGCCGACATTTTCGTGACCACCACCGGCAACCGCGACGTGATCACCCACGACCACATGCTGGCCATGAAAGACCAGGCCATCGTCTGCAACATCGGTCACTTCGACAACGAAATTCAGGTGGCCACGCTGGAGCAATACCAGTGGGAAGAAATCAAGCCACAGGTTGACCACGTCATCTTCCCGGATGGCAAACGCATCATCCTGTTGGCCAAGGGCCGTCTGGTGAACCTGGGTTGCGGCACCGGCCACCCCAGCTTCGTGATGTCG
>DDUQ01000028.1:23124-23372 GCA_002344885.1 Comamonadaceae bacterium UBA2334
GCCACCCCAGCTTCGTGATGAGCAGCAGCTTTGCCAACCAGACGATTGCGCAGATCGAACTGTTCACCCGCCCCGAGGCCTATCAGGCTGGCAAGGTGTACGTGCTGCCCAAGCTCCTGGACGAGAAAGTGGCCCGCCTGCACCTGAAGAAAGTCGGTGCCATGCTGTCCGAGCTGACCGACGCGCAAGCCGCCTACATCGGCGTGAGCAAGAACGGCCCGTATAAGCCCGACACCTACCGCTACTGA
>DDUQ01000142.1:0-56382 GCA_002344885.1 Comamonadaceae bacterium UBA2334
GCCCAGGTCGACCAGTTTCACACCAGGTTTGTACGAGGGCTCGACATTGCCCAGTGCGGTCGATGGCCGTTGCGCCAGGAAGTCGCCCACGCGCTGGGCGGGGGCATCGTAGGTGCCGCCGCCGGCTTCGAACGCCCGGCTTTCCAGGGTGCGTTGCAGCACCACACCGGCCAGCGGGTGGGTGCGCCCGGTGTGTGCCAGTTGCTGGGCTTCGGCGGCGTACCGCGCACCGTCTGTCGGGCCGAATGCGGCAGTCCAGTTGGGCGTGTCCAACGGGTAGTCGGGTGGGTCGATGCCGACCACCATCCCCGCATTGGCATTGCGTTCATTGCGGGAATACTGGCTCATGCCGTTGGTCACGACGCGACCGGGTTCGCTGGTGGCTGCCACCACGGTGCCGCCGGGGCACATGCAGAAGCTGTACACGGCACGGCCGTTGGACGCGTGGTGCACCAGTTTGTAGTCGGCCGCCCCCAGCAGCGGGTGGCCTGCGTGGCGACCCCAGCGGGCCTGGTCGATCACGCTTTGCGGGTGTTCGATGCGCACGCCGATGGAAAACGGCTTGGCCTCCATGTACACGCCGCTGTCCCACAGCGCGGCAAAGGCGTCCCGCGAGCTGTGCCCCAGCGCCAGCACCACGGCTGGGGTGGTCAGGGTGCGTGTGAGGCCGGTGCTCAGGTCCTCGACCAGCAAGGCAGCGACTTGGTGAAATTGATAGCTTCCAACGCACGATGTAAAAGCGCTGGATGGCAAAAAAGCTTCAGATTCTTGGTCGGCATGCCCTGTCGGGGCGGTGGCTGGGGCCAGCTCCAGGCCCACCACCTTGTGCCGGAACAGGATGGTGCCGCCCAGCGCGATGATTTTTTCGCGCAAGGCTTCCACCACCTTCACCAGTTTGAAGGTGCCCACGTGCGGGTGGGCGGCGTACAGGATTTCGGGTGGGGCCCCGGCATCGACAAACTCCTGCATCACCTTGCGGCCCAGGTGTCGGGGGTCTTTGATCTGGCTGTACAGCTTGCCGTCCGAGAACAGCCCCGCGCCGCCTTCGCCGAACTGCACGTTGCTTTCGGGCGTGAGGGTGTGTTTGCGCCACAGGCCCCAGGTGTCTTTGGTGCGCTGGCGCACGGGTTGGCCGCGCTCCAGCACGATTGGCTTCATACCCATCTGCGCCAGCGCCAGGGCGGCGAACAGGCCACACGGCCCCAGGCCGACGACCACGGGCCGATCTGCGTCACTCGCTGGCCAACCGGCGGGTGCCACCACAGGCGGCTGCCAGGTCATGTCGGGCGTGGGCTGCACATGGGGGTGGCTGGCGTGGCGCTGCAGGAGGGTGGCGGTCTGGCTGGTGTCGCACAGCGTCACGTCCACGATGAACACGGCCAGCAGGTCGGCTTTGCGCGCGTCGAAGCTGCGCTTGAACACGTGCAGCGTGGCAATGTCAGATGGATTGATGCCCAGTTGGCTGGCCGCCAGTGCCCGCAACGCAGGCAGGGGGTGCACCCGCTCGGGGGCCTGCGACGCATTGCGCGAGTCCCCCGTTTCGTCTGCCGGGCCACGTTCGATCACGGGCAGGGCTGACAGGGGCAATTTGAGTTCGGAGACGCGGATCATGGTGTTCCTTCGGAGGGCTTGTGTCCATCAAGCAGGGAGGGAAAAATCAGCGGGGATAATACCGCCCGTGAAGCGGGCCAGACCGCCGCTGGTGCAAGTCCCGAAAGGGCGCACTGGAGGAACGTCCGGACTGCACAGGACAGCGCAGGAGGTAACACCTCTCCACCGATCAGCCCGGCGGGTTCGCCCGTTTGGCCCTAAGGTGAGGATCAGAGCAACAGAGACGAGCCGGTTCAGTCCGGGTGAAACGGGCAATCTCTGCGCGCAGCAATACCAAATAGGCACACGTTGACGTGGTTCCGCGGAGTGTGCGGGTAGGTAGCACCGAGCCGGGTGGGCGACCCCCGGCCCAGATGAATGGCGGTCACCGGCAGGCAACTGTCGCGCACAAAATCCGGCGTATCGGCGCGCTTCACACTTTTTTCAGCAAAAAGCCACTTGGCCACAACCCATCGCGGTTGGCGTGAGGGGCTTTTTGCTTTGAGGCGCGGCTGGCGCAGCGGGGTGTCCGTCAGAACCATTCAGAACCGCTCATACCCCAGTAAAAAGCGCCACTGGCCCACAGGCAGGTCGCGCAGCGGCAAGCGGCCGATGCGCAGGCGCTTGATGGCCAGCAGGCGCAGCCCGGCGGCGTCGCACAGTTGCAGCACCTGGCCCAGCCAGTAGCCCTTCATGGCGATGCGCAAACGGGTGAGGTCCGGTTGGGTCTGGCTGATGCTCACGCGGGCGGGCAGCATGGCCCGCCCGTCGACCACCACCGAGCGGTTCAGCTCGGCCAGCTGGCCGGCTGACACGGGGCCGGCCACGTCCACCATCAGTTCATGTTCCACCAGGCTGCCCTCGTCGACCAGTTTGCGTGCAATGCCGGGCACTTGCGTCCATACCACCAGGCCGCTGGCGGCAGGCTCCAGTGGCGTGGCGCACTGCAAACCTTTGGTGTGACGGGCCAGCAGCGTCTGCCCGGAACGGTCGTTGGGCTGGTGGTGCGTGTCGTCGATCAACGTCAGCAGGGTCTCCATGGGCACACCGGCCGGTTTGTGCATCAACAGGGTGGCGGGGGCCACGCCTTTGGCGGGTTGCTGGCCATCGACGCTCACGTTTTGCGTGGGGCGCACCCGGGTGGGCACCAGCTGTTGCACCGTGCCGTCCAACCGCACGCGCCCGCTTTCGATCAGCCGCTCGGCCTCGGCCCGTGAGCAGTCAGCCACTTCCATGACACGTTTCGACAGGCGCACGGCTTCGCGATCGTCGGTGTGTGTGTCGGGTTGCCTGGCTTGCGTTTGCCACGTGACTTTGGCGGGCCGGTTGGCGTGAGATGGTTTTCCCGCTGGCTCTTTGGGGCGTTGCGCGGGGGGTGGGCGCACTGAAGGACTTGGGCGACTGGCCGCGGGTGGGCGTGCTTGTAGATTGGGGCGTGGGGTGGCGTCGGCTCGCTCGGACTGAGCCGAGACGCCCTGGGGGGGGCGGTCGGCCGGTGTGATGCGGCGGGCTGGGCCCGTGGCGTTGGGTGGTCGGTTCATGCCAGCCCCAGGCTCTGGATGCGTTGCACGTGCGCCGACAGCGATCGCTCGGCCACAGGCCACAGGCGTTCGGGCACGTCCTGGTAGGCGTGTCGCACCCAATCGGCGTGGGTGCCGTCGGGCAGTGCCTGCATGGCGGCCAGCACCTTGGCCTCGCGCGCCAGACGGTGGCGCTTGAGGGTGGCAATGGCGTCGCGAGCGTTCGCCAGTGCATAGCCGTGTGCGGGCAGGATGAACTGAATGTCGTGCGCCACGCAAGCGGTGTCGAGCGCGTCCAGCGAGTCGATGTAGTCTGCCATGTTGCCGTCCGGCGGGTCGATGACGGTGGTGCTGCCGTTGAGGATGTGGTCGCCACTGAACAGCAGCCCGTCTTCCAACAGCACCAGGCACACATGGTTGGCTGCATGGCCTGGGGTGTGGATGACCTTCAGATTATGAGAAAGATCAGCTCCCAGCGATTGATGTGTAAGCGAAAGCAGCTCTCCATTTGTCAGTTCGCGGTCGGGGCTGAACTGGCTGTTGGCACGGGCCGTGGGCGCGCTGGACAGGCCCAGCACAGGGGGCAGCGGGTGATGGCTGTGGCCGCACATGGCCTGCAAGCGCCTGGCGCCGGGTGAATGGTCGGGGTGGGAGTGGGTGCAGACGATGGCCGCAATGTGGCCTCCCGCTGCACGCCACAGGCGCTCGAGGTGTTCGGCATCGTCGGGGCCGGGGTCGATCACCACATGGCCGGTGGCAGGGTCGCCCACGATGTAGCTGTTGGTGCCCGGGCCGGTCATCACACCGGGGTTGGGCGCGGTCAGCCGCTGCACGTTCTTCAGCAGGCTGACGGGCCGTGTGGGGTCCCAGTCCAGCGGGTGCAGCAACTGGCCGTCAGGGCACACCAGCAACAGCTCGCCGTAGGGCGGTTCGTGTTCCATGTGGCGCGACTCCTTGCCGCCCATCAACCCTGCCCTTGGGCAGCTGCTGATCAGGGGGTGTTCGCTCACACAGGCATCGAGCACAGCCTGCACGGTGGCGAACGTCTGCAGCCGTTCAAGGGTGCGCACGGTGGGGTACACCATGAAGAATCGTCCGGCTGCATGTTCGGCCAACGCATGGGCCGGTGAGACCCATGTGGGCTCAAACTGCTCGGCGTTGTCGGCCACAGGTGTCTGGTCGGCCGGCATGCGGGCCACCAGAAACGGCACGTCGAAACGGCGGGGCAGGTCGGGGTCGGTGGTCCAGTGCGCCAGCAGGCACACGTCTGCGCCCGCCAGCGTCAGCCCTTGTTGCGCCACCTGGGTGTAAAAGTCACCTGAACGGTCGATCGCATCGGCGTCTGCCTGTCCAGCCCAGGTGCCGTCGGCACGGCGGGCGAGCAGGATGCCGAGCTCTTCGTGGCATTCCCGCATCGCGGCCAGTGCCTGCGTCAGGGCGGTGTCTGTTTGTGTGGGTCGTCGGGTAGACAGCTTGTGTGCGTGGGCATCAGCCGCGTCAATCGCACCGCCCGGAAACACATAGGCGTTGGGTGCAAAGCTTGCGGTGGCGCTGCGTCGCGTCATCAGCACTTCAGGCCCGGTGGGTGTGTCACGCATCAGCAGCACGGTGGCTGCCGGCCGAATGGGTGCGGGCGGGCGTTGGGGGTGGATGAGTTGTTGAGGTCTGACCATGCCGCATGGTAGCGGCATCCGACCGACCCCTTGGGCAGCATGTGGTTGTGTGACAGGTTTCACGGAATGTCCGACTTGCCCGCAGATGATCGTAAGCACCCATGCGAAAGCGAGGCGGCCGAACTAGAATTGGCCGCTCAATCTGGAGAGCAAGCGTGACGCACAGTGTGTTGATAGTGGATGACAGCCGGGTTTCCCGCATGATGATCAAGGCGCGGATGCAGGCTGTCCACGCTGACTGGGACTACCGGGAAGCGGCCAGCGGAGACGAGGCCGTCCAGATGGTGACAGCGGGTGCGCCAGACTACCTGACCATGGACATGAACATGCCGGGGCTGAACGGGTTCGTTGCGGCCGAGCAGATCCGCGCCGTGGCACCCGGTGTGTGTATGGTGATGCTGACAGCCAACATCCAGGAAAGCAGCCGTAGCCGGGCGGACGCCATGAACCTGCATTTTGTCCAGAAGCCCATCACAGATGCGAGCATCAGGCAGGTGCTCGATTTTTTTGAGGCTGCGCGATGAAACTCGACGATCTGGCGCTGGATGCACTGACCGAACTGTTCAACCTGGGGGTGGGGCAGGCTGCCAGCGCATTCAGCCAGATTGCGGGTGACACCGTGCAACTCACGGTGCCGCGTGTGCGCGTCATGGCCCCCGACGAACTCGCCCAGCACCTGGGTGAAGCGGGCCAGGCCGCCGTGAGCGCAGTGCGCCAGCGATACTCGGGTGCCATCAACTCCGAGGCGGTGCTGATGTTTCCCGCCGAGCGTGGGTTGCAGCTGGTGCAGATGATGGTCGGTGGCGAGTTGCCACTCGACCAGCTGGCCGAAATGGAACAGGAAGCGCTGTCCGAAATCGGCAACATCCTGCTCAATTCGGTGATGGCGAGTGTGGCCGATGCGCTTCAGATCCAGCTCGATGGCTCATTGCCGACCGTCGAACTCAGCTTGGTGGAGGGTGTGCTCAAAAGTCAGCATGAAGCCGGTGGTGCGGTGTTGATGGTGGACATCCAGTTTGAAGTCGCGGCGCGCGAGGTCAAAGGCCTGCTCGGATTCCTGCTCGATGTGGCGTCGCAAGATGCGCTGGAGCAACTCATTTCCCGTTTTGTGGCAGGCGCATGACGCTCATCGACGCGCCGGATGTTTCGGCCAGTTTGCCCGTGACGGAGGGCGGTGTCTTGCCCCCCTGGCCGTTGGTGGCACTGGTTCACTTGCAGGCGGGCATTTTGGTGCTCGATTCGGCCGGCAAAGTGGTGTTCGTGAACGAGTGGTTCCTCAAGCGCTGCGGGAAGTCTGCCGCCGATCTGGTGGGGCGTACGCTGGTCGACGCATTTGGCGGTCAGGTGACGGCCAACTTTTCACGCCGTCTGGCGCTGTGCCAGCAGACCGGGTTTCCGGCCATGTTGTCGCACAGCCTGCATGCCCCGCCGTTGCCGCTGTACATGCCACACCTGGTCGGCCACCCGCCAGCGATGTTGGCCCAGACCGTTCACATCATGCCCATGGGCAAGTGGACAGCGTTGCGTCATGACCAGGCTTACACCCTGGTACAGGTGACCGATGTGACCCCCACCGTGCGGCGTGAGTCGCTGTTGCGCACCCGGGCCGACGAGATGCAAATGATGGCGCGGGTCGACGCCCTGACCGGCGTGGGCAACCGGCGTGCGTTTGCCGAAGCGCTCGAAACCGAAGTCAAGGCAGCCATACGGGCGGGCACAACGCTGGGGCTGCTGATGATGGACATCGACTACTTCAAGCCCTACAACGACCACTACGGCCATCCGGCGGGCGACCAGTGTCTGCGTGAAGTGGCCGGACTGTTGCAGCGTGTGGTGCGGCGGCCCCGTGATCGGCTGGCCCGCTATGGCGGAGAAGAGTTCGTCGTGCTGCTGCCTGGCACACCTCTCGAAGGCGTACTGGAGGTGGGGCGCGAGGTGATCGAGCAGATTCGCCTGCTGCGCCTGCCCCATGTGGCACGCCAGGGTGGCGACATCGTGACGCTGAGCATCGGTGCTGCGTCCATACAGCCGCGTCACCTGGACGACGGCGGCACCTTGCTGCGCAAGGCTGACGACGCCCTGTACGAAGCCAAGGCCAGCGGCCGCAACCGCTTGTGCTATGCGCCGGTGGCGCAGACCGATGCCGCCACCAGCTGAGGAACAGACCATGCGCATACCGTTTACGAAGATGCAGGGCGCGGGCAACGATTTTGTGGTGCTTGACGAGACGCGAGGCAGGTTTGGCCTCAGTGCGGAGCAGTACCGGTTTCTGGCCGACCGTCACTTTGGCATCGGTGCCGACCAGATCCTGACCGTGCGGCCTTCACCGGGGGCAGGCATTGATTTCGAGTACGTCATCCACAACGCCGATGGCGGCGAGGTCGAGCACTGCGGCAACGGTGCGCGTTGTTTTGTGCGGTTTGTCCGCGAACAGGGCCTCACAGACCGGGACAGCGTGCGGGTCAAAGTGAAAAACGGCGTCATCGACCTGCACATGAATCCTGACGGCCGCGTGACCGTCAACATGGGTGCACCGGTGTTTGCCCACGACCGGGTGCCATTTGTGCCGCCCGCACAGAATGCTGTGCTTATAAATGGATGGCCGAAATGGCCTTTGGCGTATGATTTGAAAGAACAGAGTGCTCCTGTTTTTGTGGGCGTCTTGTCAATGGGCAATCCACATGCGGTTCAACTGGTGGACGATGTGGACACGGCCCCGGTTGCCACCGTGGGGCCTTGGGTGGAAGGGCATGCGGCCTTTCCCAGGCGTGTGAATGCCGGTTTCATGCAAATCGTCTCCCGCAACCACGTGCGCTTGCGTGTGTACGAGCGCGGGGCGGGCGAAACCCTCGCCTGCGGCACAGGGGCTTGTGCGGCGGTGGTGGCGGGTGTCCGCTGGGGTTTGCTGGACGGTCCGGTCGATGTGGACACACGGGGCGGCCGGCTGACGATCGACTGGGCACTGACACCCGGGCTCGATGCGCCGGTCTACATGACAGGCCCTGCCACGACGGTTTTTTCAGGCACCATCGAATTGCCCACGGCACAGTCCTGACACAGGCTACAGTCAGGGCTGTTTGCCACACACTGGCACGACCCGACTCCATCCGTTTGCCATGACCACCACACACTCCGACGCCCAGTCCGTTCCGCCCATCACAGAAGACGACATTGCCAACTACCTGGTGCAAACGCCCGATTTTTTCGAGCGCCATGCCGAGGTGCTGGCAGCCGTGCAACTGACCAGCCCGCACGGCGGCAGGGCTGTCAGCTTGCAGGAGCGCCAGGCAGAGATGTTGCGCGACAAGATCCGCAACCTGGAACGCAAAGCCAGCGACATGATCCGCTACGGCCATGAAAACATGGGCATCGGTGACAAGCTCCAGGGTTGGACTTTCGGCCTGTTGCGCACCGTTGACCCAGGTGACTTGCCGACCGTGATCGCTAGCGATCTGGCGTTGTGCTTCGATGTGCCTCAAACCGCGCTGCGCCTGTGGAACGTCGCAGATGACTGGGCTGCTGCGCCTTTTGCACAGGGTTGCAGCGAGGATGTCAAAGACTTTGCCACGTCGCTGGTGCAACCGTATTGCGGTGCCAACCCCGGTGTGGAAGCGGTGGGTTGGCTGGAAGCGCCTGCCGAAGCCAGGTCGCTGGCGCTGATTGCGCTGCGAGAAGAGCCAGGTGCGCCGTCGTTCGGCCTGCTGGTGCTGGCCTCGCCCGATGTGCGGCGCTTCCAGCCCGACATGGGAACCGATTTTCTGGAGCGTATCGGCGAACTCGCCAGCGCCGCCCTGACGCGCTTGCGCCCCCGCACCTGAGCGCGTCACTGAGCGCGTCACACCTGGCCCCTGGCATGGCACCTGAGAAGCTGTCACCCGGTGATGCCGAACTGGTGCGACAGTATTTGCAGCACGTTCGTGTCGAAAAGCGCCTGGCCGCCCGGACGCTGACGCTGTACACGCTCGATCTGGACAAGCTTGCCCAATCAGCCGTTTCGGCAGGCGTGTCGCTGACATCGGTGCAGACCCATCATGTTCGGCGGTGGGTGGCGCAGATGCACGCAGCAGGACGAAGCGGGCGGGGCATTGCGCTCATCCTGTCGGGCTGGCGGGGTTTTTATGTCTGGCTGGGCAGGCAAGGCGCGGTGCGGCACAACCCTGTTCAGGACGTGCGCGCGCCCAAAGCGCCCAAACCCTTGCCCAAGGCTCTGGGTGTCGACGAGGCCATGCAGTTGGTCACGGCTTCACCCGCCGACCCGCTGGGTACGGTCGTCGCCAAAGGGCGGATGGCCCCGTCGGCAGGGGACGACACCTTTGACCCCGTTCAGCTTGCGCGTGACCTGTGCATGGTTGAGCTGTTGTACGGCTGTGGTTTGCGCCTGGGCGAGTTGTTGGGCCTGGACATCCAGGGCACACCCCCAGCTGTGGGCTGGGTCGATGCCGAAGCGGGCGAGGTGCATGTGCTGGGCAAGGGGGCCAAACGGCGCACCGTGCCGGCAGGTGGACCGGCCTTGAAAGCATTGGCCGAATGGCTGGCCGTGCGTGACCAATGGCTGGTCTTGCCGCCCGTCATGGGTGCCCCAGGTGTGGGACACCCTGTACCGCCAGGCGGCACGGGATCGGGCAAAGCTGATGCACAGGCCGACGGTCGGCGCGCCTTGTTCATCAACCGCCGGGGCACCCGTTTGTCACCGCAGCAGACGCGTCAGGCGCTGCGCAAATGGTCTCTGCAGGCGGGGTTGGCGACGCCTGTTCATCCCCACATGCTGCGCCATTCGTTTGCCAGCCACCTGCTGCAATCCAGTGGCGACCTGCGCGCCGTGCAGGAGTTGCTCGGTCATGCTCACATCACCACCACACAGGTGTATACCCGGCTGGATTTTCAGCATCTGGCCAAGGCCTACGATGCCGCGCATCCTCGTGCGGGCAGGAAAACCAGCGACGCCGACAGCTGATGCCGGGCACGCAGCGCAGACAGACGTGCCGAGCCCGGAGGGTTGCGTCCTTCAGTCCTGTGTGGCGGCGCGTCGCAAGGTGTCCAGATATGCTTGCCCGTCTGGCGGGCGCCCGGATCGTTGACTCTCCGACACCATGCGCCCCAGGCAATCCATGGCCACATGGTGTGCCTTGTGCAGCGAATCGCGCCGGGCCGCCAGCAGCTCAACGGCCTGTCGCACGCCTGCGGGTTGGTCGATGGAGCATTGTTCGCTGATGCTCAGGTGCATCGACAGGTGCAAAAACGGGTTGGTTTTGTCGGGATCCGGGTGATGCATGTTGCGCAGCGCGGCGTCCACATCGGCCAGTTCGGCGTGAAACTCCGGGTGCTGGTCTATCCATTGACCGCTCAGCACTTCGATTGCCTCCATGGGCTCGCCCGCGCGTTGCTTGCGGTAAACGTCGCAAAAAAAACGGCGAACATCTTCCTGGCTGGGATTGAACATGGTGAGGCTGCTGTGAAATGGCAAGGGTGCGCAGCATACACGGGCTTTCAGCTTCGCCAGGGTGGAAGTGTCCAGTTGCGCCACACGGCCAATGCGCGAAGGCAGACGGTCACAGCCACACAGGCGGTCAGTGCCAGCCAACCGGGGCTGTGAACTTGCCAGAGCCCGAGGTAGACCCAGCCACCCGCAAACGCACAGACCGTGTAGGGCTGGTGGTCTTGCAGAACGGCAGGAATTTCGTTGCACACCATGTCGCGCAACACGCCACCCAACACACCGGTGACGACGCCCATGAGCACCGCCACCAGCCCCGGCATGTCTGCTGCCAGTGCCTGGTGAACACCGCTGGCGGTAAACAGGCCCAAGCCCAGTGCATCGGGCCAAAAAATCGCTTTTTCTGTCAGATCAAAATGGTGTTGTCGCATCACCAGCATGGCCAGCACGGCCAGACCCAGCACCCCCCACAGCAACTCCACATGGCGCACCCAGAAAAACGGGCGTTCGTCCAGCAACAGGTCGCGGACAGTGCCACCCCCAAATGCACACAGAAACGCCACCGCACACACGCCGACGGCATCCAGTCGTTTGCGGGCAGCCGCAATCACGCCAGACAGTGCAAAGGCAGCCGTCGCCGCAGTTTCAACCAGGATGCGAAGCGCCACACCCCATTCCGTTACAGCAGTCATGGCGTCAGATTGTCACCTGTCAGTGCCGGGTGTGCATCTGCCAATTGCCAGCACACGCTTGTCGGTGGAAACCTGATGACACGGTGTCACGCTCACGACGCATGCGAATCGATTCTCCGGTGACGATGTGGGCATGAAAGTATTCAAACACCTATCTGACCTTCAGCCTCTGGTGGGACAACATGTGGCCACCAGCGACTGGATCACCGTCGAGCAGGGGGCCGTGGACTTGTTTGCCCAGGCAACGGGTGACCACCAGTGGATCCATGTGGACCCGGTCAAGGCTGCAGCGGGGCCGTTCGGCACTACGGTCGCCCACGGGTTCATGACCCTGTCGCTGTTGCCCCGGTTCTTCGAGTCGTCGTTTGCCATCGAGCATTCGACACTGGGTGTGAATTACGGCCTGAACAAGGTGCGTTTCCCTGCGCCTGTGCCGGTGGGCAGCCGTTTGCGTGCGCACATGCAGTTGATGGCGTTCGATTGGATTGACAACGACGGCTGCCAGATGACCTGGGGCGTGACGGTCGAGCGGGAAGGCCACGGCAAGCCCGTCTGCGTGGCCGAGTGCCTGGTGCGGCGTTATCCCTGAATGGGGGCGGCCCCGTCGAAACCCACCTGCCGCCAGGCTTCATAGGTGGTGATGGCGACCGCGTTGGACAGGTTCAGGCTGCGTTGACCGGCCACCATGGGCAGTCTGAGCCACTGTGAGGGTGGAAACTGCAACCGGATATCGGTCGGCAACCCCTGCGTTTCCGACCCGAACACCAGCCAGTCGCCAGCGCGAAAGGTCACGTCGTGCGTCCGGGTCTGGCCTTTGGTGGTCATGGCAAACAACCTGTCGCGTGCCGGTTGGGCGGTGTGCAGAAACGCTTCCCAACTGCTGTGGCGCAACACATGGGCGTATTCGTGGTAGTCCAGTCCTGCGCGGCGCATCTGTTTGTCGTCCATCGAGAAGCCGAGCGGTTCGACCAGGTGCAAGCGGCAGCCTGTGTTGGCACACAGGCGGATGACATTGCCCGTGTTGGGCGGGATTTCCGGATGGACCAGAACGATGTTGAACATGGGCAGAAACCAAAAGATGCTGGGTGGTCGAGCTGAAGTGCAGCGCACCGGGTGGCGGATTATTCACGGTTATTCACGCGCATTGGCGGGCGTACAGGCATTCGCCAGGCACGCGATCCACCGGGGCCCATCCATGCGTGGCGACCTGTCCGCTTGCCAGGGGCGCGTCAGCTGACCTCAGGCGCGGGTGTGCGGGCAAACACGGCACCGGTCACGGAAGCTGCGCCCGCGTTCAACAGTGTGCGTGCGGCAAGGTGCATCGTTGCGCCGGTTGTCATCACGTCATCGACCAGTAATACGGATTTGCCTTGCATGGCAGGCAAGGCCGCCGGATTGACCGCAAAAGCCGCGCGCAGGTTGGCGAGGCGCTTGGAGCGGTCGAGCGTGTGTTGTTCGGCGGTGTCCATCACTTTCAGCAGCACATCGCAGCGAGCGCTGCAGGCACCAAAGGCGTGTGGCTGCGGCGCGGCGCGTTGGGCCTGTCGCCACAGCGCATGGGTCAGTTCCCACGACTGGTTGTAGCCACGCTGTGCCAGCCGTTGGCGGCTCAGCGGGATGGGCAGCCACCAGTCACATGCCAGTGCTGCATCGCGCAGGCCGGGTTGATCCCACATCATGCTGGCAAACCAGCGTGCCCAAGCAGGCTGACTGGCAAACTTGAAGCGGTGCAGCAAATCGCGCCAGGGGTAGGTGTAGTCAACGGCAGCAAAGCAGGCCCGGAAGGCGTGGTCGGCCGTGCTGCAAGCAGCACAAGCAGGTTTGTCGGGTGGCAAGGCCAGCGCGCAGGTCGGGCACCGTGTGGTGGCGGGTGCAAATGCCAGTCGGCAGTCGTGGCAGACCGGCTCACCCGATGGCGGAGAAGGCCATCGGCCACACACCGCACAGCTGGACGGGAACCAGGTGCCGATGTGTGCCAACCGACCAGGGCGCAGCAAGGCGAACATGTGGTCACTATACTGGCGGCCCGCTTGCCAACTGCCTTGTTCCACGTGTCCATGACCCTACCCGAACACCCCGTGCCATCCATGGACAGTGCCGCCGTCCAACGTTGGGCGCGCCTGGCGGGTGGACCCAGTCCCTGGCTGCACGACGAGGTGGGCAACCGGATGGCCCAGCGGCTGTCGTGGATCAAGGCAACACCTGCCACGTGGATGGACTGGTCGCCCGTCCGGGGCGGTGCCGCTGCACGGCACATTGCATCGGATGTGTATAAAAATTCAGATAAATTATTGCCTCCATCGCTTTCTGATATTGAACTGAAAGCTATTAAAAAAGCGAATGAATTGGATCGGAGTATTTGGCAGCGGTTGATGCGCCAAGGCCCATCCGTTGCCAGTGCGGACACCCGTGTGGGCATGTTGTGGGCCAACATGTGCCTGCACGACACCCATATGCCGACCAGCATGATCCGCCAGTGGCACCGGCACCTGGCGGTGGATGGGTTTTTGATGTTTTCCTGCCTCGGGCCCGATACCCTCACCGAGTTGCGTGCGCTGTATGCCCGCATGGGCTGGCAGGCACCCTGCCATGCGTACACCGACATGCACGACTGGGGCGACATGCTCGTGGCCAATGGCTTCAATGCACCTGTGATGGATGTGGAGCGGATGGTGCTCAGCTACGCCTCGGCCGAGCGGCTGTTGCAGGACTTGCGCCAGTTTGGTCGCAATTTGAGCATCGAGCGGTCACGCGTGACCCGCGGTCGGCGCTGGCGGCAGCGACTCGTGGCCGAGTTGGAGCGTGGTCTGCCACGCACACCAGACGGGCAGCTGATGCTGACTTTTGAAATCATCTACGGCCATGCCCACAAACCCCCACCCAGCGTCAAGGTGGCTGACACCAGTGCCATCAGCCTGGATGACATGAAACAGATGCTGGGCACTGCGCGACAGGTCGGCAAGCGCTGAGCAGCCACCGACGCACCGCCCGCTTGTGCGCGGGCGGGCAGGCTTCAGCCGATGTAGTGGTCGATCAACAGCGCAGCGAACACACCACTGAGGTGGATGAGTGAAAAACGGAAGGTTTTGCGCGCCAGCGCATCTGAGTAGTCACGCCACAACTGCCAGGCGTACACGCAGAACCCTGCGCTTAAACTCGTGGCGACCACCAGGTAAAGCCAGCCGCTCATGCCGTACACGAACGGCAGCAGGCAAGCGGCCAGCAGCACGAAGGTGTAGAGCAGGATGTGCAAACGGGTGAATTCGCTGCCGTGGGTGACCGGCAACATGGGCAAGCCTGATTTGCGGTAGTCCTCCACCCGGTACAGAGCCAGTGCCCAGAAATGGGGGGGTGTCCAGACGAAGATGATGAGGAACAGAATGAGTGCCTGGGGTTGCACATCTGCCGTCATGGCGGCCCAGCCCAGCACCGGCGGCATGGCACCCGATGCACCGCCGATGACGATGTTCTGCGGCGTGAGCGGCTTGAGGATGACGGTGTAGATGATGGCGTAGCCGACAAAGGTGGCAAACGTCAGCCACATGGTCAGCGGGTTCACCCAGAAGTAGAGGATGGCAGAGCCTGTCGCGCACAACGCTGCGGAAAATGCCAATGCCTGCCCGTCGCCCAACTGCCCCTGTGCAGTGGGACGCCAGGCGGTGCGTTTCATTTTCGCGTCGATGCCTTTTTCGATCAGGCAATTGAAAGCCGCTGCCGCGCCTGCCACCAGGTAGATGCCGATGCAGGCGAGCAGTGCGCGCCAGACATGCACCACGGTGGGCGTGCCGGGCACTGCCAGCACCATGCCGATCAGGGCGCAGAACACAATGAGCTGGATGACCCTGGGCTTGGTCAGGGCGTGGTACTGCTGCCAGACGGTCAGTGGCCCGGCCGCGTGCGCCTTGCTGCCGGCCAGTGCCCAGGTAAGGGTCAACAGCAGGCCCGCCGCACCGCCGGTGTGCAGGACAGCGGCTGCCAGCGGCCACTGCAACACGATGTTGCTCAGGCCGGTGGCCACTTGCAGGGAGACCAGCCCGGCCAGCCATTTCGCCTGCGGTTGCAGGCCAGGTGTGCGCCACAACGCGAACGCCACGCCGCACAACACGGGCACCACCACCGCAGCACCGATGCGGTGCACCATGTGAATGGCAGTTAGGGCGGAAAAAGCGATGGGCGTGCCGTCGGCGCGCAATCCCAGGTGTCGCCAAATCTGGAAACCTTCTTCAAACGCCATCGGCGGCCACCAACTGCCCTGACACCGGGGAAACTCGGTACAAGCCAGCACGGCATAGTTGGTGCTCACCCAGCCACCTAGCGCAATCTGGAGCAACAGCAGCCACCCCGCTGCCCACGTCCACCAGCGCAGGGTGGGTGACATGGTGGGCCAATCGGCGACCAGTCCGCGTGGTGACAGGCGCAGGGTTTGGACAGCCAGCAGGACCAACAGAACCAGCCCACCCATCAAGTGCAGGGTGACGATGGCCGGGTACAGTTTGAGTGTGACGGTCAGCGCACCGAAAGCACCTTGCAGGCACACCCATAGCAGTGTGAAGGTTGCCAGGCGGTGACCGCTTTGTGGGTTGTTTGCCGAGCCAGGGTCGCGGCGGTGGTGGCGGTGGTCAAGCCAGGCCAATGCAGCCAGCACCACAATCAGGCCACCCACGCCCGTTGCCAGGTAGCGGTGCACCATCTCGATCCACGCCTTGGTGAAGGTGACAGGCCCGGTGGGCAAGGCGGCTTGAGCATCCGAGATGTGGCGGGCGGCCCCCAATGGGGTGGCGCTGCCGTAGCAACCCGGCCAGTCGGGGCAGCCCAGTCCGGCATCGGCCAGGCGCGTGAAGGCACCGAACAGCACCAGGTCAAACGTCAGGAACAGGGTCAGCGCGGCCAGGGCGTGGCGTTTGCTCACACGGTCACGGCCACGATTTCGCCACCAGACCCAAGCCAGCGGGGCACCGGCAATGCTCGCGCCCATCAGAAGCAGGGTGATGGCGGGGCTGAGGTTGTAGAGCGGGAGAGCGTCCATGCGTCAGCGTCCCGGCTCGTCCCACGAGGCTGTGGCCCGCAGCAGCCTTTCCAGGTCACGCCGTGCTTTGGCAGCGGCGGCGGAATCCATGTTGGCCAACATGCGCATCATGGTGTTGCCCAGTGGGTCCACCACGTAAAAATAGGCTGGATCGGCGGCAGTCGGGGCGGCCCCCAACCAGTGGGTGACCGTTTCGGGATTGACCCGCAACACGATCAAATCACCCAACTGACGTTGCAGGTCTGGCGGAATGGTGGTGTCATCGGGTACGAGCCACACCCTGTCGACCCGAGCCTTGTCTTTGCCCAGCATTTCACGCAACTGACGTTGCAGGTATAACTCGCGGGGGCAGTTGGCCGGGCACGCGCCACTGGCCACCGACACGAGCAGCCATTGTTTTTTCAGTGTGGCGAGCGGAACCTGTGTGCCTTGCAGGTCGGTTCCGGTGGCTTCAGGCATGGGCCTCGCGGGGCTGACCAGTTCGCCATATGCAGCGCGGCCTTCGGGCCGTACGACGAAATAGGCGTAGTAGCTGACCAGGACAGGCAGTGAACAGATGAACACGATGGCCAGCAGCTTCCACCGGTTGCGCGCATCAGACGGGGTGGTTGCAGCGCTGGTTGGCAACGAGTGCACCGTCAGCGACAGGGGCTCATCAGACTCAGCCGAAACGCCGGGCGGTGGGGGTGACGGTTGGGAGGGCAAGTGACTTCCTGTTCAGCGTGAGTGCAGGCATCATGCCTTGGCTTGACAGCGGGTGCTGGCCACCACAAAAAACACAGACAAAGCCAATGCCATGCCAAACCACTGCATGGCGTAACTTTGGTGCATGGCTACGCGGTCTTCAGGTGGCGGCCATTTCTGTATCAAAGGTGTACCCCCCGATTCTGATGTCTGCAGCAACACAACGGGCTGGACGGGATGGCTCGATTGCTGGGTGTAGCGTTGCAAGTCCAGTCGCGGCCAGAGCTCGGGCCACGCTTCCGGGCGGTCGGGCATGAGGAAGAAACCTTTGGTGGAGGGCACGGCGGCGATACCACTGACGGTCACCGATCCACCTGGCGTCTCCACTTTCGGCAGCTGGGCCCTGGATGATCCCCAGCCTATCCAGCCACGGTTGACCAGAATGCGGGTGTGTGAGCCTGCAATGCGCAGGGGCGTGACCACGTGCAGACCGGGCTTGCCGTCCAGCTGGCGGTTGTCTACAAAGAAGCTCGCATCGGCATCGAACGTGCCTGTGACGGTCAGCGGTGCGTCCTGAACATCTTCGGCAGTGACCAGCGCCGACGTGACCGCTGTCGGCCCCAATTGGGCACGTGCGGCATGTTGAGCCTTGGCAGCCTGGGCACGTTCGCCTTTGCCCGCCTGCCAGAGTCCGAGGTGTATGAACAGAGCCAGCAGGCATCCCGTTCCGATGGCGGGCAGCAGCTTGGGGCGAAAACGGAACGAAGACATGTATGAGCGTCAAAAACCGGATAATGACCGAACACATCACGGTTGAATGACATGCTGACAAAAATCATTGTTTCCGCACTTCTGGTCCTGATTCTCGTCAGTCTGTTCAGTGCGTTGGCCTTGCTGTTCCGCAAGGACGGCCGAAGCAGCAGCTTGGTCAAGGCCTTGACCATTCGGGTGACTCTGTCGGTCAGCTTGTTTGCACTGCTGTTGCTGGGATTTTATTTTGGACTGATTCCGCAGCACGGCATCCGTTGAATGCCATGCTGGTGTCGGGGTTGAAGCTTACAACCAGTAAACGAACACGAAAACGACGAGCCAGACCACGTCCACAAAGTGCCAGTACCACGCCACCGCTTCGAATGCGAAGTGGTTGTCTTTGGTGAAGTGGCCTTTCATGGAGCGACCGAGCATGACTGCGAGCATGATGGCTCCCAAGGTCACGTGCAAGCCGTGGAATCCGGTCAGAATGAAGAACGTGGCACCGTAGACACCCGCCCCCAGCGTCAAACCGAGGTCTTGGTAAGCGTGGATGTATTCATAGGCCTGGAAGCCCATGAAGATCGCACCCAGCAGAATGGTCAGGAACAGACCCAACTTGAGTTGGCCGCGTTTGTTTTCAATCAGACCCCAGTGTGCCCAGGTCAGTGTGACACCAGACAACAGCAGCAGCAGCGTGTTGAACGCTGGGATGCCCCAGGCTCCCATCGGTGTGAAGGCTTCACCCATAGGGCCAGCGCTGGGCCACTCGGCTGAAAAATTGGGGAATGGTGCAAACGCCGGATCGTAGGCGGCCAGCTGTGGCACGGTGAGAACCCGCAGGTAAAACAGCACGCCGAAGAAACATGCAAAGAACATCAGTTCCGAGAAGATGAACCACACCATGCCGATGCGGTACGAACGGTCTTCCCAGGCGGTGTACTTGCCGCTGATGCTTTCAGCGATCACTTCGCTGAACCAGCGCACCACGACGTAGAGTATCAGCGCCGACCCGAACAGCATGCTCCAGATGCCGGACGCTTCGCCGTTGATCCTGAAAATGAAGCCCAGCGCCAGCAGGAAAATGCCAGACGACAGAAACGTCGAGTAATGGCTTGCAGCGGGAACAAAGTAGTGGTGCTTGCTGTCTGGAACGACGGTGCTGCTCATGTGTGTGTCTCTTCTTTCGGTCTAACCAGATCAGAGCTGGGGTTTGGGTGCTTCGAAAAACGTGTATGACAGTGTGACCGTTCTCAGGTCTTCGTTCAGGTCAGGCTTGATCACATACACCACAGGCATCCAGCGTTCTTCACCGGGCTGGAACGTCTGCTGGGCAAAACAGAAACATTCGATTTTTTCGAAATGCGGCGCTGCGGCAAATGGCGTCACGCTTGGGATGGCCTGCCCGACGAACACCTGGCTGGACTCATTCTTCACACGGTACTGCGTGTGCACAATCGCGCCGGGATTGACCTTCATTGAAAACTGTTCGGGCGTGAATGACAGGCCGACACCTGGCATCGTGTGGCTCAGGAACTCGACATTCACCCAACGGTTGGTGTCAACCTGGGTGTTGATGGCCATGGCCGCTGGTTGTTCGTTGGTACGCCCGTTGAAGCCGGTGATGCGGCAAATGGCATCGTAGAGGGGGACCAAGGCAAATCCAAAGCCTACGAAAAACAACGAAGTCAATCCCAAACGGATGCCCAGTTGTTTGTTGCGTGCCGCCAGGTCGGCCTGTTGCACATGTGCCGTCACGAGATTCTCAGCCTCCATATGGCCAGGAAGAACACCGCCATCACCACTGCACCGCAGAGCCAGCCCAGACGGATGTTGTTTTTCCGCCGGGCGGCCCAGATGTCCGGGGCAGACGAAGGTGTCCCTGCTGTGTTCACCGGAGCACTCAGGCTGTGGTCAGATGCGTTCATTTGACAGTCGGCTGGACATCAAACGTGTGGTAAGGCGCGGGAGATGGAACGGTCCATTCGAGACCGGTAGCACCGTCCCAGGATTTGGCTTCGGCTTTCTGGCCACCACGGATGCACTGCACAACGTTGTAGATGAAAATCAAGTGGGAGACACCAAGTACAAATGCGCCGACCGATGACATCATGTTCCATTCGGTGAACATCAGTGGGTAGTCAGGAATGCGGCGTGGCATGCCAGCCAGACCAACCATGAACTGGGGAATGAAAGTCAGGTTGAAACCGACCACCGCCACCCAGAAATGGAGGCGACCCATGCGTTCGTTCAGCATGTGGCCCGTCCACTTGGGCAGCCAGTAGTAAATGGCCGCCATGGCACCCATCACCGTGGTGGGGTACAGCGCATAGTGGAAGTGCGCCACCAGGAAGTAGGCGTTGTGGTACTGCGGATCTGCTGCTGCATCAGCCAGCACCAATCCCGTCAGGCCTCCCCAACCAAACAGGATGATGAAACCGACAGCAAACAGCATGGGCGTTTCGAAGCTGAGCGAACCGCGCCAGATGGTGGCAATCCAGCAAAAGAACAGAACAGCCAGTGGCAACGAAATAAGCATAGTGCTGTACATGAAGTACAACTGAGCGCCAGTTGACATACCACTGGTGAACATGTGATGCGCCCACACAACAACTGACAGGGCTGCAATGCTCCACATCGAGTACACCTGCGCTTTGTAGCCATATGTAGGCTTGCGCGAGAACGCAGACAGCACATGTGGAATGGCGCCGGTGATGGGCAGCAACAGCACATACACCTCAGGGTGACCCATGAACCAGAAGATGTGCTGCCACAACACCGGATCGCCACCGCCAGCTGCATTGAAGAAATTGGTGCCGAAATGGCGATCCATCAGCACCATCGTCACGCCACCTGCCAGCACGGGCATGATAACGATCAGCAGGATGGCCGTCATCAGGAAGCCATGAGCGAACAGCGGCATCTTCATGATCGTCATACCGGGAGCGCGCATGTTCAGGATGGTCACGATGACGTTGATCGCACCCAGAATGGAGGAAACGCCGAGCATGTGAACCGCAAAAATCGCGAAATCCATCCCCCAGCCACTCTGGATGGACAGCGGTGCGTACATGGTCCAGCCGGCATCCACAGCGCCGGAACCGATGCCTGCCATGCCCAGGAAGAACGGCAACGTGAGCATCAGGGCCGCAGGCGGAAGAATCCAGAAACCCCAGTTGTTCAGGCGGGGCAGGGCCATGTCAGGTGCGCCAAGCACCATGGGCAACATGTAGTTCGCCAGACCGGTGGCGGCCGGCATGGCAAAGCCGAACACCATGATCAGCCCGTGCAACGTGATGAGCTGGTTGAAAAACTCAGGCTGCATCAGTTGCAGGCCGGGCTGGAACAGCTCTGCACGTACGGCCAGGATCATGGACCCTCCTGTCAGCAGCATCACAAAGGCAAAGATCAGGTACATGATCCCGATGTCTTTGTGATTGGTCGTTTCGATCCAACGCATCCAGCCGTAGGCGTGGTGGCTGTCGTGACCACCAGCGTGTGCGTCGTGTGCCAAGTCATGTGCCATGGATAACTCCTGATTCCTGTCTGTGTGGTTTTACTTGGCGCTGGCAACGAGCGACTTCTTGCGCTCAGCGATCCAGGCATTGAATTCTTCTTGGGTCACGACATTGACGACCACTGGCATGAAGCCGTGCTCTTTGCCGCACAACTCGGAACACTGGCCTCGGTAGGTGCCGGTTTTTTCCACCGTTGCCCAGAACTCCCGCAGGAAGCCGGGAACAGCGTCACGCTTGACGCCGAATGCAGGCACCCACCAGCTGTGTATGACGTCGTTGGATGTGGTGATGAAGCGGATTTTTTTGCCTACAGGGATGACCAGAGGGTTGTCCACTTCCAGGAGGTAGTGCTCGCCTTTTTTCTGCAGACCGTCAATTTGTTCCCGTGGTGTGGTCATGCGACTGGTGTACTTGACGCCCTGTGCAGGGAACTCGTATTCCCACAGCCACTGGCTGCCAGTAACCTTGACGACCATGTCGGCGTCGGTTTTGCTGTCTTCGTACATCAGCACGGCGTGGTAGGCCGGAATGCCGAACACACCATAGTCCAGTACCAACAATCCGGCAAAGGGCACACACACCCAGAACCACTGCTTGCGAGACTTGGGGCCCACGAAATCTGCGGCAACGTGACCTTTGGATTTGCGATGCGCCCAGAACGAATACAGCATGAGTGCGAACACGACAAAAAACAGTGTCAGCGCAATTACCATGAAAAGGTTGTGGATCTTCAGGGTTTCATGCGCGATGGGCGTGACCGGTTCGGGGAACGTCCACGAATAGCCGGCGACGGCTGCCGCGCTGGTGGCGAGTGCTGTCAGCCCGATGATGGCCTGTTTGATGCCTTGCATAGTTCTCCGTCCTGATGGTGCTCATCGGCAAAGGTTTTGATATTTGTCAATTCTAGTGTGTTATCCCGCCCCCTGAAATCCTTGAAAACCCCCGAAAGTCTTCAAGTTGGCGTCCGCATGCCGTGCTGGGTGCACCTTTTGCGAGTGCGAAAGCAGGCTGAAAGGCCCAAGAAATGGGCTTCAGTTCAGCCAAAGGCTTCGAACAGCGGGCCAGACCAAGGCCCAGACGATGACAAAGGGTGCAGCCACCCATGTGAGCTCAATGACAACCGAACCATGAAAATTGTCCTGAGCCTTGCCGGTGTCGCGGTGGTTTTGCCAGCTTGTCCAGCACAGGAGCAGGAACACTACCACCAGAATAGACAGGCTGACTGCGCCCAATGCACCACGAATGAAATCCATATGTTCTTTCCGACGAGCCGGCTATTGCCATGCGAATGAATACCTCTGCCACCCAAGCGGCTCGCGGATTCTAGGTAAAGTCATGTTTTTGTGCCGGGTTCAAGGCACTGGCAGACATTGGCCTGTTTTCAGTCTTGCTTTGTCCGCTGGCTTTGAACCGTGAAAATTGGGTATGCCGATGAAGTCTTTTTTCGAAGCGTGTGTCAGCAGACGGGGTTGTTTGGCCATGGCAGGTACCTTGGCATCGGGTGGGTTGCTCGGTTGCAAGGAGGGTGCGCCTGCGTATGTGGGCATCGACCTGACGGGGGCCAATTACGCGTCAGGATTTTCCTTGCCCGACCAGAACGGCGACATACGCGCCCTGGCATCCTATGCGGGCAAAGTGGTGGTGGTCTTTTTCGGGTACACACAGTGCCCGGATGTCTGTCCGACTTCTTTGGCCGAGCTTGTCGAGACCAAGCGGCTGCTGGGTGACCAGGGCGATCGGATGCAAGGTGTCTTTATCAGCGTGGATCCAGCCCGGGATACGCCCGAGGTCATGCGTGCCTACATGGCGAGCTTTGACCCGTCCTTTCAGGCTTTGCACGTCACGGCCGAGCAACTGCCCGAACTGGCTAAGTCGTTCAAGGTGTATTACAAAAAGGTCGATGGATCCACGCCCACCAGTTACACCATGGACCATTCAGCGGGCAGCTACGTGTATGACACCAAGGGGCGTTTGCGCCTGTACCACCGGTACGGCAGCGGTGCCAAGGCCTTGGCTGGTGATTTGAAGTTGCTGCTCGCTGAGAAGGATTGAAGCGTTTGCGTGCGGCGCTGTGGCGGTTGAGCGTCAGTCCACCTGTGCGCCGCTGGCTTTGACAACCGGGCCGTATTTGGCGCGCTCCTGTGCCATGAACGTGCCGAACTGTTCGGGCGTGGTGGCCACGGGGTCTGCCATGAGTGTTGCAAACCGTGCTTTGACGTCGGGGTGCGCCAATGCATCGGTATAGGCCTTGTTGAGTCTGGCGATAACGTCTGTCGGTGTGCCGGCAGGTGCCACCAACCCCCACCAGGTGTCCACCGAAAACCCCGCATACAACTCCGCCACAGCGGGCACGTCAGGTAGCGCCGGGCTTCGCTGTGCCGTGGTAACGGCAAGAGCTTTCAGCTTGCCCGATCTGATGTTGCCTGCCGCCGTGGCCAGGTTGTCGAAGTTGAAATCCACCTGGCCACTCAGCAGGGCGAGTTGCGCCGGGTTGCCGCCGTTGTAGGGGATGTGCAGCGCGAAGATGCCAGCCCGCTGTTTGAACAGTTCACCCGCCAGATGACCCGCGCTGCCATTGCCACCCGAGCCGAAATTGAGTTTGGCCGGGTTGGCTTTGGCATACGCCACCAAATCCTTCAATGTGTGGATGTTCAGCCGGTTGGCCGTGTCGGCGTTCATGACGAGCACGTTGGGCACACGCACAAGCTGTGTAATGGGTGCGAAGTCTTTGGCGGCATCGAAGGGCATGCGTGCAAACAGCCAGGGGTTGATGGCGTGTGTTGCGACCGCAGCGATGCCGATCGTCAGGCCATCCGGTGCTGCTTTGGCCACCATGTCCACGCCAATGTTGCCGCCAGCGCCCGGCTTGTTTTCGACCACCACGGTGCCCAGCGTGTCCTTGACGCGTTCGGCCAGCACGCGGGCTGTGATGTCGATCGGGCCACCCGGACCGTAAGGCACCACGATCCGGCTCATTTTGGTTTGCGCTTGCGCCGTGGCGAACCAGGGTGTGGCCCAGGCTGCGGCGGTCGAGATCATCAGGTGTCGTCTGAGCATGGTCATTCCTTGGTCGGGTACAGAAGGCTTCAGCTGCGGGCTTTGTCGGCTTCTGAGGTGAACGAGTCGGCAAAGAAAGCATCGGCGGGCAAATGGCATTGTTCAGCAAAGTCTTTGCGCGCCGAATCCACCACGACAGGTGCGCCACATGCGTACACCTGATGTTGGCTGAGGTCGGGGTGGTCTTGGATCACAGCCCTGTGAACAAACCCTGTGCGGCCTTGCCAGTTGTCTTCGGGCAGCGCGTCCGACACCACGGGCACGTAGGTGACGTGAGGCATGCTGGCAGCGGCTTGGGTCATCCAGTCGTGCAGATAGAGGTCGGCGGGGCGGCGGCCTCCCCAGTAGACCGTGGTAGGTCGTGTGCATTGGGTGGCCTGCATGTGTTCCAGCAAAGCCTTGATGGGTGCAAAGCCAGTGCCTGATGCCAGGAACACCATGGGCAAGCTGCTGTCCTCTCTCAGGTAGAAGCTGCCGTAGGGACCTTCGACGCGCAGGATGTCTTTTTCCTTCATGGCGCCGAACACCTGATCGGTGAATTTGCCCCCGGGCATGTGCCGCACGTGCAGTTCAATGTGGGCTGGCGTGCCCTGGTTGCCCGGTGCATTGGCCATGGAGTAGCTTCTGCGGTCGCCATCGCGCAGCAAAAACTCAACGTACTGCCCAGCGTGGTACCGGAACGGTTCGGTAGCGGGCAATTGCAGGCGCAGCACGGCCACATCGGTGGTCAGTTTTTGCAGCGTGCTGACCCGGACAGGCATTTTTTTGATTGGGAAGGCATCTGCCCCGGTGACCTGTTTCGACTCCAGAACCAGGTCGGACAGCGGGGTTGCGCAGCAAGTCAGTATCAGGCCGGCTGATTCTTCTTCGGGTGACAGTGCTTTGCTCTGGTGTGTGCCATGCACCACCGCGCCGGACAGCTTGCGGCACTTGCAGGAGCCGCAAGCCCCATCTTTGCAGCCATAAGGCATGTTGATGCCACCCCGAATGGCACCGGCCAGAATGGTTTCATCGTCACCCACGGCGAATTGCCGACCGCTGGGTTGGACTGTGATTTGAAATGTCATACTCGATTCAATCAAACAACCATGCAATGGGCGCAACGTGTTCGGGTTGCGTCCGCTTTTTGCAAATTGTCTCGCATCTGGAGAGTGGAATGGGGCTGTTGGGCGCTTTGCCGTCGCGCTTCCGGCGTGAACGCATTTTGATCGTGGGCTGTGGCGATGTGGGGATTCGTGCATTGCGTCAGCTTTCAGGTAAGGCTCGCGTGCTGGCGACCACCTCCCAGTTTGACAAGCGGGCGTTGCTCCGCACGGCAGGGTGCACCCCTTTGGTCGCCAATCTGGATCATCCGGTGGAATTGCGCAGGCTGGCGGGTGTGGCGCACAGGGTGCTGCATTTGGCACCGCCGCCTGGCGACGCAGGCAAAGGGTGGCACACCGATCCGCGCACAAGGGCGTTGACCCGGGCACTCGCCCGGCGCACGCCACCCAAGGTACTGGTCTATGGTTCCACCTCGGGTGTGTATGGCGATTGCGGTGGCGATTGGGTGGATGAAACCCGGGCGCTGGCACCTCAAACGCCGCGTGCGCTCAGGCGAGTGGATGCCGAGCAGGCTGTGCGCGCCTTTGGCAAACAAGCGCAGGTTCCCTGGGTCATTCTGCGAATCCCCGGGATCTATGCGCCGGATCGCGAGGGAGGCACGCCGGTAGAGCGGCTTCGCAAAGGTACACCTGTTCTGGAGTCGCAGGACGATGTGTACACCAACCACATTCATGCCGATGATCTGGCCCGAGCGTGTGTGCTGGCCTTGTGGCGGGGCGCGCGCCGACGCGCTGTGCAGGTCTGTGACGACACCGAGTTGAAAATGGGAGACTACTTTGACCTGGCAGCCGATGTGTATGGCTTGCCCCGGCCACCCCGTTTGCCAAGGTCGACCGCCAATGCGCAGTTGCCAGTCGTGCTGCTGAGTTTCATGAGCGAGTCCCGACGCCTGTGCAATGAGCGCATGAAGGCCGAGTTGGGGCTGGTGCTGCGTTACCCGACAGTGCGTGAAGGGTTGCTGGCATGAACGGGCAACAAAAAAGCCCCATGCTGGGGCCTTGTGCTCGGTTGCTGCATGATGCCATCCAGTCAGTTGTGAATGGTGCCGGGGGCCGGACTCGAACCGGCACGGTGTTTAGCACCGGCAGATTTTGAATCTGCTGCGTCTACCAATTTCGCCACTCCGGCAGCAACCTAGCCGGCAATTATGGCACAGTAGAACAGTCGAATCTGGCACCTTCAGTCTCTGTTCACATTTTTTCTGACTTTCCAACGTGGTTCGCCTACCTACCGATTGCCGTTTATGACCCTTGAAGCTGTTGACCCCAACCGACCGACCTATCCGACCATTGAAGATGTCATTGGCCACACGCCGCTTGTTGCGCTGCAGAGAATCGGTGCGCGGGTGTGCCAGGAACAGGGCAATGTCATCCTGGGCAAACTGGAGGGTAACAACCCGGCAGGTTCAGTCAAGGACAGGCCTGCACTGTCGATGATCCAGCGCGCCCAGGAGCGGGGTGACATACGGCCGGGCGATACGCTGATCGAAGCGACATCGGGCAACACGGGCATCGCCCTGGCGATGGCGGCAGCGGTCAAAGGGTACCGCATGGTGCTCATCATGCCCGAGGACCTCAGCATCGAGCGTGCACAGACCATGAAAGCTTTCGGGGCGGAATTGATCCTGACCCCAAAAAGTGGCGGCATGGAGTACGCGCGCGACCTGGCTGACCAGATGCAGGCACAGGGCAAGGGCAGGGTGTTGGATCAGTTTGCCAACGCTGATAACCCACGGATTCACTTTGAAACCACAGGCCCCGAAATCTGGCAGCAAACCGAAGGCCGTGTGACGCACTTCGTGAGTGCCATGGGCACCACAGGTACCATCACCGGGGTGTCCCGCTACCTCAAGGCACAGAACCCGGCCATTCGGGTGGTCGGTGCGCAACCCAGCGAAGGGTCGCGCATTCCGGGTATCCGGAAGTGGCCTGCCGAGTACTTGCCGAAGATCTATGACCCCAGCGGTGTGGATGAACTCGTGTACGTGAGCCAGGCCGATGCGGAGGACATGTGCCGTCGCCTGGCGCGCGAAGAAGGCATTTTTGCGGGCATATCGGCGGCAGGTGCCTGCTGCGTGGCACTGTCGTTGGCCCGGCAGGTGCAAAACGCGACGATCGTCTTTGTGGTGTGTGACCGGGGTGACCGCTATCTGTCCACGGGCGTGTTCCCGGCCTGATGCAGACACCATACGTTTACTGTCCACTGTGCACCACGGCGCTGGCCGTGCGCGACGAGTGGGAGGATGGTGGCCCGAAGTCCAGGTTGCGCTGTCCGGCCTGCGCGTTCACGCACTGGAACAACCCCACACCGGTGCTGGCGGCCATCGTGGAAATGCCGGATGGCCGGGTGTTGCTGGCGCGCAATGCCGCATGGACGCATCGCATGTTTGCGCTCATTACCGGGTTCATGGAGGCCGGTGAGTCGCCAGAGGCGGGTATCACTCGCGAAGTGGCCGAAGAAACCGGCTTGCGGGTGACCCGGCTGTCGCTGGTGGGTGTGCACGACTTCCAGCGGATGAACCAGGTGGTCATCACTTACCACGCCCAGTGCGAAGGCAGCGTGGTGTTGTCGCCGGAGTTGGCGGAGTACGAGCTGTTCGAACCCGCGAACATCCGTTGCTGGCGCGCAGGCACGGGCTTGGCCTTGGCTGACTGGCTTCGCAGCAAAGGCCATGAGCCCGTCTTCATTGAACAGTCAGCATCGTCATGAGCCCTGCCCACATCCCCGATGTGGGGAGAGTCCGGGCTTACCCCCAGGGTTCGCGCCCAGGGTGGGAGCGCTCGCCTAAAATGAGTCTCTAGTAAGGACTTGACATGACAGCAGACAAAGAACTCGATGCCCGTGGCCTCAATTGCCCGCTTCCCATTTTGAAAGCCAAAAAAGCCCTGGCTGACATGCACAGTGGCCAAACGCTGAAAATCATCGCCACCGACAGCGGTTCCATCCGTGATTTCCAGGCGTTTGCCAAGCAAACCGGCAACGACTTGTTGGGGCAGGACGCCGCGAACGGCGAGTACATCACGGTGCTCAAGCGCCGCTGATACACACTGCGGTGGTCCGGCTGACAGCAGTCATCTGTCGGGGCACACGCCGCCGTTCTGCCGGACGACGCACCCGGATGAGACCGGGTGGCGGCTGAAGCGTCAGCCCAGACGCGACAACTGATCTTTGATTTTGGCCAGTGTCGCCGAAAAATCGGCCACACGTTTGCGTTCCTGCTCGAGCACGGCGGCAGGGGCCTTGGCCACGAAAGCTTCGTTGCCCAGCTTCCCGTTGGCTTTGGCCAGTTCGGTTTCCAAGCGGGTGGCCTCCTTGGACAGACGGGCTTTTTCGGCGGCCACGTCCACTTCCATGAACAGGCACAGGCGGGCATCCCCCACCACCGCCACGGGAGCAGCCTGAGCGGCTGCTGCCCAGGCGGTTTCGTCGTCAAACACCTTGACTTCATTGAGTTTGGCCAGGGCTTTCAGCACGGGGGCTGCGTCGCTCATGAAGGTGGCATCCCCCACTGCGTACAGGGGCAGGCGGGTGGCGGGTGACACGTTCATTTCGCCGCGCAGGTTGCGGCAGGCATCGACCAGTGTTTTGAGCTTGGCCACATGCGCCTCGGCTGCTTCGTCGATGCGCTCTGGCTGGCTGACCGGGTAGGCAGCAATGCTGACCGACTCGCCCGCGCGCCCGGCCACCGGGGCCACCTTTTGCCACAGCTCCTCGGTGATGAACGGGGTGATGGGGTGCAGCAGACGCAGGATGGTTTCCAGCGTGCGAATGAGGGTGCGGCGGGTACCGCGTTGGGTTTCGGCGTTGCCATTCTGGATTTGCACTTTGGCAATTTCCAGGTACCAGTCGCAGAACTCGTTCCAAACGAAGTCGTAAATGGTGTTGGCCACGTTGTCGAGGCGGTACTCGGCAAAGCCCTTGGCCACCTCGGCTTCCACGCGTTGCAGGCGCGAGACGATCCAGCGGTCGGGCTGGCTGAAGGCCAGGTAGCTGCCGCCGGGCCGCCCCAAGGCAGCGACAGCCCCCTCGGGGGGCAGCGAAGCCCCGACCTGTAAGGGCGCTTGGGGGCTTGTGCTGCCACCACCGGGTACGCAGGCATCGGCAGCGTGATCGCTCAAACCACAATCCTGGCCTTCGCAGTTCATCAGCACAAAGCGGGTGGCGTTCCATAATTTGTTGCAGAAGTTGCGGTAGCCCTCGCAGCGCTTGCTGTCGAAGTTGATGCTGCGACCCAGGGATGCCAGCGCCGCAAACGTGAAGCGCAGCGCATCGGCACCATAGGCGGGAATGCCGTCGGGGAATTCCTTTTCGGTCTGCTTGCGCACCTTGGGTGCGGTTTCGGGCTTGCGCAGGCCGGTGGTGCGTTTGTCGAGCAATTCAGGCAGGGCAATGCCGTCGATCAGGTCCACGGGGTCGAGCACGTTGCCTTCAGACTTGCTCATCTTCTGGCCCTGGGCATCGCGCACCAGGCCGTGGATGTAGACGTGCTTGAACGGCACTTTGCCCGTGAAGTGCGTGGTCATCATGATCATCCGGGCCACCCAGAAGAAGATGATGTCGTAGCCGGTGACCAGGACGCTGCTGGGCAGGTAGAGGTCGTAGTCTTGGGTGCTGGCTGATGTGTTGTTGGCGTTGGCCCGGGCGCTGGCGGGTGCGCCGGACTCGCCCGGACTCATACTCGCTGCGCTCGCCAAATCGACCGGTTCGAGCCCGGCACGCCCGCCAGCTTGTGGGTTCTCCAAGGCTTCTGGCCAACCCATTGTCGAGAAAGGCACCAGTGCGCTGGAGTACCAGGTGTCCAGCACGTCTTCGTCGCGCCTCAGGGGGCCAAAATATCCGTCTTTTTGTGCCTTTGCGCTCGCCTCATCTGCATTGTTAGCTACATAAACCTGACCGTTGTCGCCATACCAGGCCGGAATCTGATGCCCCCACCAGAGCTGGCGGCTGATGCACCAGTCCTGGATGTTGTTCATCCACTGGTTGTAGGTGTTCACCCAGTTTTCGGGCACAAAGCTCACCTGGCCGCTGGTGACGGCATCGATGGCTTTCTGGGCGATGGATCGTGTGTCAAAAGCCGTGCCGGACCCAGCGCCGGGCCGCCCCAAGCTGAGGCCAGCCCCCTCGGGGGGCAGCGACTCGCCACCGGCGGGGAGCGTGGGGGCACGGTTCATGGCCACAAACCACTGGTCGGTCAGCATAGGCTCCACCACCTGACCGGTGCGGGTGCAGATGGGCACCATCAGCTTGTGTTTTTTGGTTTCGATCAGCGCACCACAGGCTTCCAGATCGGCCACGATGGCCTTGCGGGCTACAAAGCGGTCCAAGCCACGGTACTTTTCGGGGGCGTTGTCGTTGACGGTGGCTTGCAGCGTCAGCACGCAAATCATCTCCAGCCCCTGGCGCTGGCCCACGGCATAGTCGTTGGGGTCGTGCGCGGGCGTGACTTTCACCACGCCGGTGCCGAATTCTTTGTCCACATAGGCATCGGCAATGATGGGGATGGTGCGGTCGCACAGTGGCAGCAGCACCTGTTTTCCGATCAGGTGCTGGTAGCGCTCGTCTTCGGGGTGAACCATCACCGCCACGTCGCCCAGCATGGTTTCGGGGCGGGTGGTGGCCACGGTCAGGCCTTTGGCCAGCGCGCCGTTCACGGTTTGTGGCCCATCGGCAAACGGGTACTCGATGTGCCACAGCGAGCCGTCTTTCTCCTCGTTTTCCACTTCCAGGTCGGACACCGCAGATTGCAGCACCGGGTCCCAGTTGACCAGGCGCTTGCCGCGGTAAATCAGGCCTTGCTCATACAGCTTCACAAAGGTCTGGGTGACGACTTGGCTCAGCTTGTCGTCCATGGTGAAGTACTCGCGGCTCCAGTCCACGCTGTCGCCCATGCGGCGCATTTGGGTGGTGATGGTGTTGCCGGACTTTTCTTTCCACTCCCACACCTTGGCCACAAAGTTTTTGCGGGCTTCGGCGGGTGTGGGGCCCATGTCGTGGCGGCTGATGCCTTGCTCTTGCAACTGGCGTTCCACCACGATTTGTGTGGCAATGCCTGCATGGTCGGTGCCGGGAATCCAGGCGGTGTTGAACCCGGCCATGCGGTGGTAGCGGGTCAGGCTGTCCATGATGGTCTGGTTGAACGCATGGCCCATGTGCAGCGTGCCAGTCACATTGGGTGGCGGCAATTGGATGGCAAAGTTGCGGCCTGATGCAGCGGCCTGCGCATCGGCCTGGCCCGTGCCGCGGAAACCGGCCACGCCGTAGCCGCGCTGTTCCCATTCGGGTCCCCATTGGGCTTCCAGTGCGGCGGGCTCGAAGGATTTGGACAGCGATTGCAGGCCAGGCTGGGCGGGTTGCTGAGTGGACTCGGACATGTTGGATATCTCGGGCTGGGCGCACGCGCGCAAGCGTGTGGCGTTGAAAGGGTGAACCCGCGATTTTACGAAGCGTGGCCTGGGTGCCGTGTGGGCTGCCCTGCCGCAGGCAGGCAGGGCGCTTGCCAGATGTCCCATTCCGGCCCCGGACGGGCCTGCAAGTGCAGCGGCTGGCCCGTGTGGGGGTGGGCTAGGCTGAGGCTCACGGCATGCAGCCACAGGCGTTGAGCGCCGATCAACTGTGCCACCGCCCGGTTCAACGGGCCTTTGCCATGGGTGGCATCACCCAGGATGGGGTGTGCAATGTGTTTCATGTGGCGGCGCAACTGGTGGCGTCGCCCGGTCAGGGGCTGCAACGCCACCCGCGCCACCCGCAGGTCCGGGTGCGTGCCGTCGAAGATGGGCAGCGCCAGCCGTTCAAGCGTGGCAAAGTGTGTCTGGGCGGGTTGGATGCGCTCGAGCAGGTCACGGGTGTCGTCGGGCAGTTGCTTCAGGGGGTGGTCGATGCAGCCCTTGTTGGCGGGCCAACCTCGCACCATGGCCTGATAGGTCTTGCTTAAGCCCGCGCCCGATTCGAAGGCGCCACCCATCAGGCGGGCGGTGTCGGCATCGAGCGCAAACAGCAGCAGGCCGCTGGTGCCTTTGTCGAGCCGGTGCACCGGCCAGACATGGCGACCCAGCTGGTCTCGCAGCATTTGCATCGCGAAGCGGGTTTCGCCGGCATCCAGGCCGGTGCGGTGGACGAGCAGGCCGGGTGGCTTGTCAATGGCCACCAGCCAGTCATCTTGGTACAGCACATGCAGCATCGGCTGCATTGTGCCTGTGGGTGCTGCGGGCGCTGAAGGTCAGGCCAGCTCGATCACGACGTCGATGTTGCCGCGCGTGGCGTTGGAGTACGGGCAGACCTGGTGTGCGGTGTCCACCAGCTTCTGCGCGACAGCCCGGTCAACGCCTGGCAGGTTCACCACCAGTTTGGCGTTGATGCCGAAACCCTGTGGAATGGGGCCGATGCCCACGCTGGCAGTGATGGATGTGTCAGCTGGCACGGCGATTTTCTGCATGCCGGCCACGTGCTTGAGCGCGCCGATGAAGCAAGCCGAATAGCCGGCCGCAAACAGTTGTTCGGGGTTGGTCGCGCCGCCGGGGCCGCCCAGTTCCTTGGGTGGGGCCAGTTTCACGTCCAGCAGGCCATCGTTGGAAACGGAACGGCCATCGCGGCCGCCGGTGGAGGTGGCCACAGCGGTGTAAAGCACTTTGTCGAGGGAGGTGGTCATGGTGGTGTCGCTTTCATGGAAAACCCGGGTGCAGCACCCGGCGTGGGTGGGAAACAGGGAAGGTCAGGCCAGAAGGACCGCAGCGAGTGCGACCGCGCCGGGCAACGCCTGGATGAACAGAATCTTGCGGCTCGCGGTCAGGGCGCCGTACACACCTGCCACGACCACACACGCGAGGAAGAACACTTTGATGCTGTTGCCTGGTTCACCCAGGGACACGCCCCAGATCAGCCCGGCGGCCAGAAACCCGTTGTACAGACCCTGGTTGGCGGCCAGCACCTTGGTGGCGGCAGAAAACTCCGGTGTCATGCCAAAGGCGCGGCGGCCTTTTGGCGTGTCCCACCAGAACATTTCCAGCACGAGGATGTAGAGGTGCAAGCCTGCGATCAGGGCGGTGAGGATGTTGGCAGCGTGTTGCATGAGGAGTGGTTTGGTGGATGGCAAATAATTAAATTGTGCTCAATTGTATTGCGAAAAATAAAAACCATGTGTGAACCCAGGTTTTTCGGGTGTTCCGGTGAAAAGGGTGTTCATTCGGTTGCCCCTGTGCCGTGCCAGAATGGCAGGATGCTGTTCCTGATCTCTCCCGCCAAAGCGCTTGACTACGACACCCCGCCGCACATTGACCGGCACACGCAGCCCGTCTTTGTCAGGCAAGCCACTGAACTGATGGAGGTGTTGCGGCCACTTGCCCCCCAGCAAATTGCTTCGCTCATGGACCTGAGTGACCAGCTGGCCAGCCTGAATGCTGCCCGGTACCAGGCCTGGACACCCCAATTCACGCCTGACAATGCCAAGCAAGCGGTGCTGGCCTTCAATGGAGACGTGTACGAAGGCCTTGACGCCACCACCCTGACCGCCCCTGATTTGGACTGGGCGCAGGACCATGTGTGCATCCTCAGCGGCTTGTATGGTGTGTTGCGCCCGCTGGACCTTATGCAGCCCTACCGCCTCGAAATGGGCACACGCCTGGCCACCGCACACGGCAGCAACCTGTACCGTTTCTGGGGGCGTCAGATTGCCGACTACCTGAACCAGCGCGCGCAGGCCGATGCCAGCCCTGTGGTCATCAACCTGGCCAGCGACGAGTACTTCAAGTCGGTGGACAAGAAGGTGCTGCAGCCCAGGGTGGTCTCGTGTGTGTTCGAAGAGCACCGCGGCGGCGGACAGTACAAGGTCATCAGCTTCATGGCCAAACGCGCCAGAGGGCTGATGGTGAGGTATGCCGTGCAGCACCGCGCTGCTACCCCAGAGGCACTCAAGGCCTTCAACCTGGAAGGCTATGCCTACCAGCCCGCTCTTTCGGAACCCGACAGGCTGGTGTTCCGACGCGATGCGCTGGCCGGCTGAGGGCAGCTTGCCGACCGGTGCCGCATTGCTTGGCCGACCATTCGCACCACATCCATTCGACGCCACCGCACGGCACACATGAGTCCCGCAACCCCAGAGTCTTGAGCCGACATGACCCAAATCATCACACCTGAACTGAAGCAGTGGATCGTGGAGCAAGTGAGTGCCGGGCACAGCCCTGAATCGGTCCTCGGCGCCATGAAAACCGCAGGCTGGCAAGAGAGTGTCGCGCTCAATGCCCTGGAGCACACCTTGTCAGCGCACCTCGCGTCCAAGGGTGTCGATGTACCGGCCATGTTGACGGCAGGGGACACCACGGACGCTGGCCGCAAATACATGCCAGGTACAGCAATGCGTGCTGACTCGTCTGTTGCCGAAGCGGGTGCAGAGTCTGGCAAATCCACACAGCCCAGGCTGACCCGCCACGCGGCACGCACGCAGAAACCCATGCCCGAGCCCCAGTTGCAGCAGTCGCCCCGGCAGATTGACCTGGGAGACCGCGTGGTCGACGTGTTGTTGTCCATGGCGCGGCCCAGGGTGGTCGTGTTTGCCCGTTTTCTGAGTGACGAAGAATGCGATGGCCTCATCGAAGCGGCTCGGCCACGTATGGCGCGTTCACTCACAGTTGAAAACGCCACCGGCGGAGAAGCCGTCAATGCCGATCGCACCAGCAACGGCATGTTTTTCCGGCGCGCTGAGAGCGAGCTGGTGGCACGCATCGAGTCACGCATTGCCCGTCTGTTGAACTGGCCGGTTGAAAACGGAGAAGGCGTACAGGTGCTCAACTACCAACCCGGTGCCGAGTACAAGCCCCATTACGACTACTTCGACCCCGATGCGCCGGGCACACCCGTCATCCTCAAGCGCGGCGGGCAGCGCGTGGGCACGCTGGTGATGTACCTCAACAACCCCGAGCGTGGTGGCGGCACCACTTTCCCTGACGTGGGGTTGGAGGTGGCCCCGCAGCGGGGCAATGCGGTGTTCTTTGCCTACGATCGGCCGCACCCCAGCAGCCAGACGTTGCACGGCGGTGCACCGGTGATCAGCGGTGAAAAATGGGTGGCCACCAAGTGGTTGCGTGAATCCGAGTTCGTATGAAGTCGCAGCGCTTTGCTGGTGATCTTTTTTTGCTATGAAAATCAATTCGAATGGTCTGAGCTTCGAGGTGCTGGTGGACGAACCGGCAGTGCCCTCCGATGCGCGCGGATCCGTGCTGCTGACCATGGGGCTGGGCATGCAACTGGTCGCCTGGCCCGATGCCTTTGTGCAGGCGCTGCGGCAGGCAGGCTACCGCGTGGTCCGGTACGACAACCGCGACATCGGCCTGTCATCGCACCTTGACGCCCTGGGCCAACCCAGCCTGCCCTGGCAATTCGTCAAGCACAAGCTGGGGCTGAGCCCGACGCAACCCTATACCTTGCAAGACATGGCCCAGGACGCACTGGGCCTGCTCGATGCTTTGGGCATCGACCGTGCGCACCTCATCGGTGTGAGCATGGGGGGCATGATTTCGCAACGCCTGGCTGCCACCGCGCCGCACCGCGTGCGCAGCCTGGCCAGCATCATGAGCAGCAGTGGTGCGCCGGGCTTGCCCGGACCCAGCGCCGAGGTGGCCCGTGCCATGATCCACCGGCCTGCCAGCCGGGCACCGGCAGACATCGTGGCCAACACCATGGCGCTGTTTGAGTTGATTGGCAGCCCGGCGTATCGGGTTGATGCAGTCCATCTGCGTGACCGGATCATGGCAGGTGTGATGCGCAGCTATCACCCCGAAGGCGTGTTGCGCCAGACACTGGCCGTCATGTCCGACACCGACCGCCATATCTTGCTCCCCCGCATCACCTGCCCGACGCTGGTGATGCACGGCACAGCAGACCCTTTGGTGCCCATGGCCTGTGGCGAGGACACGGCCCGGCGCATACCGGGTGCACGGTTCCATGCCATCGAGGGCATGGGGCATGACTGGCCGCCCGCGCTGCTGCCGGTCTGGCTGGGGTTGTTATTGCCGCATCTGGCTGCATCTCGATAGATATTTTATAGCAAACTATTATTTATTTAAAAGCGCTGAAGCACTTTTTATATTAAATCATGACAGCCTCCACACCCGAGCAGTCCCAACTGGGCAAACCCACCGCCTATGTGGACCAGTACACGCCGTCGTTGTTGTTCCCATTGCCCCGCGCACCCAAGCGGGCCGAAGTGGGCATCAACGGCACCCTGCCGTTTCTGGGTGCCGACCTGTGGATGGCCTTTGAACTGAGCTGGCTCAACCGCAAAGGCAAGCCCCAGGTGGCGCTGGCGCAGATCACCTTGCCGGCCGAGTCGCCCAACATCATCGAAAGCAAGAGCTTCAAGCTCTACCTGAACAGCTTCAACAACACCCCGTTCGATGACGTTGACGCGGTGCGCCAGACACTGCGCACCGACTTGACCGAGGCGGCCTGGCGGGGGGCACCGGTGGTCGGCGCGAGCGTGGGTGTGAAGCTGCTGGCCCCCGAGCTGTTCGACCGTGAGCCCGTGCACGAGCTCGATGGCCTGAATCTGGACCGGCTGGACATCGAGTGCACACGCTACACACCTGCGCCCGAGTTGTTGTCAGCTGCGTTCGACGAGCAACCCGTGGAGGAAACCCTGACCAGCCATTTGCTCAAAAGCAATTGCCTGGTCACCGGCCAGCCCGACTGGGGCAGCGTGCAGATTGCCTACAGCGGCCCGCAGATCGACCAGGCCGGTTTGCTGCAATACATCGTGAGCTTTCGCAACCACAACGAATTCCACGAGCAGTGCGTGGAACGCATCTTCATGGACATCTGGACCCGCTGCAAACCCGCCAAGCTCACGGTGTATGCGCGCTACACCCGCCGTGGCGGGCTGGACATCAGCCCATGGCGTACCAGCCACCCGCAGCCCATGCCACCGCACATCCGCACTGCCCGACAGTGAGAGGGCGTCACTGGGTGCCGTCTCGCCTGGTGATACCCTGAGCCCAGCCTCCCAAACCTCCAGCCAGCATGCAGGTTGAGCCATATCAATGGCGGGTTAAGGGTTAACCCTTAAACTTGCCGGCAACGGTCGAGCGTGATGCGGTCCAGTTGAGGAGTTGTGATGTCTTTCGCAGATTTTTCCATTCGAACCCGAATTTTGCTGGGGTTTGCTGTGCTGATTGTGGGCAGCGTGTTCATGGCCACCTATGCGGCCATTGAATCGGGCAAAACAGATGAGGCCTTGAATCTCGTCGCCAACGAGCGTCTGACACGCATCAACCAGACCGCAGGGCTGAAAGACAACCTGAACTTTGTGGCCCGTGCTGTGCGCAACATCGCACTTGTGCCCGATGCGGCCACCCAGGCCATTGAAAAAGCCCGCCTCGACAAAGCCAGTGCCAACAACACCGAATTGATGGCCCAGCTCGAGTCTGCCAGCAAGACACCCGCCGAGCAGTCTGCGCTGGAGGCAGCCAAAGCCGCTCGTGCGGTGTACTTGCCCCTGGTGCGCAAGGCCATCGACCTGGCCATGGCTCAACAGCGTGACGAAGTGGTTGCGCTTCTGTTCGGCGATCTGCGAAAAGCACAGGCCGACTACATGGACAAGCTCCAGGCCTTCATCGACCTGGAGGTGAAGCTGACGAAAGAGTTGGCACTTGAGCGCGAAAAGGCAGCGGAAACCACCACTTGGGTGTTGTGGGGTGCCGCGCTGGTCAGTGCACTGGGTGGTTTGGCTGTGGCGATGGTGGTCAGCCGCTCGGTCACAAAGCCCATTGCCGAAGCGGTCACCATGGCCCAGGCGGTGGCGCAGGGTGATTTGACGGTGCATGTACAAGCCCACAGCCAGGACGAGGCGGGCCAGTTGTTGCGGGCACTGAACGACATGAACCAGAACTTGCAGCGCATGATTGGGCAGGTGCGTGCGGCCAGCGATTCCATCGTGACCGGCGCGACCCAGGTGGCCGCAGGAAGCCTGGACCTGTCCCAACGCACAGAGGCACAGGCTGCCAATCTGGAACAAACGGCTGCTTCGTTGGAGGAACTCACCTCGACCGTGACCCAAACGTCAGACACCGCGCGTCAGGCCAACCAGTTGGCGCATCAGGCATCGCAGGCTGCCACGCATGGGGGCGAGGTGGTGGGCAAAGTGGTGCAGACGATGCATGACATCACGCATTCCAGCCACAAGATGTCCGAAATCATCGGCACGATCGACGGCATTGCCTTCCAGACCAACATCCTGGCGCTCAATGCGGCTGTGGAAGCTGCCCGGGCGGGTGAAGCCGGTCGCGGCTTTGCGGTGGTGGCGGGCGAGGTGCGCAGCCTCGCGCAGCGCAGTGCGGAGGCCGCGCGCGAAATCAAGTCGCTCATCCAGGGCAGCATCAGCAACGTCGAAGCAGGCAGTGCACTGGTGGCCCAGGCCGGTGGCTCCATGGAAGACATCGTGAGCCAGGTCAGCCGCGTGACCGATCTCATCAACGAAATGAGCAGCGCCACGCAAGAGCAAACCGGTGGCATCCAGCAGATCAACACAGCGGTTTCGCAGATGGATCAAATGACCCAGCAGAACGCGGCCTTGGTCGAAGAGTCGTCAGCCGCTGCGGCCAGCCTGCAAACACAGGCCAATGAACTGAAGCAGGCTGTGGCTGTGTTCAAAACCGACGCGGGTGGGTCGCCCACACTTGTGTCCACACTCGCCTTGCCGGCGAACTGACGTCAGCTGGGGCGGGCATCGACAAAGCTCAGCAGCACGTTCACAGCGTTCACGCCGACTTCTGCCACGGCATAGCCCCCCTCGAACGTGAAAACCGTCGGCAGGTTCAGGCTGGCCAGCCGTCGGCCCATTGACAGGTAATCTGCCGATTGCAGGCGAAAGCCCGATATGGGGTCGCCCGCAAAAGTGTCCAGCCCCAGCGGCACCACACAGGCTTGCGGCTGGTACGCATGTATGCGGGCCAAGGCCGTGTCGAGGGCCTCAAACCATGTGTCTGCACCCGAGCCGCGCGACAGTGGCAGGTTGAGGTTGAACCCTTCGCCCGCGCCCGCGCCAACTTCATCTGCATGGCCCAGGTAAAACGGGTATTCGGTCGCCGGGTCGCCATGGATGGAGACGGTCAGCACATCGGCGCGTTCGTAAAAAATGGTCTGTGTACCATTGCCGTGGTGGTAGTCCACGTCGAGCACGGCTACCCGTGTGCAACCGCCGTCCAGCAATGTCTGGGCAGCAACGGCTGCGTTGTTGAGGAAACAGTAGCCACCCATGAAGTCTGGTCCGGCATGGTGGCCGGGTGGGCGTGTCAGCGCCAGGGCCGAAGGCAGCTGTGCCTGCTGCCCGGGTGACGCGGTTGTGGCGGCGGTTTGAGCTGGGCTCTGGGACACCGCCATGTCTGCCAGGACAGCTTGCGCTGCAGCCAGAGCACAGGCGGCACCGGCCTGCGCTGCTGCCCAACTGCCTGCCATCAGCGGTGTGCCGGCATCGAATGCGTACATGCCCAGCCGCGCGGCAAAGTTGCGGGGTGGATGCAGCGTCGAAAAGCCGTGCCGGTTGGGCAAGGGCCAGACCGAAGGCAGTGCATCCCGCTGTGCATTGGTGGCATCGAGTGCCACCCATTCGGCCCAGGCCTGTGCCAGAAAGGTCAGGTAGCCTGGGTGGTGGACACGTCCCAGCACCGATTGCAGCGCAGCGTCGAACGCGGCGTCGCCTGCCGGTGGCGCCAGCATTGGGCCGACCGGGCGGTGCGCCAGTTCGGCCAGCACATGGTCGAGACGTGCCGGCACCTCGTGACAGGGCACCATTTGCCCCCTGAACATCTCGTGCTGGCCGGTGTGTTGGGTGTGGAGCGTGTTGACGAAGATCTGCATGGGGCGCGTCAAGGTTGCTGCGGCTATTTTGAGCAGCCAGTCCGGTTGGACGGACGGTAGCCGTCTTCAATGGCCTCGGTTTCGTCCATGTAGCTGCCCTGGTAGGTGCGGCCGTAATACTTGGTGCCGAAGCAGTGGTAGCGCTTGGTGTGGCTGTTGGCCCAGACCAGGTTGCGCGCGCCGCCGGGTGCCGGGTCTTTGCTGGTGAAGTAGTTGGGCTTGCGGCCGGGTTTGTCGGTGGTGGGCTCTGCCGTGGGCGCGGGCTGCGCCTGTTCGGTGATGACCACGGCCGGCGGTGTGGTTTGGGCCCAAGCTGTGACCGTCAGTGCACCGGCAACCAGCAGAATGTGTGACAAAAGTTTCATTGCTATCCCTCATCGTCGCTTTTTTCAGACAGCGGAGTATCGCTTGGCCACCGAAAGGGCGCAACAGGCCGCAACCGGCGGACAGCCTCCGGCGAGGCAGTGTGGTTTGTGCGCACGGGCCAAAGGTGCGTCGTACCGGAGCTGCAGCCCTCATGGGCTGGGCAACAATCGGTGCCTCTCAGTTCGATTGTGTCCAACGCCATGCCACGCATCCAGTTTCCATTGCCCGAACGCTTCACGTTCACCACCGATATGCAGATCTACATCAGCCATGTGAACCAGGGTGGCCACCTCGACAACGCACAGCTGCTCACGCTGGTGTCGGAAGCGCGGGTGCGCTTTTTCAAGTCCCTGGGGTACACCGAGGGCAACGTCGCGGGCCAACCCATTGTGGTCGGCGACATCGTGGCGCAATACAAATCGGAAGGCTTCCATGGCGAGACCATGCGCATCAGCATGGTGCCGCAGGACTTCAATACCTACGGCTTCGACCTCGCGTTTCAGCTGGCGTGCCCTGACGGTCCGCGCGAGGTGGCGCGCGGCAAAGTGGGTATCGTTTTTGTGGGCCACGTCAGCCGCAAGGTGGCTGCGGTGCCGCCCGAGTTCATGGCCAGGCTGGCCGCGCACGGGCACCTGGCACAGGCAGCGGGTCGCTGAGTCAGTTCATGGCCGAAGCGAACGGACAGCCCCCGTGGCTGCCGGGCGCATCGCACGACCCGCATGGCGAGGCAGGCAGAGAGATGCTGTTGCTGTCTGCCGGTTTGGCTGGCACGGACAACAGTTTGTGCAGGTCGGTGCCGTGGCATTGGGGGCAGGCGGGCACGGTACCGCTGCGAACCAGGGTTTCGAACGCGTGGCCGCAGCCACTGCAGGCGTATTCGTAAATGGGCATGGGTGACAGGGTGGTAGGAGGGGGTCAGCAGGCGCTTGGGCAGCCACAACGCGGCACGGGGCCGTGGGCTGGATTATCGCGCTGAAGAGGCATGGGCGTGTTGAATAAAAAGTAGCAATAAAGCCAATCAATCAAAGCCGAAGAGGTCGTTTTCGTTTGAAGTGTGCGCTGTTGCAGCCGCTGACGTTGGACGTGGTGCGTCGGCCACGGGCTGTCCATGGGCATCCAGCTTGCACAGGCCTGCTGCGCGCACGCCCAGCAGCCGGATGGGGCGAGCCAGCGGGGCCCGCTTGAGGGCCTGTCCGGCTGCGTGGCGCAAATCGGCCGCGTGTCGGACCGGCGTGGCCAAGGTGTGGTCGCGGGTCACCACCTTGAAGTCGGGAAGGCGGAGCTTGATGCCGATGGTCCTGGCCGCGTAGCCCTTGCGGTGCAGGTCGTCGGCCACCTGTTCGCACAGCCGGGTGAAGATGGCGCCCAGCTCTGCCTTGTCGCGCACCGCATGCAGGTCGCGCTCGAACGTGGTTTCCCGGCTGATGCTGACGGGTTCGCTCTCGGTGACCACCGGGCGGGTGTCCCGCCCCCAGGCGGCTTCGTGCAACCAGGGGCCATAGGTGGGGCCGAAGTGCTCCCGCAGCCAGGTCGGTTCGCGTGCAGCAAGGTCGCCTATGGTGTGTATGCCGTGGCTTGCCAGGCGTGTTTCAGCCTTGGGGCCGATGCCGTTGACCTTGCGGCAGGGCAGGGGCCAGATCAGGGTCTGCAGGTCGGTTTCGTGCACGATGGCAATGCCGTTGGGCTTGTTGAACTCGCTGGCCATTTTGGCCAGCAGCTTGTTGGGCGCCACCCCCACCGAGCAGGTCAAGCCCGTGGCGTCAAAAATGCTTTTCTGAATCAGCCGGGCCAGCACGCGTCCGCCTTCCCGGTGGCCACCGGGCACGTCGGTGAAGTCGATGTACACCTCATCCACCCCCCGGTCTTCCATGACAGGTGCGATGTCGGTGATGACGGCCTTGAACGCCCGGGAAAAACGCCGGTACTCGTCGAAGTCAACTGGCAGCAGGATGGCGTTGGGGCACAAGCGGGCGGCCTTCATCAGACCCATGGCCGACCCCACGCCGAACTGGCGGGCGGCGTAGGTGGCCGTGGTGATCACGCCCCGCCCGGTGTAGCCGGACAGGCGGGGGAACAGGTCGACAGGCATGCGGCCGAGGTCAGCCGGTCCCCAGTCCTGATCGGGATGGCGTTGGCGGGCCAGTGCCAGGGCATCGGTGTCAAAGGCCACACTGCGACGCTTGCCACCGCCAATGACCACCGGCAAACCCTTGAGCTGTGGGTAGCGCAGCAGTTCGACCGACGCGTAGAACGCGTCCATGTCCAGGTGGGCAATGCGGCGGTTGTGTTCAGCCGGCATGGGTGCGAGGGGTGGCCTCGCTGGCCAGGTGCGCAAACCGCGCCAGCAGGCTGGCTGCTTCGGGCGTGGGTTGCACGCCCTCGTTCAGGCCGTGAATGGATTCGCCCTGCCGGGCCAATGCGCCACTGAGGTGTTCGATGTAGGCCCGGGTGGCGTCGATGTCGAATTCCGGGTGGAACTGTACGCCCCAGGCGCACTTGCCCACCCGAAAGGCGTGGTGTGGCTCGAAGCGGTTGTACGCCAGGTGCACGGCGCCGGCGGGCAGCTCAATGACCGATTGCCGGTGCGACACTTGCGCGGGCCAGTGACTGGGCAGCACCGAAAACAGTGGGTCGGTGTCGTCATCGTGGGTGAGCCAGATGTCGGTGGTGCCCACTTCCAGTCCCTCGGGGTGATCTGCCACCGTGCCACCCATGGCATGGGCCAGCAACTGGTGGCCGTAGCAGATGCCCAGCACCGGCAAGTCGGCTTCGACCGCGTCGCGCAGCCAGCAGGCGGTGTGTTCGCTCCAGCCCTCGCGGTCGGTCACCATGGCATGCGACCCTGTGATCACCACCCCGCCCAAAGGCCATTCTTGTGGGGCGCGGGCGCGCACCGGGGGCAGCACGTCACCCTGGCGAGGGTCACACACCTCGATGTCGAGCATGCGACCCGATTTGCGCAGGCCGTGTGCAATCCAGTCTTCGAAATCACCATATGCCGCGCGCACATGCGGCAGGGTGTCGCCCAGTTTGATGATGAGCAGGCGGGTAACAGTCATGGGTGAGGCAGGGTCGGAAAGGGGTCAATGGTCGGTGGGTGGGCCGTTGTCGGCGTCTGTCGGCATGGCGTGATCGGCCAGCCATTGGCGGGCATCGTCAGGCAAATGATGCCAGCATGATGCCAAGGGCGCGGGCAGCAGGCCTGCTTCGTCCAGCGACTTCAGCCGGGCGGCCTCCTGCGCCACAGCCAGCAACTCGCTGCTTTGCGGCCATTGGAAGCGGGCCATCGGGTCCATCTGGGCGGTCAGGGTGCCCACCACGTTGTCGGGCAGCTCCCATCTGGCAGCCACGCGGTGTGACAGCAGGGCCACGGTGTGGGCCACGTCCTGGGCGGCCTGGTTGTCGCCTGTGGCATCGGGTGCTTCGCCCACCGGCAAGTTGCTCGGCCCCAGGCCGTGCGCGTCGTGTCGGGCAAGGTGAGCCATGCGGTCTGCCATGCGCAGTGCCACCACATGGCCGATGTTGAGGGCCAGGCCCGACAGGAAGGCTTCAAACGGGTCCACGCCCCGCGCTGTAGCCAAGTCGCGGCTGATGCGGGCGCACGTTTCACCAATGCCCCAGGCCTTTGCGGCACCGGCCTGCACCAGCGGGCCGGCATCGGCCCCCAGCACAGGGCGGAACGCGACGCGTGCAATCAGCATGCGCAAGCCGTGGTTGCCCAGCAAACGCACGGCATCCTCGGTCTGTGTGACTTTGTCGGTGCGTTGAAACAGCGCGCTGTTGGCTTCTTTGAGGGCCTCTGCCAGCAGGGTCACATCCTGCTCGATCAGCCGGGCCAGCTCATGAGCCGAGCTGTGCTCGTCCCGCAAACTGCGCAACAGGCCTGGCAGCACCATGGGGACCCGCGGCACCCAGTCGGCTGCACGTGTCGTGTCCAGACTGATGCGCTCGATGGCATCTGCCAAGGTGGGCAGGGTCCAGCCGCCGGTGGCGGGTGTTTGACCGTGTGCGGTCAGCAGGCCAAACACCCATTTGGTGGCCGTGGTCTGCACGTTGAAATCAGCCAGCGCGTCGGTGGGTGTCGCCGGTACCTGGGGTACGCTGACTGAACCTGGGGACGTTGCAGCAGGGGCGTTTGGATCAACGGGTGCGCCGCCGGCTGCAGCAGGCGCGGCATGCCCTGGCGCGTGCCCTGACATGTGCGGCACCGTAGGCGAGACCTGCGCTTGTGCTGTCGGGGGCCTCAGGAGTTGGCGAAACCAGTTGAACATGTTGCAACGTGTCGGTTGGTGGCGAAAAAAGGCCGCTTCAGTCTGGCAAGGCTGCGCGCCACCGGTTGTCCCAATCCACCGATGGGCGCTGTGACCAGTGTGCGGCGTCTGCCGGGCCGGACGCGTGCATCAGGGTTTGCAGCAAGCGCCTGTCCCGCTTGGTGGGCCGACCTTGGGGTTGGGACAGGGCTGGTTCAGGGGCCAGGCGGCGCATTTCGGCTGCGGCCATGCGGGCTTGCAGGCTTTCGGGTGTTTCGGTGTACAGGGTTTGCGCCACGGGGGCAGGCCCGCGTACGTCGCTCAGGGCCAGCACCTGCACGGTGCGCACTGTGTGGCCCGCTTTCACCGTCACCCGATCGCCCACGCGCAACTCTCGCGAGGGCTTGATCACCTGGTCGTTGACCTGCACACGGCCCTTGTTCAGCTCGTCAGTGGCGAGCGAACGTGTTTTGTAGAACCGGGCGGCCCAGAGCCATTTGTCGATGCGCAGTCTGTCCATGGATGCGCAGTATGCTCCGAGTGGCTGTGGCCTGCTGCCGGCGGTGATGGGAAGGCCGAAGTCAAGGGTGAAACTGACAGGCGAGAGTGATGGGCACGCGCAACAGCTGGCTGGGCTCGCCCTACACTTGGCACCATGACTTTCACTTCGACCCCCATTGCCCTGACTCCTTTCCAGCCTGGTGACACAACCGGGCAGCCTTTGGCCGCACAGTCAACGGGTGGCATGCCGCCTCAGACCGTGCACATCGATCTGGGTGATCGCAGTTACCCGATCCTCATCGGTCCGGGTCTGCTCGATGATGCGGCCACGTTTGCAGCCTGTCCCAAGGCCGCCCAGGCATTGATCGTGACGAATGTGACTGTGGGTCCTTTGTATGCCCAGCGCTTGGTGAACAAAATTTCACAGCGATACAAACAGGTAGATGTGCTGGCGTTGCCAGATGGGGAGGCTTACAAAGACCAGGCCACGCTCAACCTGATCTACGACCGGCTGCTGGGCAGCACCGCAGACCGCAAAACCGTGCTGTACGCCCTGGGGGGCGGTGTGGTGGGCGACATGACCGGCTTTGCCGCCGCCTGCTACATGCGTGGTGTGCCGTTTGTGCAGGTGCCCACCACTTTGTTGTCGCAGGTGGACAGCAGCGTGGGTGGCAAAACTGCCATCAACCACCCGCTGGGCAAGAACATGATCGGTGCGTTCTACCAACCGCAGCAGGTGGTGTGCGACCTGTCCGCACTGAGCACCCTGCCCGACCGTGAGCTGAGTGCGGGCCTGGCTGAAGTCATCAAGTACGGCCCGATTGCCGACATGGTGTTTTTTGACTGGATCGAGACCCACCTGCCCGCCCTGATGGCCCGCGACCCGCAGGCACTGGCCACGGCCGTGCGGCGCAGCTGCGAGATCAAGGCCTGGGTGGTAGGACAGGATGAAAAAGAGGGGGGCATCCGCGCCATCCTGAACTTCGGTCACACCTTTGGCCATGCCATCGAGGCAGGCTTGGGCTATGGCGAGTGGTTGCACGGCGAAGCAGTGGGCTGCGGCATGGTGATGGCGGCCCGCCTGAGCCAGCGTATGGGCCATGTGGACGATGCCTTTGTTCAACGCCTCACGCGCCTGGTGCAAGCCGCCGGACTGCCGGTGGTGGGCCCTGACCTGGGTGCCGACCGCTACCTGCAACTCATGCGCGGCGACAAAAAGAGCGAGGGTGGCGACATCAAGTTCGTGCTCATAGGCGATGCGCCGCTGGCGTCAGGCGGCCAAGGCCCCGGCGTGGCCGTGACCGCCAAGGCACCCGAGGCGGTGGTGCGTGAGGTTTTGGCGGCGTCGATTGACAGTTCCGCTCGAAACTGACGGCCCCGCTCCCAACCCATCCCCTCACCGACACACCCCATGACCCACCCGCCCCTGGCTGCTTTTGCGTCTGACCCTGCCTTCACGCGGGGCCGCCGGTTTGCCGAGCCGGGTGCGCCCACGCGAAACGCCTTTCAGCGCGACCGGGATCGCATCGTGCACAGCACGGCGTTTCGTCGCCTGGTCTACAAAACCCAGGTGTTTCTGAACCACGAGGGTGACCTGTTCCGCACGCGCCTGACGCACAGCCTCGAGGTGGCGCAACTTGGTCGCAGCATTGCGCGTACGCTGGGTCTGCACGAAGACCTGGTGGAGGCCATTGCCCTGGCGCATGACCTGGGGCACACGCCCTTTGGCCATGCCGGGCAGGATGCGCTGCATGCCTGCATGCGCGAGCATGGCGGGTTCGAGCACAACCTGCAAAGTCTGCGTGTGGTCGATGCGCTCGAAGAACGTTACCCGGCTTTCGACGGGCTGAACCTGTGTTTCGAGACCCGGGAAGGGATCCTCAAGCATTGCTCGCGTGCCCACGCCGAGGCACTCGAAGCCCTTGAGCCCGGCGGTGTGGCGCAGCGTTTTCTGCTGGGGCACGCGCCTACGCTGGAAGCGCAGTTGTGCAACCTTGCCGATGAAATTGCCTACAACGCCCACGATGTGGACGATGGCGTGCGCTCAGGGCTCATCACACTGGAGCAGGTGGCCACCGTGCCGCTGTTCGGGCGGTTCATGGCCGATGCGCTGTTGGCCCATCCCACGCTCAAGGGGCGGCGACTGTTGTTCGAGTCGATCCGCCTGATGCTCAGTGCGCAGGTCTACGATGTGATTGCCGCCACGCAAGCCGCTGTGGCCGATGCCGGGGTCGGCAATCTCACAGAAGCAAGGCAGGCGGGTCGACTGGTGCGGTTTTCCGATGACATGCTGGCACAGTCCTCGGCGCTCAAGCGTTTTCTGTTCCAGAACCTGTACCGGCATCCACGGGTCACGGACTCCATGGATCGGGCCTCACGGGTGGTCACAGACCTGTTTGCCCTCTACGTGGACCAGCCCCCGCCGCCCGTTGTGCGGCGTGAGGGCGACAGCATGCAGCGTGCGGTGGCCGATTACATTGCGGGCATGACCGATCGGTTTGCGCTGTCGGTTCACCGCGAATGGAGTGGACAATCGCTGTTTGAATGACAGGTGGCAAGCGTCTTGACAGGGACGATTCAGGGATGATTCTTACATGAGTTTTTTGCAGCAACTCAAGAGCCAGGCACAGGACCTCCAGGCCAAAGAGGGGCAGGTGGTTCAGCATCTGGACGCCCATGTGACCGCGACGGAGCAGGCTTGCCAGCGCGTCTGGCACTATTTGTCCGATCTGGCGGCTCAACTCAACATCATCCAGCCGGCATCCCGGGACATCAGTCTGGATGGCAAACACAAATGGCCCGCGATGAAGCTGTCGGATTTCCGGTTTGACGCGCGGAAAAAAATCCTGCGCCAACGCGAAGTGACAGAACACCTGGCCTTGGGCTGGCGCATCGTGCCGGTTGCGCCCACACGGGAAAGGGGCCGCGTCAGCGTCAACTTTCCCCCCGAGCTTGAACGGGTGGAAAACCGCTTGCGGGCAGGGAAAATTCTGCATGAACGCCTGGAGCAACGTCACCCTGACACGCACAAACTGCTGGCAGTGGTGTTCGAGCATGACCTGGCCGTGCGGGCAGGCATGGTGTTCACACCCGACCACGATCAGGCACGCATGGGGGTCCGCGTGATGTGTGTCAATGGTCTGGTCACCACACAGGTGGACGTGCCTGTCAGCCAGATCGGGACAGCATGGCTGGACGACCTGGCCAAAGCCGTCGTGGGGCAGCCCAGCAGTTGGGCCTGACACGCAGCACGGCCCAGTGTTGCCAAACGGCCAGCGCATGCCGGATTCAGGTGGATGTTTGACCTGCATCAGACGAGCAATCACACTTTGCATCGATGATCCGACAGATGCCGAACGCTGCCAGCCCTGTTCACGCCCATGAAAGACCTTTTGCCTGACCAAGCCGAAATGGCGGCCAAGCGTTTGGCCGCCGGGGCCACGGGGCGGTTGTTGCCGTTGGGGCTGGTGGGGCGCACGGTCGCGTGGGTGCTGTCGATGCTGCTGCTTGTGCTTGCTGCGGGTTGGCTGACCCAGACGGCTCTCGACCGCCTGCGGGCCGATTTGCGTGTGGTGGTGGATGACGAGTTGGACCAGTTGATGGATGCGTTGCGCCTGGTTCAGCAGACCGAGGCGCTGATCAGTCAGAGCCTGATGTTGTCCCAGGCGCGTACGCACGACGAACGCAAGCGGCTGATGGTCGATCAGCAGGAGCGCCTGGAATGGATACGCAAGATCACCCGCCAGGTGGCAGCCCAGGCTGTGGTCAGCGGCGATTTGCTGGAGCGGGTGGGGCGCACGCAGAACCAGTTGGGTGAGGGCACAGCAGGGCTGGACGAGCTGGTGGCGCAGCGTTTGCGGCTGGTGGCCCGACCGGCCGGACGCGCCCACCAGGAGTTGCTGCAGATTGAAGATGCCATTGCGCGCGCCTCTGCCCGGCAGCGTGAAGTGGGTGCCGAACTGTCGGTGTTGATGGGCTACTTTTCCTCGGACACGCGCTCACGCATGCAAGCGCGCATCGGCAAGTTGCACACCGAGATGGGCCGACAGCAGGTGCTGTTGTGGGCGCTCAACGGGGCCACCCTGGTGCTGATAGTCGTGTTGGGTGTCGTCCTGTACCGCACAGTGGTGTTGCGCATCGTGAAGCTTCAAAAAGCCGTGAGCACCCAGCCCGTGGTGCAAGCCGACATCGACGTGGTGGGTCACGATGAAATTGCCCTGCTGGCCGAAACGATGCGCCAGTACGTGGAGCGCATCCAGGCCAACGAGGAGCGCCTGCGTCGCACCAACCAGGATCTGGCCTACCTGGCTGAACACGACCCGCTGACCCGCCTGGCCAACCGGCGGCATTTCGATGCCGCTTCGCGACGGATGCTGACGGCGCTGAACACGCCCCTGGCTGTGGCGGTGCTCGATATCGACCATTTCAAGGTGGTCAATGACACCCATGGCCATGATTTTGGGGACCAGGCGCTGGTGCATGTGGCGCACTGCCTGGGTACCGCCTTGCGTGACCGCGATGTGCTGGCCCGTTTCGGCGGTGAGGAATTTGTGGCGCTGATGCCCGTTGCCGGACTCGATGCTGCGGTTGAAGTCTGCGAGCGCATGCGCCTGGCGGTGTCCGCACATCCGCTGGCGCATGGCGATGGCGAACCGGTGGCCTTGAAGGTCAGCATCGGTGTGGCCGTCATTGCGGGCCTGCCGATGCGGGCCGAAGGTGATCTGCCCGCTGCGATGATGCATCTGGCGTTGCAGGCGGCTGATGCGGCGCTCTACCGCGCCAAAAACACCGGGCGTGACCGGGTGTGCGCCAGCCCCGAGCCCATACCGGCCAGCACCCGTCTGGCCTGAAGGAGACTGATCATGCTGCTTTCATGTTTATCGAGGGGTGTTCGTGCGGTGGGCCGGGTCACGGTGTCGGCCCGTTCAGCCGGGCGCGTGCTGGTCCGGTCGGTGGCTTGCACCTTGCTGCTGGTGGCTACAGCACAGGCGTGGGCTGCCAGAGACGATGTGCGCCTGGGGCTGACGTTGGAGCCACCGTCGCTGGACCCCACCGCTGTCGCGGCTGCGTCGGTGGGCGAAATGATGTACGCCAACGTGCTTGAAGGCCTCACGGTGGTCGATGCGGAGGGCCGTGTGGTGCCTCGTCTGGCCACCTCATGGGTGCTGTCGGCTGACAAGCGGCAACTCGATGTCAACCTGCGCAGCGGTGTGCGGTTTCACGATGCCCGACCGTTCAATGCCGAGGTGGCCGCTTGGAGCCTGGGGCGCATCCTGGCACCCGAGTCCAAGAATCCGCAGAAAAAGTGGTTCGAGCGGGTCCAGTCCGTTCAGGTGCTGACGCCCACGCGCTTGAGGATTCACCTGAAGGCGCCCGACCCGTTCCTGCCGTTTGCGCTGGCCTTGCCCGCAGCGGTGATGATGCACCCTGCCCATGTGGCCACGGCTGACCAGCACCCGGTCGGCACCGGGCCGTTCCGGTTTGTGCGCTGGGAGAAGGGCGTCCGGGTGATGCTGGAGCGCAACCCACAGCACTGGGGAAAACAGCCGGCGCTGGCCCGGGCTGAGTTCGTGTTTGTGGGGGGACGAACCGAAGGAGAGGCACTGGTGGTCGAAGGCGCTGTGGATGGTCTGATCAGTGTCACCGACCGCACGCAACCCTTCCAGGGGCGGCCCGACTTGCAGGTGTTGCGTCGGCAGATCGAGCAGAAGGTGCTGGTCGCGGTCAACAATGCCAGGCCGCCGTTCAACGACGTCCGTGTGCGCAGGGCACTGGCGCACGGTATTCGCCGCGAGTCGTTCCGCCTGTTTTACGGTGAAGACCTGCAACCTGCGTTCATCGGCAGTCATTTTTCACCCGCGCACCCAGCCTACGTCGATCTGGTCCAGCGCTATTCGCACGACCCGGCCCAGGCACGGTCGTTGCTGAAGGCAGCCGGTGTCAAGCCCGGCACCAAGGTGCCACTGGTGGTGCCACCCACCCGTTACGGGCGCATCGGCAGCGTGAGCGTGGCCGAGGACCTGGAGAACCTGGGCTTCCAGGTGGAACTTGTGCACCTCGGTTGGTCAGACTGGTTGAACCAAGTCTTCAACCGCAAGGACTATGCGCTGTCGATCATTGCGCACGTCGAGCCGATGGACCTCAACATCTATGCCCGCGATGACTACTATTTCAATTACGCAAATGCCGATTTCAAGGCTCTCTGGGAGCGCGTGATGGATGCATCAGGCGAGACGGAACTGTGGCGGGGGCTGGAAGCGGCGCAGCGCCGCATCGCCGACGATGCGGTCAATGTGTTCCTGTTCATGGTGCCGCAGATCTATGTGACTCACCGCAAGCTGCAGGGCCTGTGGGTGAACACACCTGTGCCGGCCACGGTGCTGGAAGATGCCAGATGGCTGCCCTGAACCCCGTTTGCTTCGCAGCGGAAGCGCCCTGACCACATGGCACGCCAGGCCCGCCTGAGCCTCACTGGCCAGGTTCACCATGTGCTGTGGCGCGGAAACGGGCGGGAGCAGGTGTTCGTCGACGCCCTGGACCGGGAACTGTTCACGGCCCTGCTGGTACAACACGCACAGGCCCAGGGTGTGGCTGTGCACGCCTGGGCGCTGATGCCTGACCATGTTCACCTGTTGTTGACACCTCAGCGGGATGGTGCACTCAGCCTGTGTTTGCAGGCTGTGGGGCGCGCTTATGTGCAGGCATTCAACCGCCGCCATGTGCGCCGTGGCACTTTGTGGGAAGGGCGTTTCCGTTCCACTGTTCTGGAGCCGGAAACCTGGCTGTTGCGTGCGATGGTTTGGCTGGATACCCATCCCCAACGCCTGGCCGATGGCATGGGCCGGTGGGCAGGCGCAGCGTTGCAGGGCGATGCGGGTGTGGCTGACGCGGCGCAGGGCAACCATCCGTGGGTCACTGCGGGGCATTACCTCGGGCATTCAGTCATTAAAGGGCTCACGCCACCGCCCCAATACTGGGCGTTGGGCAACACGCCATTTGCGCGGGAGGCAGCCTACCGCACCCTGTTGGCGCACGGTTGCGGGGCATCGCACCAAGCTGTGCTGGCCGAAGCGGCTATGAAGGGGTGGGTGCTGGGGTCGGCTGCGTTTGTGGCCGGTTTGCAGCAGGACACGGAACGGCGTTTGCAAAAAAAGCGGCCGGGCCGTCCCGTGTCATCTGCTGCTCGGCGTGACACAAACCAGAGGTAAAAATGACCACTAGCTTATCATTCATGGCGTTTTCAGCTCTTGTTTCTAATGTGTCCCCGATTTATTGTTGAGCGTATTGTTCGGAAATTAAATGGGTTCTGACCCCATTTAATTTCCTTGGCATGAATGCTGCAATGCAATATCCTTACGCATTCCGTTTATTTTTTGAGGAGTTTGGTGTGACCAGCCCCAGCGACATCCAGCACATGCAACAAACCGGCCTGTACGACCCCGCCAACGAGCACGATGCGTGCGGTGTGGGTTTCGTGGCGCACATCAAGGGGCAGAAGTCCCATGCCATCGTGGGCCAGGCGCTGAAAATCCTTGAAAACCTCGACCACCGGGGTGCCGTCGGTGCCGACGCGCTGATGGGCGACGGCGCAGGCATCCTCATCCAGCTGCCTGACCAATTGTTCCGCGAAGATCTGGCCAAAAAAGGTGTGGCGTTGCCGCCTGCAGGCGAGTACGGCGTGGGCATGATTTTCCTGCCCAAGGAGCATGCCAGCCGCCTGGCCTGCGTGCAGGAGATGGAGCGTGCCATCAAGGCTGAAGGCCAGGTGCTGCTGGGCTGGCGCGATGTGCCGGTCAACGCCGACATGCCCATGTCACCCCGCGTGCGGGCCAAGGAACCGATCATCCGCCAGGTGTTCATCGGTCGTGGCAACGACGTGATCGTGCAGGAAGCGCTGGAACGCAAGCTGTACGTCATCCGCAAGAAGGCCAGCAAGGCCATCTCCAAGCTGGGCCTGAAGCACAGCAAAGAGTACTACGTGCCGAGCATGAGCAGCCGCACCATCATCTACAAGGGCCTGCTGCTGGCCGACCAGGTGGGCACCTATTACCTTGACCTGCAGGACCCCCGCTGCACGTCGGCGCTGGGCCTGGTGCACCAGCGCTTCTCCACCAACACCTTCCCCGAGTGGCCGCTGGCCCACCCCTATCGCTACGTGGCGCACAACGGCGAAATCAACACCGTGCGTGGCAACTACAACTGGATGCGCGCCCGCGAAGGCGTCATGTCCTCGCCTGTGCTGGGCGACGACCTGCGCAAGCTGTATCCGTTGAGCTTCCCGGACCAGTCCGACACCGCCACGTTCGACAACTGCCTTGAGTTGCTGACCATGGCCGGCTACCCCATGGCCCAGGCTGTCATGATGATGATCCCCGAGCCGTGGGAACAGCACACCATGATGGACGAGCGTCGCAAGGCGTTTTACGAATACCACGCTGCCATGATGGAGCCTTGGGACGGCCCCGCTTCCATCGTGTTCACCGATGGTCGCCAGATTGGCGCCACACTTGACCGCAACGGCCTGCGCCCCTCGCGCTACTGCATCACCGATGACGACATGGTCATCATGGGTTCCGAGTCCGGCGTGCTGCCTGTGCCTGAGAGCAAGATCGTGCGCAAGTGGCGCCTGCAGCCCGGCAAGATGTTCCTGATTGACCTGGAACAGGGCCGCATGATCGACGACGAAGAGCTCAAGGCCAGCCTGGCCAACAGCAAGCCGTACAAGCAGTGGATCGACAACCTGCGCATCCGCCTGGATGACGTGGCACAGCCCGTGGCCGGCGAGGGCGAAGCCTCTGGCCAGGCTGCGCTGGGTGTGGAGTCCACGCATGCAGCCGTGGGTGCAACTGCGCCGGCACTGCTGGACCTGCAGCAAGCCTTCGGCATGACCCAGGAGGACATCAAGTTCCTGCTGGCGCCCATGGCCCAGGCTGGTGAAGAGGCCATCGGCTCCATGGGCAACGACAGCCCGCTGGCCGTGCTGTCCGACAAAAACAAGCCGCTGTACAACTACTTCAAGCAGTTGTTCGCCCAGGTGACCAACCCGCCCATCGACCCGATCCGCGAAGCCATCGTGATGTCTCTGGTGAGCTTCATCGGTCCCAAGCCCAACCTACTGGACATCAACCAGGTCAACCCGCCCATGCGCCTCGAAGTGAGCCAGCCGGTGCTCGACTTCGAAGACATGGCCAAGCTGCGCGGCATCCAGCAGGCCACCCAGGGCAAGTTCAAGCTGGCCACGCTGGACATCACCTACCCCGTGAGCTGGGGCCGTGAGGGTGTGGAAGCCAAGCTGGCCTCGCTGTGTGCCGAAGCGGTGGACGCCATCAACGGTGGCAAGAACATCCTGGTCATCAGCGACCGTGGGGTGTCGCCCACCCAGGTCGCCATTCCGGCGCTGCTGGCGCTGTCGGCCATTCACCAGCATCTGGTGCGGGCCGGCCTGCGCACGGCGGCAGGCCTGGTGGTTGAAACCGGCACTGCTCGCGAGGTGCACCACTTCGCGGTGCTGGCGGGCTACGGCGCAGAAGCCGTCCACCCCTACCTCGCGCTGGAGACCCTCGTCAGCCTGCACAAGGACCTGCCCGGCGAGCTGAGCGCTGACAAGGCGGTCTACAACTACATCAAGGCGGTGGGCAAGGGCCTGTCCAAGATTATGTCCAAAATGGGCGTGAGCACCTACATGAGCTACTGCGGTGCCCAGCTGTTCGAAGCCATTGGTATCAATACCGCCACCATCCAGAAGTACTTCACCCGCACGCCCTCCAAGGTGGAAGGCATTGGCGTGTTTGAGATGGCCGAGGAAGCCATTCGCATGCACAAGGCTGCATTTGGCAACGACCCCGTGCTGGCCAATATGCTCGATGCCGGTGGCGAGTACGCCTGGCGCGCCCGTGGCGAAGAGCACATGTGGACGCCCGATGCCATTGCCAAGTTGCAGCACTCCACCCGGGCCAACAACTTCAACACCTACAAAGAGTACGCACAGATCATCAACGACCAGAGCCGTCGCCACATGACCCTGCGCGGTCTGTTCGAGTTCAAGGTGGACCCGGCCAAGGCCATTCCGCTGGACGAGGTCGAGCCCGCGAAGGAGATCGTCAAGCGCTTCGCCACGGGTGCCATGTCGCTGGGGTCCATCTCAACGGAAGCGCACGCCACGCTGGCCATTGCCATGAACCGCATTGGCGGCAAGAGCAACACCGGTGAAGGCGGCGAGGACGCCGCCCGTTACCGCAACGAGCTGAAGGGCATCCCGATCAAGAAGGGCGAAACGCTGGCTTCCGTCATCGGCAAAGACGTGGTCGAGGTGGATCTGCCTCTGGCCGACGGCGACAGCCTGCGCTCCAAGATCAAGCAGGTGGCTTCGGGCCGGTTCGGCGTGACCGCCGAATACCTGGTCAGTGCCGACCAGATCCAGATCAAGATGGCGCAGGGTGCCAAGCCCGGCGAAGGCGGCCAGCTGCCCGGTGGCAAGGTGTCCGATTACATCGGCAAGCTGCGCCACAGCGTGCCGGGCGTGGGCCTCATTTCTCCCCCGCCGCACCACGACATCTACTCCATTGAGGACCTGGCCCAGCTCATCCACGACCTGAAAAACGTGGCCCCGCATTCCGACATCTCCGTGAAGCTGGTGTCCGAAATCGGGGTGGGCACCATTGCTGCCGGCGTGGCCAAGTGCAAGGCCGACCACATCGTGATCGCCGGGCACGACGGCGGCACGGGCGCTTCGCCCTGGTCGTCCATCAAGCATGCCGGGTCGCCCTGGGAAATCGGCCTGGCCGAAACCCAGCAGACCCTCGTGCTCAACGGCCTGCGCAGCCGTGTGCGCCTGCAGACCGACGGCCAGATCAAGACTGGCCGTGACGTGGTGGTGGGTGCCTTGCTGGGTGCCGATGAATTCGGCTTTGCCACTGCACCGCTGGTGGTTGAGGGCTGCATCATGATGCGCAAGTGCCACCTGAACACCTGCCCGGTGGGCGTGGCCACGCAGGACCCCGAGCTGCGCAAAAAGTTTGCCGGCAAACCTGAGCATGTGGTGAACTACTTCTTCTTCATCGCGGAAGAAGCCCGCCAGATCATGGCGCAGTTGGGCATCCGCAGCTTCAACGAGCTGATCGGCCGTGCCGACCTGCTGGACACCAAAACCGGCCTGTCGCACTGGAAGGCACAGGGCCTGGACTTTGGCCGCCTGTTTGCCGTGCCGGTGGTGGAGTCGGACAGCCAGCGCTACCACACTGACACGCAAAGTCACGGTCTGGAAAAGAGCCTGGACAACGTGTTGATTGCCAAGAGCCGTGCGGCCATCGACAAGGGCGAGAAAGTGCGCTTCATGGAAGCCGCGCGCAACGTCAACCGCACCGTCGGTGCCATGCT
>DDUQ01000142.1:56608-175026 GCA_002344885.1 Comamonadaceae bacterium UBA2334
GCGCAACGTCAACCGCACCGTCGGTGCCATGCTGTCGGGTGCCGTCACCAAGGTGCACCCGGATGGTCTGCCGGACGACACCATCCACATCCAGCTCGAAGGCACGGGCGGTCAGTCCTTCGGTGCGTTCCTGTGCAACGGCATCACGCTGTACCTGATCGGTGAAGCCAACGACTACACCGGCAAGGGTCTGTCGGGTGGCCGCGTGGTGGTGCGCCCCAGCCTGGACTTCCGGGGTGTGGCAGCACAGAACATCATCGTGGGCAACACGGCGCTGATCGGTGCCACCAGCGGCGAAGCCTTCTTTGCCGGCGTGGCGGGCGAGCGCTTTGCGGTGCGTCTGTCGGGTGCTTCGGCCGTGGTGGAAGGCACCGGGGACCACGGTTGCGAGTACATGACCGGCGGCACCGTGGCCGTGCTGGGCAAGACCGGCCGCAACTTCGCGGCGGGCATGAGCGGTGGCGTGGCCTACGTGTACGACGAAGACGGCCTGTTTGCCAAGCGCTGCAACACGGCCATGGTCAGCCTGGAAAAGGTGGTGACCAGTGCCGAGCAGGAGGCTACCGTGTCGCGTGCCACCTGGCACCGCGACATGACCGACGAGGCGCTGCTGCGCAAGTTGCTGGACGACCACCTGCGCTGGACGGGCAGCCGCCGTGCGCGCGAAATCCTCGACGACTGGGCCAGCACACGCACCAAATTCGTCAAGGTCTTCCCCAACGAGTACAAGCGTGCCTTGGGTGAAATTTATGCAAAAAAAATGGCCTCAGCGCAAGCTGTGTCTGAGAAAAAAGCTACTAAAAAAGTGGCTGCTGCCAAGTAACCCGTTCCACCGGTCAAAGGAATCATCATCATGGGAAAAGTCACAGGCTTCATGGAACATGAGCGGCTGGAAGAGGGCTACAAGCCCGTCGCCGAGCGTCTGAAACATTACAAAGAGTTCGTCATCGGTCTGGACGATGCGCAGGCCAAGGTGCAAGGCGCGCGATGCATGGATTGCGGCACGCCGTTCTGCAACAACGGCTGCCCGGTCAACAACATCATTCCTGACTTCAACGACCTGGTCTACAGCGGTGACTGGCAGAACGCCATTGCCGTGCTGCACAGCACCAACAACTTCCCCGAGTTCACCGGCCGCATCTGCCCCGCACCTTGCGAGGCCGCGTGCGTGGTCAACGTCAATGGCGATGCGGTGGGTATCAAGTCCATCGAACACGCCATCATCGACAAGGCCTGGGAGAACGGCTGGGTCAAGCCATTGCCCGCCGCTGTGAAAACCGGCAAGAAGGTGGCGGTGGTGGGCTCCGGCCCTGCCGGCCTGGCCGCTGCCCAGCAGTTGGCCCGCGCGGGCCACAGTGTGACCGTGTTCGAGAAGAACAGCCGCATCGGCGGCCTGCTGCGCTACGGCATCCCCGACTTCAAGATGGAAAAGTGGCTCATCGACCGCCGCGTGGCCCAGATGGAGGCTGAAGGTGTGGTGTTCAAAACCTCCACCCTGGTGGGGGCCATGCCTGACGACACCAAGGTGACCAACGATGCGAAAACCACCATCAGCGCAGATCAGTTGAAGGCCGAGTTCGATGCCGTGTTGCTGACCGGCGGTGCCGAGCAAAGCCGCGACCTGCCCGTGCCTGGCCGCGAGCTGGACGGGGTGCATTTTGCGATGGAGTTCCTGCCGCAGCAGAACAAGGTCAACGCGGGTGACAAGCTGAAGAACCAGCTGCGCGCCGACGGCAAGCACGTCATCGTCATCGGTGGTGGCGACACCGGCTCCGACTGCGTGGGCACCAGCACCCGCCACGGCGCGGCCAGCGTCACCCAGTTCGAGGTGATGCCCATGCCCCCCGAGCAGGAAGACAAACCCCTCGTGTGGCCCTACTGGCCGCTCAAGCTGCGCACCAGCTCCAGCCACGATGAAAGCGCCGAGCAGGGCATCCTGAAGCGGGAGTTCGCCATCTCCACCAAGGAGTTCATCAAGGGCAAAGGCAAGGACAGTGGCAAGGTTGTGGGCCTGAAGACCGTGCAGGTGGAATTCAAGGGCGGCAAGCTGACCGAAGTGCCCGGCACCGAAAAGACCCACAAGGCCGACCTGGTGTTGCTGGCCATGGGCTTTGTCAACCCGGTGGCCACTGTGCTCGATGCCTTCGGTGTGGACAAGGACGCACGCGGCAACGCCAAGGCCAGCACCGACTTCACCGGTGGCTATGCCACCAACGTGGACAAGGTGTTCGCCGCCGGCGACATCCGCCGGGGCCAGAGCCTGGTGGTGTGGGCCATTCGCGAAGGCCGCCAGGCCGCCCGCTCGGTCGACGAGTACCTGATGGGCTTTTCCGACCTGCCTCGCTGAGGTTGAGAGGGGGCTGCCCGACCCGTGTCGGGTAAAACCCTTATCATCCACATCAACCGCCTGCGCCGACCTTGCGTCGGCGTTTTGTCGTTTTGGAACCCATGACCGATGCCTGTTCGCCACCGTTGATCGAGTTTGTCGATGTGTCTTTCGCCTATGGCGATGGTGACCGGCGCATCCTCGACCGGGTCAGTTTCACGGTGCCCAGGGGGCAGGTGGTGGCGCTCATGGGCGCGTCGGGCGGGGGCAAGACCACGGTGTTGCGCCTGATCGGCGGCCAGCGCACCGCTTCGCATGGCAAGGTGCTGTTCGACGGGCATGACGTCGGCCACATGGGGCGCGATGCGCTGCATGCCGCACGGCGGCGTATGGGCATGCTGTTCCAGTTCGGGGCGCTGTTCACCGACCTGAGTGTGTTCGACAACGTGGCCTTTCCGCTGCGCGAGCACACTGCGCTGGGTGAAGAGTTGATCCGCGACATCGTGCTGATGAAGCTCAACGCGGTGGGCCTGCGCGGTGCGCGCGACCTGATGCCGGCCGAGGTGTCGGGCGGCATGGCCCGGCGCGTGGCGCTGGCACGGGCCATCGCATTGGACCCCGATCTGGTGATGTACGACGAGCCGTTTGCGGGTCTGGACCCGATTTCACTCGGCACGGCGGCCCAGCTGATCCGGCGGCTGAATGATGCACTGGGCATCACCAGCATCATCGTGTCGCACGACCTGGAAGAGACCTTCCGCATTGCCGACCGGGTGATCATCTTGGCCAACGGGCGCATCGCTGCCCAGGGCACGCCTGACGAGGTGCGCCATTCCACCGATCCGCTGGTGCAGCAGTTTGTGCAGGCGCAGGCAGACGGACCGGTGCATTTCCACTACCCAGGCCCCACCGTGGCAGAAGACTTTGGCCCGAGGGGGGCGCGGCGATGACCTTGCAGACCGTGGGCTTTGCCGTGCGCAGCAAGCTGGCTGACTTGGGCGGTGCGGCGCGCCTGTTCGGCCGCTTGTGCGCGTTGTCGCCGTTGGCGCTGGCGCGTTTCGGTCTGGTGCGTGACCAGATTTTTTTCCTGGGCAATCTGTCGCTGGCCATCATTGCCGTGTCCGGCCTGTTTGTCGGTTTTGTGCTGGGTTTGCAGGGCTACTACACCTTGCAGCGTTACGGCTCGTCCGAAGCGCTGGGCCTGCTGGTGGCGCTCAGCCTGGTGCGCGAGCTGGGGCCGGTGGTCACCGCGTTGCTGTTTGCGGGGCGGGCAGGCACGGCGCTGACCGCCGAGATCGGCCTTATGAAGGCGGGTGAACAACTGGCAGCAATGGAAATGATGGCCGTCGACCCGGTGCGTCGTGTGCTGGCACCGCGTTTCTGGGGCGGCCTGATTGCCATGCCCCTGCTGGCTGCGGTGTTCAGCGCAGTGGGCATCATCGGCGGCTGGCTGGTCGGTGTGGTGATGATCGGCGTGGACGAAGGCTCGTTCTGGAGCCAGATGCAAAGCGGGGTCGAAGTCTGGCTGGACGTGGGCAACGGCGTGATCAAGAGCATGGTGTTCGGCGTGGCCGTCACCTTTGTCGCGCTGTATCAGGGGTATGTGGCGCACCCCACACCCGAGGGCGTCTCACGCGCCACGACGCGAACGGTGGTCATGGCCTCATTGTTGGTGCTGGGGTTGGATTTCCTGCTGACCGCCATGATGTTCAGTATTTGATATAAATGAGTAGCAAGCTTTTCAATGAATAAAAGCGGAGAAGCATGAAAAAGTCTAAAAATGATGTGTGGGTGGGGTTGTTTGTGGTGCTGGGCGCGCTAGCGCTGCTGTTCCTGGCGCTCAAATCTGCCAACCTGCTGCAGATGAATTTCGAGAACACCTACCGCGTGGTGGCGCGTTTTGACAACATTGGCGGCCTCAAGCCGCGTGCGGCGGTCAAAAGCGCAGGCGTGGTCGTCGGGCGTGTGGCCAGCATTACATTTGATGACAAGTCGTTTCAGGCCAGCGTGGCCCTTGACATGGAAGCGCGCTACGCTTTCCCGAAAGACAGTTCCCTCAAAATCCTGACCAGCGGCCTGCTGGGTGAGCAGTACATCGGCATCGAGCCGGGCGGCGACACCAAGAACATGGCGGCTGGTGATGTCATCACCACCACCCAGTCAGCCGTCGTGCTCGAAAACCTCATCAGCCAGTTTCTGTTCAGCAAAGCGGCTGAGGGAGACAAAGACAAATGACAGCCCGTACCTGGATGCGCCGGTTGTGCGCTGCTGTGCTGGCTGTGGGCCTGATCGGCTGTGCGTCGGTGCCTGGGCAAGACCCGCGCGACCCGTTCGAAAAAACCAACCGTCAGGTCGAAGCCTTCAACGACGCGGTGGATGCCGCCTTGCTCAAGCCCGTGGCGACGGTGTACCGCGATGTCACCCCCGACCCCCTGCGGACAGCCATCGGCAATTTTTTCGGCAACCTGGGCGATGTGTGGTCTACGCTGAACACGGCCTTCCAGCTGAGGGCAGAGGACACCGTGGTCAACCTGTTGCGGGTGGGTCTCAACACGCTCTGGGGGTTTGGCGGCCTGGTGGACGTGGCCTCCGAGATGAATCTGTACCGCAATCCGGCAGATTTTGGCCAGACCTTGGGCTACTGGGGTGTGCCGCCCGGTCCGTACCTGGTGCTGCCCATCCTTGGGCCGTCCACCGTGCGCGATACCTTGGGTCGCAGCATCGAGGCGCGTGGAGACATCGTACAGGGCATCGATCATGTGCCGTCCCGCAATACTCTGCTGGGGCTGCGCGTGGTCGAAACGCGAGCCAACCTGTTGCGTGCCTCGGCCGTGCTGGATGAGGCCGCTCTGGACAAGTATAGCTTCACACGAGAAGTGTTCCTGAAGCGGCGGCAAAGTGTCATCGATGCCCAGCGTAACCGGGACGAAGAATGAGGATCAAAGGTATGAACCGCAGAAACTGGACAAGCCGCTTTGCGGCGATCTGTGTCGGCCTGGTGTTGACCACCGCCCCTTGGGTGGCGGCGCACGCCAGCGTCGAAGGGCCCGATGCGCTGATCAAGCGCCTGTCAACCGAGGTGCTGGACACGGTCAAGGCCGACGCGGCCATGCAGGCCGGCGACATGCCCAAGGTGATGGCGCTGGTGGACGGCAAGATCATGCCCAACGTCAATTTCGAGCGGATGACGGCATCAGCCGTCGGCCGTTTCTGGCGTCAGGCTTCGCCGGACCAGCAGAAGCAGTTGCAGGCCGAGTTCAAGACCCTGCTGGTGCGCACCTATTCCGGCGCGCTGAGCCAGGTCAAGGACCAGACGCTGAGCTTCAGGCCGCTGCGTGCTGCGCCTACCGACACTGAAGTGGTCGTGCGCACCGAAGTGCGGGGCAGGGGCGACCCGGTTCAGTTGGATTACCGCCTCGAGAAGACAGACGCTGGCTGGAAGATTTACGATCTGAATGTGATGGGTGTCTGGCTGGTCGAAACCTACCGCACGCAGTTCGCCCAGGAAATTGCAGCCAACGGCATCGACGGTCTCATTGCCTCGCTGACCAAGCGCAACCGCGCCAACACGGGCAAGGCCGGTTGATGTTCGGATGGGTGGTTCACAGCATGCAGAGGGCCGGGTCATGCGCGTCCTGAGCGTGCCTCCGATCCTGCTGCAGGAGCAGGCGAAAGACTGTCTCGCGCAGTGGCTGGCCAGTCTGCCGCCTGCTCCCGAGCCTGTTCGGCTCGATGGCAGGGCGCTCGTGAAATTCGATTCATCCGCCCTGGCGACTCTGCTCGCACTCAGGCGTGCGGTGCTGGCGCGCGGGCAGGTGCTGGAATTGACCCACCTGCCGCCCCGTCTGATCGAGTTGTCGAAGCTGTACGGGGTCGACGAATTGCTCCCCATTTAAAATGGAGGGCTTCCATGTCACTTGCTTCCACCTTCCCGCCGGGGCGGGTCGCCGCGCCGGCGATTTCGTTTCGCGACATCACTAAGACCTTTTCCACCCCCAAAGGCCCGTTCCAGGCCCTGGGTGGCGTCAGCTTTGAGGTCGACCAAGGCGAGATTTTCGGCCTGCTCGGCCCCAATGGCGCGGGCAAAACCACCCTCATCAGCATCTTGGCGGGTCTGACGCGGGCCAGCTCGGGCAGCGTGAGCGTGCTCGGGCACGACGTGGTGACGGACTACACCCAGTCCCGCCGGTTGTTGGGTGTGGTGCCGCAGGAGCTCGTGTTTGACCCGTTTTTCAGCCTGCGCGAAGCCTTGCGCATCCAGTCGGGCTACTTCGGCATCCGTGACAACGACGACTGGATCGACGACCTGTTGCACAGCCTCGGCCTGGCAGACAAGGCGCAGGCCAACATGCGTCAGCTCTCGGGCGGCATGAAGCGCCGGGCCATGGTGGCACAGGCGCTGGTACACAAGCCCAAGGTCATCGTGCTGGACGAGCCGACGGCCGGCGTGGACGTGGAGTTGCGCCAGACCCTGTGGCAGTTTGTGTCGCGCCTGAACCGCGAGGGCAGCACCGTGCTGCTGACCACCCACTACCTCGAAGAAGCCGAGGCCCTGTGCGGGCGCATTGCCATGATCAAACGCGGGCAGGTGGTGGCGCTGGAGAAAACCTCGGCGCTGCTCAGCCGGGCGTCGTCGAATGTGCTGCGCTTCAAGACCACAGGCTCCCTGCCCCCCGAGTTGGCCGCCAAAGCCAGGGTGACGGGCCGCGTGGTGCAACTGCCTGCGCACGATGCCGCCGAGGTGGAGCACACCCTGGCGGTCGCCCGACAGGCAGGGTTGGTGGTGGAAGACATCGAAATCCGCAAGGCTGACCTTGAAGACGTGTTCCTCGACGTGATGGCCGAGGGCAGTGCAGGCGCGTCAGCGCCAAGCGTGGGGGGCAGTGCTTCATGAACGGCTGGCAGACGCTGTTTTACAAAGAGGTGTTGCGGTTCTGGAAAGTCAGTTTCCAGACGGTGGCTGCGCCTGTGCTCACGGCAGTGCTCTACATGCTGATCTTCGGGCATGTGCTCGAAGACCACGTCAAGGTGTACGACTCGGTCAGCTACACCGCCTTCCTGGTGCCGGGCCTGGTGATGATGAGCGTGCTGCAAAACGCGTTTGCCAACAGTTCGTCGTCGCTCATCCAGAGCAAGATCATGGGCAACCTCGTGTTTGTGCTGCTGACGCCCATGTCGCATTGGGCCTGGTTTGTGGCCTACGTGGCGTCGTCGGTGATGCGCGGGCTGTGTGTGGGTCTGGGTGTGCTGGCCGTGACCTGGTGGTTTGGCCAGCCGGGCATGGCCGCGCCGCTGTGGGTGCTGGTGTTTGCTGTGTCCGGGGCAGCCATGCTGGGCGCGATGGGCCTGATTGCCGGGCTGTGGGCGGACAAGTTCGACCAGCTCGCGGCGTTCCAGAACTTCGTCATCATGCCCATGACTTTCCTGTCGGGCGTGTTCTATTCCATCCATTCGCTGCCCGCTTTCTGGCAGGGCATCAGCCACCTGAACCCGTTTTTCTACATGATTGACGGGTTCCGTTACGGCTTTTTTGGCCAGAGCGATGTGTCGCCCTGGTTGTCGCTGGCGGTGGTGTCGGTGGCGCTGCTGGGGGTGAGTGCGGTGGCCGTCCACCTGTTGCGCACGGGTTACAAGATCCGCCAGTGACCTGATTCTTTGTACAAACGGTTTGACATGACTGCAGACGAACTCCAATCCATCATTGCCGCTGGCCTGCCTTGCGAGCACCTTGACGTCAGCGGTGACGGCCGCCACTGGCACGCGCTGGTCGTGTCCGCCGAATTCGAGGGCAAGCGCAGCATTGCGCGGCACCAGCGCGTGTACGCCACGCTGGGCGACCGCATGAAGACCGATGAGGTGCATGCGCTGGCCATGAAGACTTACACGCCGGCCGAGTGGGCCAGCCAACCGCGCTGAAGCCTGGTCATGGACAAACTGCTGATCAAAGGTGGACGCACCCTGCACGGTGACGTGACCATTTCCGGTGCTAAAAACGCCGCCTTGCCCGAACTGTGTGCAGCCTTGCTGACCGCCGACCCCGTGGTGCTGCACAACGTGCCCCATTTGCACGACGTGCTCACCATGAAGAAGCTGGTGGCCAACATGGGGTGTGTGGCACGCCGTGACGCGGACGATGCCGTGCGCCTGCAGGCACCCGACACCCTGAACCCCGAGGCACCTTACGAACTGGTGAAAACCATGCGGGCCTCCATCCTGGCGTTGGGGCCGCTGTTGGCGCGTTTCGGGCGGGCCAGGGTGTCACTGCCGGGCGGGTGCGCCATTGGCTCACGTCCGGTGGACCAGCACATCAAGGGCCTGGTGGCCATGGGTGCGCACATTGTGGTGGAGCATGGCTACATCGAAGCCTCGCTCCCGCCGGGGCAGACGCGGCTGAAGGGTGCACGCATTTCCACCGACATGGTGACCGTCACCGGCACCGAGAATTTCATGATGGCCGCTGCGCTGGCAGACGGCGAGACCGTTCTGGAGAACGCGGCGCAGGAACCGGAAATCACCGATCTGGCCGAGATGCTGATCGCCATGGGGGCACAGATTGAGGGCCATGGCACGCATCGCATCCGCATTCAGGGTGTCCCCAGGCTGCACGGTTGCGAGCACCGTGTGGTGGCCGACCGGATCGAGGCGGGTACCTTCCTGTGTGCCGTGGCGGCCACGGGCGGTGAGGCCATGCTGCACCGTGCACGTGCCGACCATCTCGATGCTGTGATTGACAAGCTGCGCGATGCCGGTGTGACCATCACACCCCTGGCCGATGGCATCGGCATCGCCTCACCCGGCGTGGCCGCGCTGAAGGCGCAGACCTTCCGCACCACCGAGTACCCGGGCTTTCCCACCGACATGCAGGCGCAGTTCATGGCGCTGAACGTGGTGGCGCAGGGCAGCAGCGCGGTGACGGAAACCATTTTCGAGAACCGCTACATGCACGTGCAGGAAATGCAGCGCCTGGGCGCGCATATCCATGTCGAAGGCAAGGTGGCGATGATCGAGGGTGTGCCTCGTTTGAGTGGGGCACACGTCATGGCCACTGACCTGCGGGCGTCGGCCAGTCTGGTGATCGCCGGGTTGGTGGCCGATGGTGACACGGTGGTCGATCGCATCTACCACCTGGACCGCGGGTACGACCGCATGGAAGCCAAGCTGGCCGCGCTGGGTGCCGACATCCAGCGCATCCGTTGATTGGTCACCGTTTGGCTTTGCACCTGACCGCACCTTTGAAGGAACCTACGCCGTGATCACGCTTGCCCTGTCCAAAGGACGCATCTTCCAGGAAACGCTGCCGTTGCTGGCCGCGGCTGGTATCGAGGTGTTGGAAGACCCCGAAAAGTCCCGCAAACTCATCCTGCCCACCAACCGCGCCGATGTGCAGGTGGTGCTGGTGCGTGCTTCCGACGTGCCCACTTACGTGGAATATGGCGGGGCCGATGTGGGTGTGTGCGGCAAGGACACCCTCATCGAGCACCAGGCCGAATGGGGCACCCATGGCCTGTACCAGCCGCTGGACTTGCAGATTGCGCGCTGCCGCATGAGCGTGGCGGTGCGCGCCGACTTCGACTATGCGACCGCTGTCCGCCAGGGTGCCCGGCTGGCCGTGGCCACGAAGTACACGGCCATTGCCCGCGAGTTCTTTGCGAGCAAGGGCGTGCATGTGGACCTGATCAAGCTCTACGGCAGCATGGAGCTGGCTCCGTTGACCGGTTTGGCCGATGCCATCGTGGACCTGGTGTCCACCGGTAACACGCTGAAGGCCAACCACCTGGTTGAGGTGGAGCACATCATGGACATCAGCTCCAGGCTGGTGGTCAACCAGGCGGCGCTGAAGGTCAAGCAGGCCAGCCTGCGACCCATCATCGACGCCTTTGCCAAGGCCCTGACCGTTTCCGCGTGACCAAAAGCTTGCCCAACCAAGGCGAAATGATGATAGCTAAACCTTTATATCTATCAAGCGACGAAGCCGACTTCGAATTAAGATTCAGTCGGCGCCTGCATTGGTCGGCCGATACCGATGCCGGCATCGAGTCCCGTGTGGCGGACATCCTGGCCGATGTGCAGACGCGCGGCGATGCCGCGGTGCTGGACTACACCGCCCGTTTCGATGGGCTGGCCGCTGACAGCGTGGCCGAGTTGGAACTGACGCAGGCCGACTTCAAAGCGGCGTTCGACGGGCTGCCCGCTGCGCAGCGCGATGCACTGCAAAACGCCACGTGGCGCGTGCGTGCCTACCACGAAGCCCAGCGCAAGGCCACTGGCGAGAGCTGGAGCTACCGCGACGAAGATGGCACCTTGCTCGGCCAGAAGGTCACGCCCCTGGACCGTGTGGGTATCTACGTGCCCGGCGGCAAGGCGGCATACCCCTCCAGCCTGATCATGAACGCTGTGCCGGCCCATGTGGCCGGCGTGCCCGAAATCATCATGGTGGTGCCCACGCCGGTGCGTGGCAGTGTGGCCACCGGTGGCAGCGGCGTCAGCGGGGGGGCGGCCACCGCCACCCGTGGCGAGCGAAACGATCTGGTGCTGGCTGCGGCGTATGTGGCCGGCGTGACCCGTGCGTTCACCATCGGTGGCGCGCAGGCCGTGGCCGCGCTGGCCTACGGCACGGCCACCATCCCGAAGGTGGACAAAATCACCGGTCCGGGCAACGTCTACGTGGCCAGCGCCAAGAAGCGCGTGTTCGGCACAGTGGGCATCGACATGATTGCCGGTCCGTCCGAAATCCTGGTGCTGGCCGATGGCACCACGCCACCCGAATGGGTGGCGATGGATTTGTTCAGCCAGGCCGAGCACGATGAGTTGGCGCAGAGCATCCTGCTCTGCCCCGATGCGGACTACATCGCCGCCGTGCAGCGTGAGATTGACCGCTTGCTGCCCACCATGCCGCGCGCGGCCATCATCGCCAAGAGCCTGAATGACCGCGGGGCCATGATCCGTACCCGCAGCATGGAAGAGGCCTGTGAACTGAGCAACCGCATTGCACCCGAGCACCTGGAGGTGAGCAGCCGCGAGCCCCACCGGTGGGAGCCCTTGCTGCGCCACGCCGGGGCCATCTTCCTGGGTGCCTACACCAGCGAGAGCCTGGGTGACTACTGCGCCGGCCCCAACCACGTGTTGCCGACCAGTGGCACGGCCCGGTTCAGTTCGCCGCTGGGGGTGTATGACTTCCAGAAGCGCAGCAGCCTGATCGAGGTGAGCCAGGCCGGCGCCCAGACGCTGGGCCCGGTGGCGGCTGAGTTGGCGTATGGCGAAGGCCTGCAGGCGCATGCGCGCGCGGCGGAGTTGCGTTTGAACGATGTGCCGCCGATGCGCGGCCCGACCGGGGGCTGACCCGCCCCGTCAGCCTGGGCGGTTGCGGTGCTGCCACCCGGGAGCCCAGGTGGTTCGAGGCAGTGGGGCCGGTGCAGGCAGCCCTGAATCAGCTCAGCATCAACGCTGAATCAGCCCTGTGGGTTGGCCCTCAGCCGCTGCAGCGGGCTGCTGACGAACCCCCCCAGGGCGGGCAGATCGTCCCGGCGGATGTCTTCCGGTTGCCAGTGGCCTTGTTCCACCCGGTCGGCTGCCAGCACCATGTCGCTGGTGTGCACCAGGCCCAGCCCCAGTGGCGTGCGCAGGTAGAGGTGGCCAGCCTCGTCCAGCAGGCAATGCTGGACCGGGCCTGCGGGCAGTCCGGTGTGGCTGCAGACCGAGCCGTCTGGCGCCAGCCGCCAGATCCAGGGCGTGGCCTCCAGCTCCACGTACACCCGCTGCGGTCCGTTCTGGAAAAACCACAGACCGTTCGCATCGCTGGCGTAGTTGCGGCCGATGAAGGCGATCAGCTTGTCATGCAGCAGACGGCTGCCTTTGCTGGGTGGTCGTGCATCGCCCGGCTGCGGGGCAAACGGGCCGGCGCGCTGGCAGCGGTCGTCACGCATGTACCAGTCGCCACGGGCATCGAGGCCCAACCAACCGTGGCAATCGGGAACGTTGGGCCATTTGGCCAGAGCGGCTTTGACAATGTCGTCCATGGTGCAAGGAAAAGCTGTGCGGCAAACGTGTGTGGCGAATGGGTGCGGCGGTTGAGTGCTATAAGCAGGTGCGACAAGTAGGTGCGGCGGTCAGAGATGGGCCATCATCCAGGTGCCCACGGCATCGGGCATGGCGCGGACGTGACCCGGAAACCGGAACGGGCCAGCTGCCACCGGAAACCCCACATGGCCGCCCTGTGTTGGGTGCCACAGGGTGACGTTCGGGCCCACGGCGTGGGGCTGCGGCAACGATGCTGCCGGCACGAACGGGTCGTTCAGTGCGTTCAGCGCCAGCGCGGGTACCCGGATGTCGGGCAGCACCGGCTTGGCCGATGCCCGGGTCCAGTAGTCTTCGGTGTGTTTGAACCCGTGCAGCGGCGCGGTGAACAGGTTGTCGAACGCATACAGGTCGCGGGCGGCCCGTAAGGCCTCGCCGTCAAACAGACCCGGATGCTGTTCCAGCTTGCGCAGGGCTTTGGGCACCATGGTGGACAGAAACATTCGGGTGTAAACCAGACGGTTGAAGCCCTTGCCAATGGCGTGGCCACCGGCCGCCAGGTCCAGCGGCGAGCAGATGGCAGCCACCGCCTTCACGCGCTGCGCGGCTGCGTGACCCGCCTCGCCGGCCCAGCGCAGCAGGGCGTTTCCACCCAGCGAAACGCCCGCTGCCAGCAGCGGGCGTTTGGGGTGCAGTTGGGCAAAACGGGCCAGGATCCAGTCGATTTCTTCATGGTCGCCCGAGTGGTAGGCCCGGGGGGCCAGGTTCAGTTCGCCCGAGCAGCCTCGGAAATGTGGCACCGCCATCATCAGGCCGTGCTGGCAGGCGAAGTCGGCAAATGCCACGGCGTACTGGCTGCTGGACGAGCCTTCCAGCCCGTGGAACAGCACCAGCAGCGGCGCGTGTTCGGGTACGGGGTGGCGCGTGAAGTCCACATCCACAAAGTCATGGTCAGGCGTGGTCCAGCGCTCACGTCGCCAACTGGGGGGCTGCTGCGCCAGGTGCCGCCGCGACAGCGTGGCCGCCCAGATGGTCTGGGCGTTCCCGCCGGGCAGCCAGCGGGGTGCCCGGTAATTAAACCGGGCGGGCGCCGCGGGGCCTTCGGTTGGCCGGATGTGTGGGTTGGCGGTGGGGCGGTGCATGGGAACCAGCATGCTGGTATTTTCACCGCTTGCCGGTTGGCCATCGCTGGCCGGGGGCATACACCGCCCGCCATGCCTGCATGGGGTCTGGCCGGGGTAGGGCGGCATGCCCGACCAGCAACGCAAGGGTCAGGCCCTGCGGCCCAAGGCCCAGTGGGCGCTGCTTACTGGTAGCTGCGCGCGTCCTCGATCACCTTGCCGTCGTTGGGCAGGCTGCCCACGGAGACGCGCACCACGTCGGCGCGCAGCTTGGTGACTTCCCGCACCGCGTGGCCGATGGCGGCTTCGGTGTTGGCATCCAGCGTGGCGCATTCCACGCTCAGCGTCATCTGGTCGTTGGCCATTTCGCCGCTGACCACCAGACGGCCCTTGACCAGTTGCGGGAAGCGCTTGAGCACGTCCTGTACCTGGCCGGGGTGCACAAACATGCCGCGCACTTTGGTGGTCTGGTCGGCTCGGCCCATCCAGCCCTTGATGCGCGTGTTGGTGCGTCCGCTGGGGCAGGGGCCAGGCAACACGGCGGACAGGTCGCCGGTGCCGAAGCGCACCAGCGGGTAGTCGGGGTTGAGCACGGTGACCACCACTTCGCCCACCTCGCCGTCGGGCACCGGGTCGCCCGTGCCGGGCCGGACGATTTCCAGGAAGATGCCTTCATCCAGCACCAGCCCTTCGCGGGCCGAGGTTTCGTAAGCAATCAGCCCGGCATCCGCTGTGGCATAGGCCTGGTAGGCCTGGATGCCACGCTCGGCCAGCCAGTCGCGCAGGCTGGGCGGAAAGGCCTCGCCCGACACCAGGGCCTTGGTGATGGTCAGTTTCTGACCCGCTTCTTCGGCCTTTTCGACCAGGATGCGCAGGAAACTGGGTGTGCCCGCGTAGGCGTGGGGCCTGAGGTCGGCAATGGCTGCCAGTTGCTGTTCGGTGTTGCCCACGCCTGCGGGGATCACGGTGCAGCCCAGGGCGTGCGCACCGGCCTCCATGATCCAGGCACCGGGTGTCAGGTGATAGCTGAACGTGTTGTGCACCAGGTCCCCCGCCGCAAAGCCGGCAGCGGCCATGGCGCGTGCGCTGCGCCAGTAGTCGGCGGCACAGCCTTCAGGCTCGTAGATGGGGCCGGGAGACTGGTACACCCGTCGCGCACCCTGTGCGCGCTGCAGGCCAGTCCAGCCAATGGCTGAAAACCCGCCGAATGGGTCATGGCCTGAGGCGCGGCTGGCTTTCTGGCGTTCCAGCAGTTCGTGCTTGCGGATGACGGGCAGCGTGGCCAGTGCCGCACGGTTGCAGATGGTGGTGGTGTCGACACCCGCCAGTTGCTCGGCCACCGCAGCACTGCGTGTGGCTGCCTGCGCGAGGTGTTGTGGCAGGGCCGCCATGAGCGCGGCTTCGCGTGCCGTTGCGTCACGCGTCTCCAGGGTGTCGAGGTGGTTGGGCATGCGTCAGCCTTTGCAAATAAATAGCACGTAACGCTTGATGGTCAAGCGCTGAGTTGCAAAAATGATTTGTAAATGTATGGTGTCAGGCGAGCCAGCGCTTGCGACGCTTGTAGCTCTTCACGTCTTTGAATGACTTACGTTCGCCCCCACCCATACCGAGGTAGAACTCTTTCACGTCCTCGTTGTTACGCAGGTCGCTGGCGCTGCCGTCCATCATGATGCGGCCGGATTCCATGATGTAGCCGTAGTCAGCGTACTTCAGGGCCATGTTGGTGTTCTGCTCGGCAATCAGGAAGGTGACCTTCTCTTTGGTGTTGAGGTCTTTGACGATCTCGAACACCTCTTCCACGATCTGTGGGGCCAGGCCCATCGACGGTTCGTCGAGCAGCACCACGCTGGGGTTGGCCATCAGGGCGCGGCCGATAGCACACATCTGCTGCTCGCCGCCCGATGTGTAGGCCGCCTGGCTGGTGCGGCGGGTTTTCAGGCGGGGGAAGTAGTTGTAGACTTTTTCCAGGTTGGCTTCGATCTCGGCCTTGCTGGTGCGGGTGTAGCTGCCTGTCATCAGGTTTTCTTCGATGGTCAGGTGGGCAAAGCAGTGGCGGCCTTCCATGACCTGTACCACCCCCCGCTTGACAAGGTCGGCGGGCGACATGTTTTCAATGCGTTCACCACGCAGTTCGACGCTGCCCTTGGTGACTTCGCCACGCTCGGCTTTGAGCAGGTTGGAAATGGCCCGCAGCGTGGTCGTCTTGCCCGCGCCGTTGCCGCCGAGGATGGCCGCAATCTGGCCTTCGGCGACGGTCAGTGACACGCCTTTGAGCACCAGAATCACGTGGTTGTAGATGACTTCAATGCCGTTGACGTTGATGACGATGTTGGGGTTGCTCATGTTGACCTTTCGACTCATGTCAGCCCCGCACGCGAGGCTGGTATGAGGCATCGGCCCGGCTGCGGACCGATGGGGTCTGCCCATCACCGGTCGCGCGCTGGCAAGGCCAGACGCACGACCGGTGGCAGCTACGATCAGGACTGGCAGTCTTTCGCGTCGCGGCGGGTCAGCTTTTTCTCGGCTGCGTACTTGTCGGCAGCTGCTTTGACCATGGGCTTCAGCAACGACTCGTCAGCTTGATACCAGTCGGATGACCAGTTGAACTTGGCACCATCCCACTGGTGAATTCGGGCCCAGGCCGATCCCATGTGGTCCTGGCAGCTGGTGGAGATGGGGCGCATCACTCCCTTGAAACCCAATGCGTCCAGCTTGGGTTGGGTCAGGTTCAGGTTTTCCAGACCCCAGCGGACTTGCTCACCCGTCATGACCTTGCCTTTGCCGAAGCGTTCTTGCGCGGCGCGTACACCTTCAACCGCGAGCATGGCGCTCATCATGCCTCGCACGTACAGCACATCACCCACTTCATCTTTCGGCCCGGTGCCCTGGCCCTTGCCGTGTACTTTGGTGAGGGTTTCCTTGATAACGTCGGCGTTCTTCTCGGCGCCGTGCTGCATCATCACGGCTTTGTAGCCTTTGGCGCCCTGGCCCACGTCTTTCACGTCCGGTTCGGCACCGGCCCACCAAACGCCGTACATCTTGTCGCGCGGGTAGCCTGTGGCTTGGGCTTCTTTCAGTGCGGTGGAGTTCATCACGCCCCAGCCCCAGTTGATGACGAAATCAGGCCGGTTCTGGCGGATTTGCAGCCAGGTGGCTTTCTGCTCCACACCGGGGTGGGTGACCGGCAGCAGGCTCAGCTGGAAGCCGTGGGTGGCTGCATGCTCTTGCAGCACGGGGATGGGCTCTTTGCCGAACGGGCTGTCGTGGTAAATCAAGGTGATTTTCTTGCCCTTGAGCTTGTCCATGCCACCCAGGTTCTTGGCTATGTCCTGCATGATCACGTCTGCGGCCACCCAGTAGGTGCCGGCCAACGGGAAGTTCCACTTGAACACGCCACCGTCCTGGCTTTCGGAACGGCCATAACCGGCAGTCACCAGCGGAATTTTGTCAACAGGTGCTTTTTCGGTCAGTGCGAAAGTGATGCCTGTGGACAGCGGCTGGAAAACGGTAGCACCGCCGTTCTTGCCTTTCAGTCGCTCGTAGCATTCCACGCCGCGGTCGGTGGCGTAACCCGTTTCGCATTCTTCAAAACTCAGCTTGACACCGTTGATGCCACCGCGTTCGTTGACAAGCTTGAGGTAGTCGACATAACCGTTGGCAAATGGCACACCGTTAGGGGCGTACGCACCGGTTCGGTAGACCAGGACAGGGAAAAACTGCTCTTTGGCCTGGGCCGCGGCCTGGGTGGACACCAGGGCGCCGGTAAGGCCGGTGGCAACCATGGTGGCTGCAAGAACGAGTTGACGGATTTTCATGGTTGTCTCCAAAAAAGAAAGCACACAACTGAACACGGGTAAGCGCTGGAAGGCAATAAAGGATGCAAACGCGCCACTTGCACCCCTGGAAACACTCAGTGCGGGAACGGCCAGATGCGCAGCTTTTGCTTGGCCACGCTCCACAGTTTGGCCAGACCGTGGGGCTCGACAATCAGGAACCAGACGATCAGCGCGCCGAAAATCATGAATTCGGTGTGAGCGACAGCGGCCGTAGATATGCTGACACCGACCAGACCGCCCACGAATGGCAGGAACTGGTTCAGGAAGATGGGCAGCACGACGATGAAGGCTGCGCCAAACATGCTGCCCATGATCGAGCCCATGCCGCCGATGATGACCATGAACAGCAATTGGAACGAGCGGTCCACGGAGAAAGCAGCCGGCTCCCATGAACCCAGGTGCACAAAGCCCCACAGCCCACCGGCCACGCCGACGATGAACGAGCTGACCGCAAAGGCGCTCAGCTTCGCGTACATCGGACGGATGCCGATGACGGCTGCCGCCACGTCCATGTCGCGAATGGCCATCCACTCCCGGCCGATGGAGCCCCGAACCAGGTTTTTGGCCAGCAGTGCGAACACGACCAGGAATGCCAGGCAGAACAGATATTTTTCGACCGGCGTGTTGATGGTCCAGCCAAACACTTGCAGGTTGGAAACGGACACCGAACCCGAGGCGTTGTTGTTGGTGAACCAGCCGACACGCAGGAAAGCCCAGTCACAGAAAAACTGTGCGGCCAGCGTGGCCACCGCCAGGTACAGGCCCTTGACGCGCAGGCTGGGAATGCCAAAGAACATGCCCACCAAGGTGGCGAAGAAGCCACCTGACAGCAAGGCGACGATCAGCGGCATGCCTTCGATGCGGATGAAGGTGTTGTATGCCATGTAGGCGCCCACTGCCATGAACGCACCCGAGCCGAGAGAAATCTGGCCACAGTAGCCGACGAGGATGTTCACACCCACGGCTGCCAGCGACAGGATCAGGAAGGGGATGAAAATGGCCCGGAACATGTACTCGTCGAACATGAACGGCACGGCAATGGCTGCAAACGCAATCAATCCGAGGATGGCCCAGCGATCCTGAGCGATGGGGAAGATCTGCTGATCAGCGTGGTAACTGGTCTTGAACTGGCCGTTTTCGCGGTAAAACATGATTCAGCCTTGAATTGAGTATAAAAATGAGTCTCGGCGCTTATTTGGCATGTAATGGGTGCTATGCAAAATTCAGACGCGGTCGATGATTTTTTCGCCGAACAGCCCCTGCGGACGGAACAGCAGGAACACCAGAGCAAGCACGTAAGCAAACCAGATTTCGATGCCGCCACCGACCAGTGGGCCTAGGTAGACCTCGGACAGCTTTTCGCCCACACCGATGATGAGTCCTCCGATGATCGCACCGGGCACCGATGTCAACCCCCCCAGAATGATCACCGGCAGGGCACGCAAAGCCACCGTGGTCAGAGAGAACTGCACACCCAGTTTGGAGCCCCAGATCATCCCGGCCACCAGGGCCACGATGCCGGCCACACACCAAACGATCACCCAGATACGGTTGAGCGGGATGCCAATGGACTGGGCAGCCTGGTGGTCATCTGCCACGGCGCGCAGCGCACGGCCTGTGCTGGTTTTCTGGAAGAACAGCGTCAGCCCAGCCACCAAAACGGCCGCAATGCCCGCAGCAATCAGGTCTTCCTTGTTGATCAGGATGCCGCCCTGGAAGGTGTTTTCAAGGATGAACACAGGCTCCTTCGGCATACCGATGTTGATCTGGTAGATGTCGCTGCCAAAGATGGTCTGACCCAAACCGTCGAGGAAATAGGTGATGCCCAGCGTGGCCATCAGCAGCGTTGCACCTTCCTGGTTGACCAGGTGGCGCAGTGCGAGGCGCTCAATCAACCAGGCCACCGCAAACATGCACGCTGCCGCGCCCATGAACGCCAGAATGTTGGCCACCAGCAGGCTGTCGCCGCCCAGACCGGCGTTGATCCACTCGGAGAAGCGGGCCATCGCCAGTGCGGCAAACAGCACCATCGCACCTTGGGCGAAGTTGAACACGCCGGATGCCTTGAAGATCAGCACAAAGCCCAGTGCCACCAGCGAATAGAGCATCCCGGCCATCAGGCCGCCGAACAGGGTTTCAAGAAAAAAGGCCATTTAGCTTGCTCCTCAGTGCGACGTGCCCAAATAGGCACTGATCACTTCTTCGTTGTTTCGGACTTCTTCGGGGGTGCCATCGCCGATCTTCTTGCCGTAGTCCAGCACCACGACCCGGTCGGAAATGTCCATCACCACGCCCATGTCGTGCTCGATCAGCACGACCGTGGTGCCGAACTCGTCATTGATGTCGAGGATGAAGCGGCACATGTCCTGCTTTTCCTCCACGTTCATGCCGGCCATGGGTTCGTCCAGCAGCAGCACCTGCGGCTCCATGGCCAGCGCACGGCCCAGGTCGACGCGCTTTTGCAGGCCGTAGGGCAGCTGGCCGACAGCGGTCTTGCGGTAGGCCTGGATTTCCAGGAAGTCGATGATGTGCTCCACCTTTTCGCGGTGGGCCACTTCCTCGCGCTCGGCAGGGCCGATGCGCAGGGCTTGCAGGAAGAGGTTGCTCTTGATGCGCAGGTTGCGGCCGGACATCAGGTTGTCGATCACGTTCATGCCCTTGAACAGCGCCAGGTTCTGGAACGTGCGGGCGATGCCCATTTCGGCCACCTGGCGGCTGTTCATGTGCTTGAACGTCTGGCCACGGAACGTGACCGAGCCTTCCTGCGGTTTGTACACGCCGTTGATGCAGTTGAGCATCGAGCTTTTGCCGGCACCGTTGGGGCCGATGATGGCGCGGATTTCGTGTTCCTTGACGTTGAAGCTGATGTCGGTCAGCGCCTTCACGCCGCCGAACCGCAAGCTGATGTTCTTCACGTCAAGGATGACGTCGCCAATTTTCTTGTCTGCCATGGTTGAGGTCTTTCAGGCGTAGGTGTGCTGTGCGGCCGCGGGCTGCATCAGGCGGCGTTTTTGACGGGCGCGAACGTCTTGGTGTCACCCATCTTCAGGGTGGCGCTGACGCTGCCGGTGCGGCCGTCTTCGAACTTGACCACCGTCTCGATGAACTGTTCGGCCTTGCCGCCATACAGCGCATCGACCAGCACGCCGTACTTGTCTCCGATGAAGCCCCGACGAACCTTGTTGGTGCGTGTCAGTTCGCCGTCGTCTGCGTCCAGTTCTTTGTGCAGCACCAGGAAGCGGCTGATCTGGCTGCCGGCCAGCAGGCTGTCCTGGGCCAGGTCGGCATTGACCTTCTCGATGCATTCCTTGATGAGCTGGTACACCTCGGGCTTCTGGGCCAGGTCGGTGTAGCCGGCATAGGGCAGGTTGCGGCGCTCAGCCCAGTTGCCCACGGCATCGAAGTCGATGTTGACCATCACGCACACGCGATCCCGCTGGTCACCGAAGGCCACCACTTCCTTGATATGGCTGAAAAACTTGAGCTTGTTCTCGACGTACTTGGGCGCAAACATGGCACCGTCGTTCGGCCCACCCTTGATGCGGCCGACGTCCTTCACGCGGTCGATGATCTTCAGGTGACCGTGGCTGTCGATGAAGCCGGCGTCGCTGGTGTGGTACCAACCATCTGCTGTCAGCACCTCGGCGGTGGCTTTGGGGTTCTTGTAATACTCTTTCAGCAGACCGGGCGACTTGATGAGCAACTCACCGTTGTCGGCCAGTTTCATTTCCACGCCCTCGCAGGGAACGCCCACAGTGTCGGCACGGGCCTCATTGTCAGGCTGCAGGCACACGAACACGGCGGTTTCGGTCGAGCCGTACAACTGCTTCAAGTTGATGCCGATGCTGCGGTAAAAGCTGAACAGGTCGGGGCCGATGGCCTCACCAGCGGTGTAGGCCACCCGCACGCGGGAAAAGCCCAGCGTGTTGCGCAACGGGCCGTAGACGAACAGGTTGCCCAACGCGTACATCAGGTTGTCGCCAAAACCCACAGCCTTGCCATCCATTTTCTGGGGGCCGACCTTGCGGGCAATGTCCATGAAGTAATGGAACATCTTGCGCTTGAGGTTGCCAGCATCTTCCATGCGGATCATCACGCTGGTCAGCAGGCCTTCGAACACGCGGGGTGGCGCGAAGTAGTAGGTGGGGCCCACCTCTTTCAGGTCGATGGTGACAGTGGCAGATGATTCGGGGCAGTTCACCACATAGCCAGCAGCCAGCCACTGTGCGTAGCTGAAAATGTTCTGCCCAATCCAGGCGGGTGGCAGATAGGCCAGCACTTCGTCGGTGGGGCCCAGTTTGTCGAAGCGTGCGCCCACATCGGCACGGTTCAGCAGCGTGAAGTGGGTGTGCACCACGCCCTTGGGGTTGCCGGTGGTGCCCGAGGTGAAGAACATGGCGGCCACATCGTCCGGCTGTGCCTTTTTGATTTCGTCTTCAAAGAACTGCGGGTGCACATCGGCAAACACCTTGCCGCCTGCAATCAATTCGTCGAGGGCAGCCAGGCCTTCTTCGTCGTAGTTGCGCAGGCCGCGCGGGTCGTCGTAGTAGATGTGGCTGAGTTGGGGGCACTGCTCGCGGATTTCGAGCATCTTGTCCACCTGCTCCTGGTCTTCTACCACAGCGAAGCGGACTTCCGCGTTGTTGATGGGGAACACGCACTCGGCAGCCACGGCATCCTGGTACAGCGGCACGGGAATGGCACCGAGGGACTGGGCGGCCAGCATGGTGGCGTATAGGCGGGGGCGGTTGGCACCGACGACGATCAGGTGCTCACCCCGGTGCAGGCCGGCCTGGTGCAGGCCGCAGGCCATGTGTTTGACCAGGGCCAACATGTCTGCCCAGGTGGTGTTTTGCCAGATGCCGTACTCTTTCTCACGCATGGCTGCCGCGTTGGGCCGCTGGGCTGCGTGGTTCAGCAGTAACTGTGGGAACGTGGTCCGCATGACGTCTCCTGATGTGCGCTGTGTGGGCTCGGGCAGTACTGCTGTTGTGCATGTTCGGTGCGCCGAGCTTTGAACTGCCGTGATAGTAGGGAGATGTTTGACGTTATGTTGTCGTTCCAACGACAATTGGGGGACAACCCTCCTAGGACTTTCCCTAGGTTGGTGCAAATTTGGAGGTGCTTTGTCGCCATGACGACCATTCCATTGCTCCGGCAGCGTGCCCGACCGCTGACGCCCGATGAGTTATCGGCTGTACCCTGGTTGCCAGCGTTGACACCCGACGAACGGGACCGAGCGTGTCATGACCTGATCGTCACCGAGACTCAGGCAGGGGATGTCATTTGCCGGGTGGGCAAGCCGGCCAATTTCTGGTTCGGCCTGGTCGATGGTCTGTTGAAAATGAGCAATGACGACAGCCAGGGGCCGGTCATCACGTTCACGGGGGTGGCGCCGGGGGGGTGGTTTGGCGAGGGCACTGTGCTCAAGCGCGAGGTGTACCGTTACAACATCCAGGCGCTGCGCAAAAGCCGGGTGGCGGGACTGCCGGCCGACAGCTTTCACTGGCTGATCGAGCATTCACTCGGTTTCAACCGTTTTGTCATGCTGCAACTCAACGAGCGTCTGGGGCAGTTCATTGCCGCGCGGGAAATTGACCGGCTCACCAACCCCGAGGTCAGGGTGGCACGCAGTTTGGCGTCGCTGGTCAACCCACTGCTGTATCCCAGCGTGGGCGAGGTGTTGCGCATCACCCAGCAGGAACTGGCTTACCTGGTGGGTTTGTCCCGCCAGCGGGTGAACGAAGCCCTGACCAGTTTGGCCGCCCAGGGTGTGCTCCGCGTGGAATACGGTGGCTTGCGGGTGCTGGATCGCGCGGCATTGCGGGGTTACGGCATCCACTGAATGGTCTGCCTGCTTTGTATGTGTAGAGTACAGGTCATGTCTTGTCTGAAACTGAGGGGTGTAGCCGTGCGGAATGTGTTGCGTGATCTGTTTGAGAAGGCGGGATGTGCCGCTTTGCTGACATCGGTTTCTTTGCTTGCAGGTTGTGCTCACTTGGTAGAGCCCTGGCCCAATGAGACCAAGGAGAGCCTGGTGGCTGTGACAAAGGATGGTCACTTGATACGCGTGCACACCACCAACCCCTGGGAGGTGCGCGCGGCCTTGCCGCTGCGCGGTTTGCCCGTGGGCGAGCAGTTGGTCGGCATGGATTTCAGAGTAGCCAAAGGGGTGTTGTATGCCCTCGGACGCACCGGGCAGCTTTACACGCTCGATGTACAGACCGCCCAACTGGCGCCAGTGGGCAACGGTCGGCTGCAAGTGCCTTTGCGAGGCACGCAGTTTGGCGTGGACTTCAATCCGACGGTGGATCGTATTCGGGTGGTGAGTGAACTTGGTCAGAACCTGCGGTTGCATCCGGACACGGGGGCGATGGTGGATTTCGATGCGGCTGCCGAGGGTGTTCAGCCCGACCCTGACCTGCGTTTTGCAGACCCTGACCCGCAAACCGGCCAACGGCCTCAGGTGGCTGCGACGGCCTACACCTATAACCTGAAGAACGAAAAGCTCACGACCAACTTCGTCATCGACAGCAGATTGGGCACACTGGTCCTGCAAGGCTCCAGGGAAGGCGTCGAGCCCGTGGAAAGCCCCAACCTCGGCGTATTGCGCACGGTTGGCGAGCTCGGGACAGGTCCATTGTTGGATGCTGCTTTTGACATTGCAGATGTGGGCAACACGCCGCTGCTGGCAGTCCGCACCGCGACGGATGTTCGTACCCGGCTCTACCGGGTTGACCTGACGTCAGGCAAGGCCACGTTGCTGGGCACGTTGGGTTCTGGACAGGTCATCATTGGCATGGCAATCGAGCCTTGACAGCCATGTATGCAGGCCAACCGGTGAGAAGCTCCCGGTCGCATCCAGCGTTCCGCTGGGCTTGGGCGGTATTGGCTGCGGTGATCTGCTGGGGCGGCCCTGTCGCCGCTGCGGCAGCCACTGTGCAGGTGCTGGTTCAGGACGCCAGCGTAGCACCGTTGGGTGGCGCAGTGGTGTTCCTGGACTCGGCCGAGGCAGCCAAAGCGACCAAGCCGCTCAGCGGGGCCGAAATGGGGCAGCAGTCGAAAGCATTTGTGCCCGATGTGTTGGTGGTGACCAAAGGAACGGCGGTGAGCTTCCCCAACCGTGACACGGTTCGCCACCACGTCTATTCGTTTTCTCAGACGAAACAATTCGAGTTGAAGCTGTACACCGGCACACCAGCGAACCCAGTGGTGTTTGACCGCAGCGGCGTCGCGGTGTTGGGGTGCAACATTCACGACGACATGGTGGGGTGGATTGTGGTGGTGGATACACCCTATTTCGGGACGTCGTCTGCGTCCGGCCAGGTCCGGCTGGATAACGTGCCGGCCGGGCAATACACCCTGCGGTCGTGGCACCCCAGGTTGCCCACGGGTGCAGAGGCGCGGGCAACTTCCCTACGGGTGGTGGATGGCACGCAGGCCACCACGGTGACTTTGACTGGTTTGCAGAAATGAGGCCTGAACGGCTTCGGAGTTGGCATCAGTGGGGGCTGGCGGCCCGAATTGTTGCCACGTCGATGCTGCTCCTGCTGGCAGTCCAGTTGCTGGCGTATGGCGTGGTGCGTGGCTTCATTGCGGAAAACGCAAGGCGGCAAATCGGTCAAGAACTGGCAGTGGGCGAGCGGGTCTGGCTGCGCGTGCTTAATCAGCATGCCGACAAGCTGGCATTGGGCGCATCGGTGTTGGCCGCAGATTTTGGTTTCCGTGATGCCGTCAATACTGGTGACCTGGAAACCATCCGATCGGCCCTTGAAAACCAGGGCGACCGCATTGGTGCGCACCTGACAGCCTATTTTTCGCTTGATCTTCAGTTGCGTGCTTCTTCGAACGAGCAGGTGGCGGCTCTCGATGCAGCGGCATTGAGCCGCGTGACGGCCGATCTGGCCCGCACGTCCGGTGGGCGCCAGATTGCCATGCTGGGGGGGGCGCCCTACCAGTTTGTGCTGGTTCCCATGCGTGCCCCCGTGATCACCGGTTGGGTGTTGATGAGCTTTCCCCTGGACCAGAAGCTGGCGACGGATGTCTTTCACCTGCTGAACGTGCACATTGCGCTGGTGACCAAGGCCGCGAGTGATGCGGGTGACGAGCAGCTGGCTGTCAGCAGTTTGAGCCCTGAACAGGCGCTGGGTGTCGACTGGGCGGACAGCCGCCGCGGGACAGTTCGGGTGGGCGGTGAAGACATGGTCGCGCGGTCGGTCGCGTTGTCCGGCAATCAGATGGGTATTCGCACGGTGTTGCTTCGTTCTGTGGACGAGGCGCTGGCACCCTTTCATCGCCTGCAAATCGTCCTCTTGCTGATCACGTTGGCAGGTTTGGGCCTGTTTGCGTTGGGCAGTTTTTTCAATGCCCGTCGGGTCACGCGCCCTTTGCAAGGCCTGGTGGAAGCAGCCAACCGCTTGAAAAGCGGTGATTTCGGTACAGCGGTGCCAGGTACACATCAAGGGGATGAGGTGGGGGCGCTGGCACTCGCCTTCGATCGGATGAGGCAAAGCATTGCTGCCAAACAGGCTGAAGTTGAGCGTCTGGCCTACTGGGATCGCCTGACCGGTCTGCCCAACCGAGAGCAGTTTCGGGCAGCCTTGTTCGAGGCGATGCTGATTCATCCCGCTGATTCGGTACCGGTGTCGGTGGTCACACTGAATCTGGACCGTTTCAAACACGTCAACGACGTGCTGGGTTATGCCCTGGGTGATGAACTTCTGTGTGCCGTGGCGCAGAGGCTCCAGACGGTGTTGCGGCGAAAGCAGGATATGGTGGCCCGCCTGGGGGGTGATGTATTTGGCCTGTTGCTGTATCGCACCGAGCAGGAGGGCGCTCATGGTGTGTCACAGGCCGTGGCTCGGCTGTTTGAAGACCCGCTGACCCTGCGTGGCCAGACGGTGGACGTCAGCGCCAGCATGGGGGTCGCGTCGTGGCCCGCGCATGCAGACCAGCCTGATGTGTTGCTCAGCCGGTCTGAGATTGCGATGCATGCGGCCAAATCCCGTGCTGCCGGTGTGTTGGTGTACGAATCCAAACTTGATTCATCGAGCGCCGAGAACCTGTCTTTGCTGACCGACCTCCGTCGCGCTGTCGAACAGGGCGAACTGCGGTTGTACTTGCAGCCCAAGATCAGTGTGGCCACGGGTCAAGTGGTGGCAGCAGAAGCGCTTGTCAGGTGGCAACATCCTGTTCGCGGGCTGGTGCCACCGTTCCATTTCATTCCGTTTGCCGAGCAAACCGGGTTTATCAGGCAATTGACGCTATGGATGTTCGAAGAGGCCGCTCGCCAATGGGCGGGCCTGCAAATGGGCGGGCGACCGGTTCGGATTGCTGTGAACCTGTCCACACGCGATTTGTTGGACCTGTCGTTTCCCACCCGGTTAGCCGATTTGCTGGCTTTGCATTGCGCACCGTCGCATGGTTTTTGCCTCGAAATCACTGAGAGTGCCATCATGGATGACCCTCACAGGGCCGAGTCCACCTTGAACAAGCTGGCGGACCAGGGGTTCAAGCTGTCGATTGACGACTTTGGCACGGGTTATTCTTCACTGGCCTACCTCAAGCGATTGCCGGTCAGTGAACTGAAAATTGACAAATCGTTTGTCATGGGCATGACGAGTGACAACAGTGATGCCAAGATCGTTCGGTCCACCATCGACCTGGCGCACAACCTCGGCCTGACGGTGGTCGCCGAAGGTGTGGAAGACGCACACATTCTGAAAGCATTGGGCGCCCTGGGGTGTGATGAGGCGCAGGGCTATCACATGAGCAAGCCCGTTCCGGCGGATGAATTTGAGCAGTCCTGCGACCGTTGGCACCAGAACTGGCTTGGCAGACCGGACAATCGGGGCCATGACTGAACGCAAACCGCTAGGCCTGAGTGCCGACCAGAAACAACTGCGCGAGCAGCGCGCCCGTGCGCTGGCGCGCCTGGCCAACCCGACACCCGAACCTGAAGGCGGCTGGCCGCCCGCCCAAGCTGCGCCTGGCCGCGGATTTCAGCCCAAACCTCAGCGAAATGTCCGGCCTCCAGCTTCGCCTGACAAAACGGTGGGTGCCCGCAGTCAGGTTGCCCAGCCGCCTGCACGTCCGCAACCTGCTCGTTCAGGCGGTGAACGCCGGACCAGCCCAACATCGCCTGACCGTCAGGCCCACCCCGTCGAGCGGTCTGGCGCGGCTGCAGGCAAGCCAGCTGGGGCGGTTCGCATCCGTGCTGAAGCAGCCTTGCCCGCCCATGCGGCAGATGGCATCCGCCTGAACAAGCGCATGGCCGAGCTGCGCCTGTGCTCGCGCCGCGAGGGTGACGCCTGGATCGAACGTGGCTGGGTGACGGTAAACGGTGTGGTGGCCGAAATGGGCATGCTCGTCAAACCCGCCGATGTGATCGAAGTGTCCGAACAGGCCAAGGGCGAACAGCAGCAACAGGTCACCATCCTGTTGCACAAGCCCATGGGATTTGTCAGCGGGCAGGCTGAAGATGGGCACCAACCAGCGGTCTCGCTCATCAACCCGCGTACGCACTGGCAGGGCGACACCAGCCGTAACCGCTTCAACTTCAGTCAGTTACAGGGGCTGGCACCGGCCGGTCGTCTGGATATCGATTCGGTGGGCCTGCTGGTGCTGACCCAGGATGGACGGGTGGCCCGCCAGCTCATCGGTGAAGACAGTGAACTGGAAAAGGAATACCTGGTGCGCGTGACGTGGGTCGCGCCGGATGGCCAGGACGTGACCACCGATGTGCAAGCCGTGTTTCCACCGGACCGCCTGGCCCTGCTGCGTCATGGGTTGAGCCTGGACGGCGAGCCACTGAAACCTGCACAGGTGGACTGGCAGAACCCGGAGCAATTGCGGTTTGTGCTGACGCAGGGCAAGAAGCGGCAAATCCGCCGCATGTGCGAACAGGTGGGGCTGAAGGTGGTGGGCCTCAAGCGCATTCGCATGGGCCGTGTGGTGCTGGGCAACCTGCCTGCCGGGCAGTGGCGTTACCTGGGGGCCGGCGAGCGGTTCTGACCGTTCACCAGCCAGTGCTCCAGCTGGGCCGTGACTCGCGGGCTGCCCAGCAGTTCGACGTGACCGGTCCGGTACAGCACGCACTGGTGTTCAACCGGGAAAGCCAGCCGCATGCCGGGCTTGTCGTGCTTGCCTAACGCGCTGTTCAGCGGCACCAGACCGTCCCCTGTCAGGCGTTCGGCCAGCAGGCTGCTTTTGGGTGCCAGGGTGGCGGCAATGGTGTAGCAGTCCACCCCAGCAGGCAATGGCAGCGGCGTCCGTTTGTCGGCATGGTGGTGCGCGGCTCGCGTCCACGCCCCTGTTGGGCTTTCCGCCTGCCAGTCGCGTGGCAGCACCCAACCGTGGCGCAGGTCGGTGATGCCAGCGCTGCGCAGCTGGCCCAGGCGTGCGAAGGGCGCAGACCAGGGCGTGAGTTGCAACAGGGTGTCCACCCACGCGCCCGCTCGCTCCAGCGGGGCACCGTGGTGAGGCGTGCCCAGGCACACCAGTGTTTTCAGGTGTTTGGGCCAGGTGTGCCCGGCTGCCACGCCGGCGGCGTGGGCGCTGCGCGCCACCAGCCCGCCCATGCTGTGCGCAATGAGAGTCAGGCGTGTCAGTGGCACGGGCCAGGCGGCCACCAACCGCTCCAGCAGCCGGGCCAATTTCTCACCGTTGTCGGAAATGTGCAGGCCGGTGTTGTAGCGCAGGCTCAGCCGCTGGGCCCCCAGTTTGCTGGCCAGGTGGGCACCGTGATCGACCCCGTTCCACTGCCATTGGGTGTCGGTCATGCACAGGCCGTGGATGGTCAGCACCACGTGCGCCGGAGGCTGGTCACCCAGTTCGGTGCTGTGTTCAGGTTGCCAGTTCCGACCGTTCAGGCGCAGCGTCATCGGAAGCGCCAGGGGGTTGTCATGTGCGGCCAGGTGGTCGCCCAACACGCCGTTCAGCACGGCCAGCGCACGGGCGCGTTCCGGGCTGTCGGCTGCCTGTGCGTCAGTGGTCCGGGTCAGCAGTGGTACCAAACCTGCCAGCGCGGCATCCAGAGTGTTGCCCACCAGGCCAGTCACCCCGCGCACACTGCGGTACACCAGACCGGTGAGGCCTGCCGCACAACCGGGCGTGTTGCCCCGCCTGCCGCCCACGGTCCGCAGCACGGACTGGTGAACACCTTCTGTCAGGTTGACCACACCCAGCGTGGCCTGCGTGGCCAGTTGGGCCACAGCCCGCAAGTCGGCAGGCTGGACATGCCGCAGGAGGCGGCGAGGCCCTTTCGAAGGGGGGTGTGAGGGGGCTTGGAGTTGGGTCATGCAGTGCATTCAGGTGGTTGTGTGCAGCATACGTGCTGACGGTCGGTCAGTGCGAGGGGCAGCTGCCTACCATGGGCACTTGAAATCTGCTGGCACGCCGCCATGTAGCCGCGTTGTGGAGGGTGTTTCTGCCGTTGAAACACCCCGCCAACCTTGTTCCAACTTTCCTCCATTTTTGTCATCACATGAGCAAGCAAACCCTTTCCTTCCAGGCCGAAGTTGCCCAACTGCTGCACCTCGTCACACACTCCCTGTATTCGAACAAGGAGATTTTTCTGCGTGAACTGGTCTCCAACGCGTCTGATGCGTGTGACAAGTTGCGTTTCGAGGCGCTGAACAACGATGCATTGTTCGAGGACGCGCCCAACCTTGACGTGCGTGTGTCGTTTGACAAGGAAGCGAAGACCATCACCATCACCGACAACGGCATCGGCATGAGCCAGCAGGAGGCCATCGACCACCTGGGCACGATTGCCAAGAGCGGCACCAAGGATTTCATGAGCCGTCTGAGTGGCGACCAGAAGAAAGACGCCCAACTGATCGGCCAGTTTGGCGTGGGCTTTTACAGCGGCTTCATCGTGGCTGACAAGATCACCGTCGAAAGTCGCCGCGCCGGTTTGAGCGCTGCCGAGGGCGTGCGCTGGATCAGCGGGGGCACCGGCGACTTCGAGGTGGAAACCATTGACCGCCCCGCACGCGGCACCAGCGTCACGCTGCACCTGCGCGACGACGCGTCCGAGTACCTCAGCCACTGGAAGCTGAAGACCATCATCGGCAAATACTCTGACCACATCAGCCTGCCCATCCTGATGCAGAAAGAGGAGTGGGATGCCGAGAAGAGCGAATACGTCAAGAAAGACGAGTGGGATGCAGTCAACTCGGCCAGTGCTCTGTGGACACGCAGCAAAAAAGATATCACCGAGGAACAGTACGCTGACTTTTACAAAAACATCAGCTACGACCAGACTGCGCCATTGGCCTGGAGCCACAACCGGGTGGAAGGCAGCACCGAGTACACGCAGTTGCTGTACATCCCCGCCAAAGCCCCCCAGGACCTGTGGAACCGCGATAAAAAGGCCGGCATCAAGCTCTACGTGAAGCGCGTGTTCATCATGGACGACGCCGAGGCGCTGATGCCCAGCTACCTGCGCTGGGTGAAGGGCGTGGTCGATTCGGCTGACTTGCCCCTGAACGTCAGTCGCGAGCTGCTGCAGGAAAGCCGGGACGTGAAAGCCATCCGCGAAGGCAACACCCGCCGTGTGTTGGGCATGCTGGAAGACATGGCGAAAAAAGACAAGCTGCCCGCCACTGAAGGCGCGGACGGTCAAAACAGCGATGTGGTCGACGTGCTGAGCGCCGAAGACAAAGCCGCTGCCGAAAAAGACGCAGGCAAGTACACCGCGTTCTATGCGGAGTTTGGCAGCGTGCTGAAGGAAGGCCTGGGTGAAGACTTTGCTAACAAGGACAAAATCGCCAAACTGTTGCGCTTTGCCTCCAGCACCACCGACGGCGTCAACGTCAGCTTTGCCGACTACAAGGCCCGCATGAAGGAAGGCCAGGAGGCCATTTACTACATCACCGCCGACACACTGGCCGGTGCCAAAAACAGCCCGCAGCTGGAAGTGTTCAAGAAGAAGGGCATCGAAGTCCTGTTGATGACCGACCGGGTGGACGAGTGGGCGCTGTCTTTCCTGTACGAGTTTGATGGCACCCCGCTGCAAAGCGTGGCCAAAGGCGCGGTCGACCTGGGCAAGCTGCAGGACGAGGAAGAAAAGAAAGCGGCCGAGGCCGCAGCCGAAAGCTTCAAACCTGTGCTGGACAAGCTGAAGGAGGCCCTGAAAGACAAGGCCAAGGATGTGCGCGTGACGACGCGCCTGGTCGATTCCCCGGCCTGCCTGGTGGTGGAGGATGGCGACATGTCCAACCAGCTGGCACGCATGCTCAAGGCAGCCGGCCAGAAGGCCCCCGACAGCAAGCCCATTCTGGAAGTGAATGCAGAGCACGCGCTGGTCAAGAAGCTCGAGGGCAGTGCCTACTTCGACGATCTGGCGCACATCGTGTTTGACCAGGCATTGCTGGCCGAAGGCGGCTTGCCCGAAGATCCGGCCGCCTACGTCAGGCGCGTGAATGCCCTGCTGGTCTGATTTTTGGCATGTTTCAGGCTTCCAGCGCTTTCCGAATAGGCAAAGGTAGCTATCAATAATGGCCCTCCGTCGGTTTTGCCGCTGAGGTCTTTTTGGGGTCTTTTTCCCATACGGAATACGCGTGGAGAGCTTTTTTGCAACGGGGGTGTCGCATTTGACGCCGGGGCGGCAAAGCCTGGACGAAACCTGCGGCTGGCGGTTGCGGTGAGCAGTCGCTCCGTGCTTACAATGGTCGCAGACTGACCACTTCTTCATTGCCCGCTGTGAGCTCAAACGACCCACGTCCCCCGACACTGCTTGCGGTGGATGACGACCCCACCACGCGCAAGCTGGTGCAGGCCGTTCTCAGCAAACATGGCTACGAGGTGTTGCTGGCACCCACGGGCCAGGATGGCGTCGACACCTTCATCTCCCACCGGCCCGACCTGGTCCTGATGGACGTGCAGATGCCCGGCATGAATGGTTTTGACGCTTGCGCCCTGATTCGCCAGCTGGATGGCCACGCGACCCCCATCATCATGCTGACGGGCAGTGAAGACCTTGAATCGATCGAGAGCGCGTTCACGGCCGGGGCCACCGATTTCATCACCAAGCCCATCAACTTCCCCTTGCTGGCGCAGCGGGTGCGTTACGCCCTGCGCAGCAGCGAACTGAACCGCGAATTGCGGGGCGTGCGCCAGCGTCAGGCGGCGGCGCAGCGCATCGCTGGTCTGGGTTTCTGGGTGTGGACGGCCGATTACAACCAGCTCGAATGGTCCGACGATGCCGGCACCCTTCTGGGGGGGGAGCCACCCACCACTCTGGCTGACCTGCTGACCACGGTGCACCCGGGCGACCGCAACCGGGTGGGCCAGGCGTTCCTGGCCGTGCGCGAGTCAGGCGGCAAGCTGGACGTGGAGTTTCGGCTGCATGACGATGCGCCTGTGGGCGAACGCATCATCACCATGACGGGTGAGCGGGCCGAAGAGGACGACCCGTTGCAACCCGCACGCGTGTTCGGCGCGTTCCAGAACGTGACCGACTCTCGCCGCACCCAGGCCATGGTCGATTACTTGGCGTTTCACGACGAACTGACTGGGTTGGCCAACCGCAGGTTGTTCGTGAGCCAGATCCGGGATTTTCTGGCCACGCCCGAAGCCGGCCACCTGGGTCTGATGGTCAGCTGGATTGACCTGGCGCGGTTCGCCCGCGTCAACGAAGCGCTGGGTGAGTCGTCTGGCGACGCCCTGCTGGCCCAGGTGGCGCAGCGGCTCAAGAGTGCCAGCGCCGGCAGTGTGGGCTTGGCACGGGTCGGCGGCGACGAATTCGGCCTGGCGCTGCGCTGCCGCAACGAATCTGAAGCTGAAGACAAGTTGCAGCGGGTCGTTCAGGCGCTGGACCAAGCCTTCACCGTCAACGACCAGGAGGTGTTCGTATCGGTGTGTGCCGGTTGGTCGCTGAGCCTGGAGCACGGCCAGGAGGCCGAAGCCCTGCTCAACCAGGCCAGGGATGCCCAGCAGCAGGCACGGTTGCAGGGCTACAAAACGCTCAAGGCATCCAAAAACCAGAATGCCACCCGGCATTTGGGCTCGCTGGATGTGGAAATGGAACTGCGCAAGGCTTTGCAGAACAACCAGTTCGTCCTGCATTACCAGCCGCAGATGGCCTTGCGTGGCAACCGCATCGTGGGCGTCGAATCCCTGTTGCGCTGGCAACACCCAGTCAGGGGCATGGTGCCACCGGTGCAGTTCATTCCCTTGCTCGAGGACATGGGACTGATTCAGGAAGTGGGTGCCTGGGTGCTGCGCGAAGCCTGCCGCCAGGCCACGGAGTGGGCCAATGCGGGCATGCCTTTGCGTGTGGCCGTCAACCTGTCGCCCAGGCAGTTCATGGGCACCGAGTTGTTTGGCCTGATCCAGTCGGCGGTCGAGGCACACCAGACGCCTGCGCACCTGGTGGAGCTGGAAATCACTGAAAGCCTCGCCATGCAGGACCCGGACCGTGCCATCGAGCTGCTGACCCAGTTGCGGGCGGCAGGCTACAAGGTGGCCATTGATGACTTTGGCATCGGCCATTCGTCCCTCGAATACCTGCTGCGTTTCCCGATCGATACCATCAAGATCGACCGCGCGTTCGTGATGCGGGTGACCGAAACAGAAACTGACCGTGCGGTCATTCGCGCGATCACGGCCATTGCGCAGTCACTGCAGCTCACCACCGTTTCCGAGGGCGTGGAAACGCAGCGTCAGTGCGATTTCATGGAAGCGCTGGGGGCATCGGAAATTCAGGGTTATTTCATCAGCCGGCCATTGCCCGAGGCGGCCCTGAAGGCGTTTGTGCAGAACTTCAAGTACGCACCTGGCGGATGAGAGTTGCCCGGCTGGTTTGAACCAGCCTTGACCTTCAGAACGCGGCGTGCCGCACGCAGTTGCGGCCTTCGTGCTTGGCTCGGTAGAGCGCCTGATCGGCCAATGACAGGATGTGTTCACCCTGCGTGTCAGGCTGAGGGGTGCCGTGTGCCACGCCAAAGCTGGCCGTGAAGCGGATGGTTTGCCCATCAAACACCACCGTTTGGGACTGCAGGCTGGTGCGCAGGTGGTCGATCAGCTCCAGTACATGGGCGACATCCAGGTCCACCAGCACAATGGCGAACTCTTCACCGCCGTAGCGGGCCAGCACGTCGCCAGCCCTGCGCACGGACTGGCGCGCGGTGTGCGCAACGGCTCGCAGGCATGCGTCACCAGCCGGGTGACCGTAGGTGTCGTTGATTCTCTTGAAGTGGTCGATGTCGAACATCACCAGTGACAACTGCGCTCCGTGTCGGGAGGCTCGGCTGATTTCGTTGCGCAATGCCTCGTCGAAAAACGCGCGGTTGCGCACCTGAGTGAGCGCATCGGTGGTGGACAGCTCGGTCAGCTTGTGATTGGCTGCCTGCAACTGCGACATGGCCTCGTTCAGGTCGGCTGTCCGGGCTGTCACACGGTTCTCCAGCTCCCGGTTGGATTCTTCGATGGCCCGCACCAGCGCCTGTGAGCTTTCGCGCGCATGGCGCTCGTGTGCCAGGGCTGCCTCCTGCGCCTCGATGCGCCTGGCGCGGTCATGGTTCATGCGGTCAGCCAGCGTGAAGGACAGCAGCACCACTTGCAGGATGATCCCGATCTGGGATGCGTTGTTGGTCCAGACGTTGGCCTCGATCCAGCCCATCTTGTTGGCAGTCAGGACGACAAATCCCAGCAACAGGGCCGTCCAGGCCAAACAGAAGAAGCGGGCAAATTGGGCACCTGAGGCCCACCGCCAGTAACCCGCCACCAAGGCAGTTGCAGCGACTGGGATGGCCAGAATGGTGCCGACGCGGATGGTCCAGGCGTACGGCAGGACCAGGCTGGCCAGAAACAGCGCGCAGCCCGCCCAGCCAAACAGCAGCATCAACCGGTGCAGCTTGGGTGAAAACGCGCGCAACCGCAGGAACACAGTGGTGAACCAGCTGGTGAAAGCGATGGTTGAGGCGATGAAGGAAGAGATGGCGATGCTGTTCCAATGCACCGCTTCGGGCCACAGGTGCTGGTAGGAATAGCCGGTCAGCGTGAAATAGAACAGCAGGTAGCTGGCCACGAAGCCGATGTACAGCAGGTAGTTGCCGTCACGAAGTGAAAAACCGACAAACAGGTTGTAGATCATCATCACCAGCAACACGCCAGCCACTGCGCCGTTGGCCAGGTTTTCGCGGTTGCTGTCGGCCACAAAGGCTTCGTGCGGCCACAGCCGGAAGCTGGCTTCCACGGTGCCGGTCGAGGCCAGCCGCATGTAGAACACGTTGATGCCGGGTTGCAGCGTGACCGGCATCACGAAGTTCTGGTGCTGTACAGGGCGCTTGTCAAAGGGTTGGGTGTCTCCAACTGCATATTGCCGGGTGTGGGGCCCGTCGGCCCGGTGAAACACCTGCAAGTCGTCCAGGAAGGGCACAGGCAGCTCCAGGTACCGATCGACCGGGCGCTGGCCCGGCACCTGCACCCGGAACCTGAACCAGTGAGCAGCCTCCGAAAAACCGAAGTTGGGCGTGGGGCGGTCGATGGCACGCCACGGCTGGCCGTCGGCCTCCACATCTGACAGGGTCAATTGCCGTGTCGGGTCGGTCAGCCAGCCCATGCGGTTGCCGACGTGCATGGGCTCGGCCGCGTCAGGCGCAGCGTTGAGGGTGGGAAAGGTGGTGTCAGCTGGACGGGCGTGCGATGTCGTCAGCAGGCAAAGCTGCAGACAGCAGGCCATCAGCCACAGCAAGGTGTGTTTCATCGCGGCGAGTATGGCCGTGGCAGACCCTTGCGGAAACAGGGTCATCCCGACCCCTGGCTTGCCATCTGTCGCCTAAACGACCAAAGGCGGCCGTTCCATGGCTTCGATCTGTTCTTCCAGTTGATGGATCTGGCCAGCCCAGTAGTCGCTGCTGCCAAACCAGGGGAAGTTGGCGGGAAAGGCGGGGTCGGCCCAACGGCGGGCCAGCCACGCGTTGTAGTGGATCTGGCGTAGGGTGCGCAGCGGCTCGATCAGCCGCAGCTCACGCCGGTCAAACGGACGGAACTGTTCGTAGCCGTCGATCAGCGCCGAGAGTGCCAGGGTTTGCTCACGCCGGTCGTCACCCGGCAGCAGCATCCACAGGTCTTGCACGGCGGGGCCGGTGCGGGCATCGTCCAGGTCCACAAAGTGCGGGCCCCCGCCGGGCAGGTCGGTCGGCGTCCACAGGATGTTGCCCGGGTGGCAGTCGCCATGCAGGCGCAGGTTGGTTCGGATGCTGTCAGCGTCGGACGATATTTTCTCTGAATAAAAATCGCCTTCAACGCTTTTCTGATATGCATCTATAGCTATTGTTTCAGACGTGCTGATGGATGAAGGGCTGCCACACAGTTCGGGTGCCACCTGTGCCAGCACCGTCAGCGTTTGGGTCAAGGTGGCCTCCCAGCGCGATTGCATGTCCAGCGGGATGCAGTGGTGGCCTAGCAGCCAGTCGCGCGACGCCAGGGCAAATGTTGCCGCATTCAGCGCCGGGCGGTGGACGAATGGCCGCACCTCCCCCACGCTGTGCAGGCGGGCAATGAAGCGGCCTGTCCATTCCAGCACGTCCAGGTTGTCCAGTTCCGGGCGGCGGCCGCCCTTGTACGGGCTGACAGAAAAGCCAAAACCGGCGTGCCGGTGCAGCGTGGCAGGGGCTCCGTTGCCAGTGTCGGCCATGCCTGGCAACGCCAGCGGGGCCACGACGGGCACCTCGGCCTGCACCAGCTCGGCCGAGAACGCATGTTCTTCGTCGATCTGCTCGGTGCGCCAGCGTTCCGGGCGGTAGAACTTCAGCACAACGGCGGGGTGGCCTTGCACGGGCTCGTCCAGGTGGGCCAGGTACACCCGGTTCTCGTAGGAATTGAGTGGCGTCAGGCGGCCATCGCCCCACAGACCGATGCTGGACAGGGCATCCAGCACCACATCCGGGGTAAGCCGCTCGAACGGGTGTGCATCGGTGGCGGCTGCCGGGGGGGCATCAATCGGCGCGTGGTTCAGGGTTTTCCCGTGTGGTGTGGTCATGTCCCGATTGTGCGCGTACCCAGGCTGCCCGGGCTGGCGGCCGCATGCGCGCCGGCGGACCACGGCGATGCCTCCCCCCAGATGGCCCCAAAGGCGGTGCGGCCCGCCCACTATGATCGGGCCATGAGCCGTCGCCCTGCATCCCTGTCAACCACGTCCAGCCCGCGTGGCAAGCCGAGTCCACCCACTTCGACCGCCATCACAGTGGCCGAGCAACTGGGCCTGGCACCGGGTCAATCCATTGAATTGCTCAAGGCCCTGCACATCCTGACGCGGGACGGCAAGCTCAACCAGGACAGTCGCCGCAAGCTCAAACAGGTGAACCATTTGCTGCAGTTCATCGAGCCCCTGTTGCAGCAGGTGCTCGATGTCCGGGGCGATGTCACGCTGGCCGACCACGGTGCGGGCAAGAGTTACCTGGGCTTCATGCTGTACGACCGCTTCTTCAGCCAGCGCGCGGTGGGCCACGTGTATGGCGTGGAAAGCCGCGCCGAGCTGGTGGAGCGTTCCCGCCAACTGGCCGAACAGCTGGACTTTGCGCGCATGTCTTTCCTGGCCCTGACGGTGCAGGAGGCACTGTCCAGCAGCACCCTGCCCGACACCATTGACGTGGTGACCGCGCTGCACGCCTGCGACACCGCCACCGACGATGCCATTGCCTTCGGGCTGGCCAAGCAGGCGCAGCACATGGTGCTGGTGCCCTGTTGCCAGGCCGAGGTGGCGGGTGTGTTGCGAAAGCACAAGGCGCTGAGCCTGTCCCGCACGCCGCTGAGTGAAATCTGGCGGCACCCGTTGCACACCCGCGAGTTCGGTAGCCAGATCACCAATGTGCTGCGTTGCCTGCAGCTCGAAGCCCATGGCTACCAGGTGACGGTGACCGAACTGGTCGGCTGGGAGCACTCGATGAAGAACGAGCTGATCCTGGCCAGCCGGGTGGGCAAGGCCAAACACAGTGCCCGTGAGCGCCTGAATCAGGTTTTGGAGGAACTGAACCTGCAGGAACTCAAGACCCGTTTCGGGCTCAGTGACTGATGGGCAACGAACTCCATTTCCTGATCCAGTCTATGGCGTGGCCGCTGGTGCTGCTGGCCGCCTGGGCGGTGGGCGACGTGGCTTACAACCGCTGGCACATTCCCCGCGTGTCCAGCTATGTGGCGGTGGGCATGGTGGTGGGCACGGTCAACCTGCCCAACCTGACACCTGACATTGCCGGGCTGCCGTTTCTGGCCGATGTGGCGCTGGCGCTGGTGCTGTTTGAACTGGGCTACCGCATCAACCTCCGGTGGTTCCGCGCCAACCCCTGGGTGCTATTGGCGGGCGTTGTCGAGTCGTTGCTGACGTTTGCGGTGGTGTTCTGGTTGCTGGGCCTGCTGGACGATTTCCGCCTGCACGTCCGGTTGGCGGTGGCGGCGCTGGCCATGGCCAGTTCGCCTGCGGGCATCTTGCGGGTGGTGCACGAGCTGCGCAGCACCGGCCAGGTGACCGAGCGGGTCATGCACCTGACCGCCATCAACTGCCTGCTGTCGGTGCTCGCGCTCAAGCTGGTCATGGGGTCGCGCACGTTCAGGGTGTCGGGCGACTGGATGGAGGCCGCATTCGGCAGCCTGCACGTGCTGGCCACGTCGGTGGCGGTGGGCATGTTGCTGGGCTTTCTGGTGCCCAAGCTGCTCAAGGGTCGCATGCACGCGGCATCCGAGGGTGCCACCGTCGTCTTCGCGCTGGCGGTGTTGCTGCTGGTCACGGCGGCATCGGGCTTGAAACTGTCCCCCTTGTTGGCAGCGCTCACGTTTGGCATCGTGGCGCGCGAGCGGCGCGTGCATCTCACGCAGACGCAGCGCAATTTCGGCTCGGCCGGTGACCTGCTCAGTGTGTTCCTGTTTGTTTATGTGGCCTCTTTGCTGGACTGGAACGACGTGTTTGCCAGCATCGAGCTGGGGTTGTGGCTGGTGGTTGCGCGTTCGGCTGTGTTCGTGGCCGTCAACATGGCCACTGCGCGCGTCAGCGGCATCACCTACCGCAAAGGTCTGATGACCGGGCTGGCGCTGACGCCCATGTCGGCTTTTGTGGTGCTGATGGTCGGGCAGAGCGGGGTGGTAGGGTTCGACCTGGCTGAGCGGACGCTGTCCACCATTGCCGGCATGGTGCTGGTGCTCGAGTTGTTCGGGCCGCTGGTGACGCAGCGTGCATTGATGGCCGCCCGAGAAGCCCATGTGTCGCACGACAGCTGATCTGTCCACATCCGCTCACCGCACTCTCGCCACAGGTCGCCCCCATGCCATTGGAAACATTCAAGTCATCAGATTCGCTCACGCTGGGCGTCGAGTTGGAGTTGCAACTGGTCAATGCCTACGATTTTGACCTGTCCAGCAGCGCCGATGACCTGCTGGAGCTTTTGAGCCGCGCACCGTTTCCTGGCGTGGTCACGCCAGAGATGACGCAGAGCATGATCGAGGTGGCCACCGGCATCCACACCCGCCACGGGCCGCTCCTGGCGCAGCTGCAGGACATCCGCAACACGCTGGTGGCGGGCTGCGACCGGCTGAACATCGAGATTGCCGGGGGCGGCACCCATCCGTTCCAGCGCTGGTTCGAGCAACGCATTTTTGCCCGGCCGCGTTTCAAGCACCTGTCGGGGCTGTACGGTTACCTGGCGAAGCAGTTCACCGTGTTCGGGCAGCATGTGCATGTGGGCTGTGCCAGTCCTGACGAAGCCCTGTTTCTGTTGCATGCGCTCAACCGCTATGTGCCGCATTTCATTGCGCTGTCGGCATCGTCACCGTTTTTCCAGGGTGTGGACACGCTGTTCGACTCTGCCCGTTTGAACTCGGTGTTTGCTTTTCCGTTGAGCGGCCGCGCGCCGTTCACGTTGAGTTGGGATGAGTTTGCCAACGTCTACTTCACCAAGATGGAGTCCACCGGCGTCGTGACGTCGATGAAGGATTTTTATTGGGACATCCGCCCCAAGCCCGAGTACGGGACCATCGAGTTGCGGGTGTGCGACACCCCTCTCACGGTCGAGCGCGCCGCAGCCCTGGCGTGCTACCTGCAGGCACTGTGTCGCCACCTGTTAGCCCGCAGTGAACCATTGCCTGAAGAAGACGACTACCTCGTCTACACCTACAACCGCTTCCAGGCCTGCCGGTTCGGCCTGGACGGCACCATGGTCAACCCCAAAACGCGCGAGCAGATCAGCATCCGTGAAGACGTGCTGGCCACCTTGCGCACGTTGCAGCCGCATGCGGTCGCGCTGGACTCGTTGGCTGCGCTGGACGAAATCGAGCGCACCGCCGCACACGATGGCAACCATGCCACCTGGTTGCGCCAGCGGTTCGCCGAACACGGCAGCGTTCAGGGCGTGGTGCGCTCGGCGGCCGACTTGCTGCGGGCCTGACATCCACGCAAAATGCAGTCGGCGATGCGTACGGCATCGCATTTGCCCCTGGGGCAGGAGGTAGGGTCATGGATGACACAAGCGTGTCCGCATTGCCCGTCGCGGGCGGGATGGCGCGTCGTCGGTTCGGTGGCTGGCTGGCTGCGGCGTTGTGGGCCTGAAAGCGCTGACGGCCAGCCAGGTCGGAGGGCATTGACAGTCAGATCCGGTTGCTGGGCGTGAGTACCAGCCTGTACTGCTTGTATGACGAGGTGCTGAAAGGCTGAGGTGGCCGCAGCACGGGTGTTTGCGCCCGGCCGTGTTGTCAACTCGCGAAGCGCTTGCGGGTGAGCGCCAGCGCCACCCAGAATCCTGCGAGGGCGTAGGCCGCCAGCACGCCCAGGTGCAACCAGGCGTTGTCAGGCCAGCGATCGAGGAACAAGGGGCGCACCAGCGCCACGGCATGGGTCAGCGGCAGTGCGTCGGACAGCACCTGTACGGCAGGGGGCAACTGGCTTCGGGGGAAAAACACGCCGCTCAGGAACATCATGGGCGTGAGCCCGAGGGTGAAGTAGTAAGTGAAAAAGTCGTAGCCCTTGGCCAGCGCGTTGAACACCAGTGCCAGGCAACTGAAGGTGATGCCCACAAGCATCAGAACGGGCAACACCAGCAGCAGTTTGGCACTGTGGCTGATGCCCAGTGCCAGCATCACACCCAGAATGGCCGTGACGGTGAACAGCGATTTGAAGGCGGCCCACAGCATCTCGGCCAGCACCACGTCGTCGAGCAGAACGGGCGCGTTGAGGATGCCGTCCCACGTTTTCTGCACATGCATGCGCGAAAACGCCGAGTACAGCGCTTCGAACGTAGCAGCGTTCATGGCGCTCATGCAGATGCTGCCACTGGCCAGGAACACGATGTAGGGCACCTGGCTGCCGTCCAGCTCCACCTCGCCCACCAGCGCACCCAGCCCGTAGCCGAAAGCCAGCAGCCACATCAGGGGCTCGGCAATGTTGCCCACCAGGCTGGGAATGGCCAGCTTTTTCCAAACCAGCAAATTGCGCCGCCAGACGGGCCACCAACGGCCGGACAGCCTCGGTGCCGCCCAGTGGTTGGGCAATGGAACAACTGTGGTGGAGGTGGCGGGTGTGTAGGGCATGTCAGATTGTGGATGAAAATGGCCTTCGGCGCTTATTTTGTGTCAGTGAGTGCTATGTTAAATATAACACTTACTGCCGATTCTGCCTGTACGAAAGGCCAAAAAAAAGCCCGAGGTAACTCGGGCTGTTGTGGCGCGGTGCCAGGGGGCAGGCGGTTATTGAACCGCCACCTCCACGCGGCGCGCGGCTTTGTCCGAGCCGCTGGCCAGGGTGTTCTCGGGCTTTTTCAGTTCCACCTTGTCCGCAGCAACGCCCAATGCCGTCAGGGCATCGCGCACGGCGAGGGCGCGCTGCTTGGCCAACTCGGCATTCTTCTCGGGGTCGCCGGTGGCATCGTGGAAACCACTCAGCACGGCCTTTTTGCCGTCGGCCACAGCCTTGACGACGCTGGCCAGTGCTTCGTTGGCACCGGCAGCCAGAGTCGCTTGGCCCGATGCAAAAAAGAAGGTCACCAGACCATCCTGAACCAGGATGCTGGCATCGCTGTCAGCGGCAGCCACAGCGACCGGTGCCACTGCAGGCGCAACTGGCTTGGAAAAACCACGCAGTGCTGCGATGCCGATCACGAATGCAATCACCAGCGTCAACAGCCCGAACAGCAGCCCGAGAACCAGGCCGGTGTTGTCGTCGTCTTGAGAACCCATTGTGTCAAACCTCCGTAAAAAATGACGGGGCGGATTGTACGTGCGCGCCCTTTGCAGTCTCTGACTGCGGGATCTGACACCTGCGCAATGACATCTGTGAGGCCCGACAGCCGGTTCTGGGAAGCGAACCGGGTCCTGACGTCGCACCGCGTGGCTGTTCGGCAGCCGACGGTGCGGACGAAGTGTGGTCAGCCGTCGGCGCGGATTTGTCGACCGGTGAGCTTGAGAAACAGGTCTTCCAGGTTGGCGGGCCGGTGCAAGGTGCGCAGGCCATGGTGCGGTGCCAATTCGGCCAGCAATGGAGCAGCCTGTGCTGTGTAGAAGAAAACGGTTTCACCGCTGACCTCGACGCGCGATGCCAGCCGCGCCAGATCGGCGTGCTGGAGAGCCAGTGCACCTTGCCCGTACACCTCGACGACATCGGGCTCCAGGTGCTGGCTGACCAGTGTGCGCGGTGCCCCTTCTGCAATTTGCCGGCCATGATCCAGCACGACCAGGCGGTTGCACAGGCGCTCGGCTTCGTCCATGAAATGGGTGGTCAGGAGGATGGACTTGCCTTGTTGGAGCAGTTGCTGCAGGCGTTCCCACATCAGGTGACGGGCTTGCGGGTCCAGGCCGGTGGTGGGTTCGTCCAGCAACAGCAGTGCTGGCTGGTTGACGAGCGCGCGTGCCAGCGACAGCCGCCGCTTCATGCCGCCAGAGAGTTCGCCCGGTTTGGCCTGCGCTTTGTGCGCCAACGCCGCAAAGTCCAGCAAGCCGGGGATGCGTGCTTTGAGTTCGGCATCCGGCAGACCGAAGTAACGGCCATAAACCAGCAGGTTTTCGGCGCACGAGAAATCGGGGTCCAGCGTGTCGAATTGGCTCACCACACCCAGATGGGCTTTGATGGCCAGCGCATCGGCGGGCAGGGTCAACCAGCCGCCCGGCTGCGCCGCTGTGCCGGGTGACCTGAAACGGACACAGCCGCTGTCGGGTTGCGTCAGGCCCAGGCACATGCGCAGTGTGGTGGTTTTACCGGCGCCGTTCGGACCGATCACGCCCAGGCACTCACCAGGCCGGATGTGCAGCGACACATCGTTGACAACCTGCGCATCGCCATAGCGCTTGTGCAGGTTGATCGCTTCGAACAGGGTGTCGTCGGTGGTCATGGTGGCTGTGGCGTTGTGTGAGACCCGTTTGGGTCAACGCCCGGATTCTGGCCGATCGGCCGTGGTCTTGCCTTGTCCTCGCGTTCTCCTTGCTGCCGGGTGGGTGTGTCGCGTACACGGCATGTGGTGGAAAGCGAGGGGCGGGCAAGCGGAGGGCACAACGTGTCTGCACACTTAGAATGTGCGCGCTTCCCGCCCCTTGCCAGGGGGCTTGGGTACCCACAGGAGACTGATTTGTCCGATTTTTGGGCCGTTGCCCCGCAATATGTTCTGCCCAAACAGGCGTTGACCCAACTGGCAGGCTGGTTTGCCCGGGCTCAGGGGGGTGGGTTGACGACAGCCGTGATCCGGTGGTTCGTGCGCCGCTACAACGTCAACATGGCCGAGGCGGCTGAGCCTGATCCGGCTGCTTACGCCACCTTCAACGATTTTTTCACCCGCCCACTCCGGTCGGATGCACGTCCGCTCGATGCGGCCGATTGGGTGTGCCCGGTGGACGGTGCAATCAGCCAGTTGGGTGCCATCAGTGGCGACCAGGTGTTTCAGGCCAAGGGACACAGTTACTCCACCACGGCATTGGTGGGGGGCGATGCTGCGCTGGCCAGCCAGTTCCAGGACGGGCAGTTTGCAACCATCTACCTCAGCCCGCGCGATTACCACCGCATTCACATGCCCTGTGCGGGTTCGCTCACACGCATGGTGTATGTGCCGGGGGAACTTTTCTCCGTCAATCCGGCCACTGCCCGGGGCGTGCCGGGCTTGTTTGCCCGGAATGAGCGGGTGGTGTGTGTGTTCGACACCCCGCTAGGCCCGATGGTGCTGGTGCTGGTGGGGGCCACGATCGTGGGCAGCATGGCGACCGTCTGGCATGGCGTGGTCAACCCGCCCCGTCGACCCGATGTCGAAACCTGGACTTATGCCGACGATGACGTCGTGCTGAAGCAGGGCGACGAAATGGGGCGCTTCATGTTGGGGTCGACGGTGGTCATGCTGTGGCCCCAGTCGGCGGGTTTGCGCTTCCAGCACGACTGGGTGGCCACGCGCCCCGTGCGCATGGGTGAGGTCATGGCCAACAGCCTCGTCAGGCGCTGAGCCTGCCGGGCGGGTCCTCGTGCAAGCCCGGCCGAGTGGGTGATGGTGCCCCCGAATTTGATGTGCATCAAGCCTGCGTCAATCAGGGCCTTGATTTGAGTGCCCGACTGCACTTTTGGCGGCCTGGTTGGCCTACAGTACGGTTCTGGTGTGCACCCATGTGCACAGTTACTACGCATGATGAGGTGATGCATGTCCGTCGAGCAAGAGCAACAAGCCGCTGTGGCCGACCATTTGAAACGGGTGGGTGCGTCGATCGAGGAGTTGAATTCACGCATCGCCCGCCTGGCGATTGCGTTGGGTGTCAACCTGGACACGCCACAGGCGGTCGATCAGGTCATGGCCGAGTCGAATGCCAAGGTGAAGACTGTTTTGCCCCCTGACGGCCACGATCGGCGCGGCGGTGTGGCTGACCGTCGATCTGTCAGCGGGGGGCGTTCAAGGGGTCCTGACCGGCGTCAGGCCCACACTTGGGTCGAGTTGCGGGGCTTGCTGGTGCTGCGCTACGGGGTTGAGCGCCAGACCATCGAAAACTACGGTCTGGACACCACACGCAACCTCATGACCGCTGCGTCCGACCACATGACCCGCGAAGGCTTCAAGCCCGGTGCCGACGGGGTTGATCTGAAGCATCTGGGCTGATCCCGGTTTCCCCTTTCTTTTCCCGCAGCGGCCGCCAGGTTGCTGGCGGGGCATGCCGTGCCTGACATGCGCCTGTCATGGCAGCGTTCTAAAACACAGGGCTTTGGCCTGACAGAACCCATGAACACACCTCACCGTACCGAGTGGCAGGAGAACGTCACGTTTGATGAATTGGTCGTCGGCCAGAGCAGGCGGTTGTTCCGCACGCTTTCGCTGGACGACATCAAGGCGTTTGCTGCGGTCTCCGGCGACACCAACCCTGCCCACCTGGACCCTGAATATGCCAACGACACACTCATGCATGGCGTGGTGGCGCACGGTATGTGGGGCGCGTCGCTCATTTCAGCGTTGCTGGGCACCAAATTCCCTGGTCCGGGCACTATTTACGTGGATCAGATGCTCCACTTTGTGAGGCCTGTCCGCATCGGTGACACCCTCACCGTGGTGGCGACCGTGCTGTCTAAAGAAGAGCGGAACAAGCACGTCAAGCTCGATTGCCAGGTGTGCAACCAGCGGGGTGAGCCCGTTTTGCACGGGGTGGCCGAGGTGTTGGCCCCGGTTGAAAAAGTCCGGTTGCAAAGCATCCGTGCGCCGCAGATCCAGCTGTTTGACCCCGAAGCGCGCTTCAAGACTTTGCTGGCGTTGGGCGAGGGCATCTCGCCGGCGCGGTGCGCGGTGGTGCACCCCTGTGACGACGGGTCGCTCAGCGGGGCCATGGATGCCGCACGTTACGGGCTCATCGTGCCGGTGCTGATCGGGCCGCGCAGCCGCATTGAAAAAGTCGCCCAACAGGCTGGCATTGACCTGGCCGGTGCCGAGTTCCACGATGTCCCCCACAGCCATGCAGCTGCCGAACTGGGTGCCGACATGGCCGCCAAGGGCGATGTCGAAATGATCATGAAGGGCAGCTTGCACACCGACGAGCTGATTCACGCGGTACTGGCCAAGCCCGCTTTGCGCACAGGCAGGCGCATGTCGCATGTGTTCCGCTTCGATGTACCGATGTACGACAAGCCCTTGCTGATCACCGATGCGGCGCTGAACATCGAGCCGAAGCTGGTCGACAAGGTGAGCATCATCCAGAACGCCATCGATTTTTGCAAAGTGCTGGGTGTGCAGACGCCCAAGGTGGCCATCCTGTCTGCGGTGGAAACGGTGAACCCGTCGATTCCGTCGACGCTGGACGCCGCCGCACTGTGCAAAATGGCCGATCGGGGGCAGATCACGGGTGGCTTGCTCGACGGCCCGCTGGCATTTGACAATGCTGTCTCCGTCCGGGCGGCGGAGGTGAAGCACATCAGGTCCCAGGTGGCGGGTGATGCCGACATCCTGGCCGTGCCTGATCTGGAGTCGGGCAACATGCTGGCCAAACAGCTGGAATATCTGGCCGGTGCCTCGGGCTCAGGCATTGTGTTGGGTGCCAGGGTGCCCATTGCGCTGACCAGTCGTGCCGATGGCCCGATGAACCGTGTGTCGTCGGCCCTGCTGTCACTGCTGGTGGCGCAGAAGGTTCGCAGCGAGCGCCTCGGTCGGGTGGCCGGTTGATCAGCTGATCAGCTGATCCGGAATGGTGATGTTGACATCGGCATTGGCGCACAGGCGGCCCCGCCCGTGTGCTTTGGCCTGGTACATGCCGGCATCGGCTTGCATGAGGGCTTTTTTGAGCGCGTCTGCGTGGGCCACATCGCAGAACGCCAATCCTGAACTGAAGTTCAGTGTGATGCCCATTTGCTGACTGGTCACGGTTTGGTACATCTTGCGCAGGCGCTCGTCCAGGGCAGTGGCTGTGGCTTCGTTCACGCGGGGCAACAGCAGCGCAAACTCTTCTCCACCCAGTCGGCCGCACACATCGCTTTCTCGCATGGTCGAGGTCATGCATTGGCCCAGCAGCATGAGGGCGCGGTCGCCGGCTTCGTGGCCGTACCGGTCATTGACCTGCTTGAAGTGATCCAGGTCCAGCATCAGCACGCCGACACTGTGCTGGTGCCTGCGGGCCTGGGCAACCATCATGTCGGCATACTTGATCCAGCCCCTGCGGTTGAGCAGGCCGGTCAGCGGGTCGGTGTGGGCCTGGCGCTCCAGTTGCATTTCCACTTCCCTCCGCCACGCAACCAGCACCGCCACCGTCGACAGCACCAGGCTCATGTTGGCCGCTGTCTGGGCTGCCACGTTGATGGGGTGGGGTGTGGCGAAGGTGGGGTACAACTCGGTGAACCAACCACCCAGAATGCCACGCCCCAGCGTCAGCACGGCCATCGGGGCATAGCAAAGGGCCAGCAGCACGCGCCAGCCCTTTTCTTCAGTCTGGGGTGATGTCCACAACACTGCCACGGCCACGATGGCAAACTGCACGGCCAGCAGGATGTTGGCCCAGCCCACACGAACAGGGTAGCTTTGGAAGCTGATGGCATAGCCCAGCGGCATCAGGATGCACAGGGCGTACAACAGGCGTTTGCCGGGGCGTGGCCCCAGCCAACCTTCAAGTGCCTTGAACATCAGTAGGTTGGCAAGCGACCCGCATGTGATGGCCACGACTGACAGCGGCATTTCCCAGATGAATTCGGCCGCGACGATGGTGGTCCAGCCTCCCGCCTGAGCGATCAGGCTACCCCGTGCGGCGCGTGCCGCCGGGCTCAGCTCCCGGCCCATGACCAGGCTCATGGCACCTGCCACCGCAAACAGCGTCAAGGCGGTGAGGCTGAGGATGGTCTTGATGTCCAGCAAGGGCATGCTGCCAGTTTCGCTCAATGTGTCACTGGAATGCAACTTCGGCGAAGCTGCGCAGCTTGCGGCTGTGGAGCTGCTCGATCCCCTGTTTGCGCAGCAGCTCGACGGCCCGGATGCCGATGCGCAAGTGCTGATCCACCCGTTCGCGGTAGAAGTGGTTGGCCATGCCCGGCAGCTTGATTTCGCCGTGCAAGGGTTTGTCGCTCACACACAGCAAGGTACCGTAGGGCACGCGAAAGCGGAAACCGTTGGCTGCAATGGTGGCACTTTCCATGTCCAGCGCCACGGCACGGCTCTGGCTGAGGCGCCGCTGTGGGGTGGTGGGCACGTTGCGGGTCGGCAACAGCTCCCAGTTGCGGTTGTCGGTGCTGGCCACGGTCCCGGTGCGCATGAAGCTCTTGAGCTGGTGGCCTGCCACACCCGTCACGTCGGCCACGGCTGCTTCCAGTGCCTGTTGTACCTCGGCCAGGGCTGGGATGGGCACCCACAGGGGCAGCTCTTCGTCAAGCACGTGGTCCTCGCGCACGTAGGCGTGGGCCAGCACGTAGTCTCCCAACTGCTGGCTGTTGCGCAGGCCGGCGCAGTGGCCCAGCATCAACCAGGCGTGCGGACGCAGCACGGCGATGTGGTCGGTGATGGTTTTGGCGTTGCTGGGGCCCACACCAATGTTGACCATCGTGATGCCGCTGCGGTCCGACCTCAGCAGGTGGTATGCCGGCATCTGTGGCAGCCGGGGTGGCTCCTGGCCCCATGCGTCGATGGCTTCGGCGGGCAAACCGATGCGCCGGGTGACCAGGTTGCCGGGTTCGACGAATGCGATGTAGTCGCTGTCCGGCCGGGCCATTTCGGCATGTCCAAGGCGAATGAACTCATCGATGTAAAACTGATAGTTGGTGAACAGCACAAAGTGCTGGAACCATTCGGGAGCCGTACCGGTGTAGTGGCGCAGGCGTTGCAGCGAGTAGTCGATGCGCGGTGCAGTGAACAGCGACAGGGGTTGTGGCTCGCCGGGTGCGGGCTCGTGAGAGCCGTTGGCGATGCCGTCATCCATGACGCCGAGGTCGGGCAGATCGAACACATCCCTCATGCGCGCACGGCGTTCGGGCGGCAGGTTCCCCTCGACATGGTCGTGCTCGGCGAACGAAAAATGTATCGGAATGGGCTGGCTGCTGGTGGCGATTTCCAGTTCGCCACCGTGGTTGTGCAGCAGCAATTCGAACTGGCGGAGCAGGTAGTCGCCATACAGGTCGGGGCGGGTCAGGGTCGTTTCATAGCGGCCTGCACCAGCCACAAAACCATAGCTTAAACGCCCCGAAATGATGGCGTCAGTGGCGCTTTCAGTGGTGAGGTTGGATTGGGCGTGAAACCTGACCAGCGGGTAGTGTGCCCGCACCCGGTGGCGATCCGTCCCGGCATCGTCTCTGACGTAAGCCTGCAAACCTTCCCGCAAGTGATCGATGCCTTGCTGGTAAATGGCCCGGACTTGTGCCAGTGCGCTGGCCGCATCGGTGTGCCGGGTCGGTGCTGTAAATGGCGGCAGGTGCAGCATGTTCATCGGCAGGGTGGCCTGGTTGGGTTGGGCCGGCTCAGTTGGGTTTGACCGGGTCGCGCATGGTCACAAACTCTTCGGCAGCGGTGGGGTGTATGCCCAATGTGCTGTCGAAAACGGCTTTTGTGGCACCGGCTTTCATGGCCACGGCGAAACCCTGGACGATTTCTCCGGCTTCAGCGCCCACCATGTGCAAGCCCACGACGCGGTCGGTGGCGGTGTCGACGAGCAGTTTCATCAGTGTGCGTTCGGTGCTGCCACTGAGCGTGTGTTTCAGTGACCGGAACTCGGACCGGAAAACGGTCACGTGCCCGAACTGCTCGCGCGCCTGCGCTTCCGTCAAGCCGACGGTGCCCACGTTGGGGTGGGTGAACACGGCCGTGGGGATGCAGTCATAGGCCATCTGCCGGTGCGGTTTGCCGGCCGCCGGGCCGAAGAGATGGTCCACGACCACCATGGCTTCGCCCAACGCGACCGGTGTGAGCTGTACTCGCGCAGTCACATCGCCCACCGCAAACACGTGGGGCAGGTTGGTCTGATATTGGTCGTTTACCAATACTGCGCCCTGCGCCCCCTGTGCCACACCGGTTGCCGAAAGCCCCAGACCGTCGACATTCGGCACGCGGCCGGTGGCGTACAAGACGGTGTCGGCCACCAGGGCGTTGCCGTCCTCCAGCTTGACGTGCAGACCATCTGGCTGTCGCTCGACAGCCAGTACACCCGCTTGCAGACGCAGATCCACGCCTGCCTTGGTCATTTCGTTGGCCAGGAAGTGCCTCACCTCCTGATCGAAGCCACGCAGGATCTGCTCGCCCCGGTACAACTGTGTGACTTTTGCCCCCAGACCGTTGAAGATGGAGGCAAATTCGCAGGCGATGTAGCCGCCGCCCACCACCACCAGACGTTGCGGAAAGGCGGGCAGGTCGAACATGTCGTCCGACGTGACCACATGCTCCCTTCCCTGAAAATGCGGCACATGTGCCCGGCCGCCCGTCGCAAGCAGGATGTGGCGCGCCGTGACTTGCTGGTGGCCCGTGCTGCCGTCCGCATTCAGAATGGACAGTCCGATGGTGTGCCCACCTTGCAGGCTGGCAAATGCGTTGAAGACGGTCACGCCGGAACCACGCAGCAAATTGCTGTAAACCCCGTTCAGCCGGGTGATTTCTGCCGCGCGGTTGGTTTTGAGGGTCTGCCAGTTCAGAGCAGGGGGCGCGCCTTCCCAGCCGTAGCCTGCTGCTTCGTGCGCGGCCTCGGCATAGTGGGCAGCGTAGCTGTACAGTTTTTTGGGAATGCAACCCACGTTCACGCAGGTGCCGCCCAGACCTTCGGTGCCCTGTGCTTCGGCAAGTGCGACACGCACACCCCTTTGGGCGGCCATGCGGGCAGCGCGGACGCCACCGCTGCCACCGCCGATGACAAACAGGTCGAAATCAAAGGGGTTCATGGCTGCTCGTGAGTATGGGGCGTTTGGAGCCAGTTGTGCGCACGTGATGAATGAAAAAATACCACTTTGCGCTTTTACTGTATAGGTTTTCAGCTACGAAAATACGCTGATACCCCGGCCTTGCGGCCGGGGTAGGTGGCTCGCGTCAGTAGGTGTAAACGCCTTTGCCAGTCTTGCGGCCCAGGAAGCCTGCTGCCACCATTTCCTTCAGCAAAGGGCAGGGGCGGTATTTGCTGTCGGCGAATTCTTCAAAGTACACGTTCATGACGGCCAGGCACACGTCCAGGCCGACCATGTCCGCCAGGGCCAATGGCCCGATAGGGTGGTTGCAGCCCAGTTTCATGCCCGCGTCGATGTCTTCCGGGGTGGACAGGCCTTCAGCCAGCACAAAAAACGCTTCGTTGATCATGGGCACCAGGATCCGGTTGACCACAAAGCCAGGAGCGTTCTTGACGGTGATGGGAGACTTGCCCAGGCGCTCGGCCATGGCCTTGACGGCATCGTGTGTGGCATCGCTGGTCTGCAGGCCACGGATGATTTCCACCAGCGCCATCATGGGCACGGGGTTGAAAAAATGCATGCCGATGAACCTGTCGGCCCGCTTCGTGACGGCAGCCAGCTTGGTGATGGAAATGCTCGAGGTGTTGGTGGCCAGGATGGCATGCTCTGCCATCAGACCATCGAGTTGCTGCAGGATCTTGACCTTGAGCGCTTCGTTTTCGGTGGCGGCTTCGATGATCAGGTCGGCAGACTTCAGGTCGTCGTACGAGGTGCTGCCCTGTATGAGCGCCAGTGCGGCCGCTTTGTCGTCGGCGGTGATTTTTTCTTTCTTGACGAGGCGGTCCAGGCTGCCGGAAACCGTGGCGATGCCCTTGGCCACGGCGGCTTCACTGATGTCGACCATGACAACCTTCAGGCCCTTGACGGCGCATGCTTGCGCAATGCCGTTGCCCATGGTGCCTGCGCCGACGATACCGATGACTTCAATGGTTTGTGTGCTCATGATTGCTCCTGTTGGATGAGTGACGGGACGGGTGGGATCACCTGTGCAACCCACAATGGTAGCTTCAGCAGAGGTTGGAAATATGGCGATACCATTTCGGACCTTCAACAGGACACGATGGAGCCGCCAACATGATTCTCGAAATTGCCGATTTGCGCGTGGATGCCCAGCGGGCAGCTGAATTTGAGGCCGCCTTGCGCAAGGGGGTCGAGACCGTGATCGCACATTCGAAGGGCTTTGAGGGCTACAAGCTGAACCGCAGCATCGAGTCGCCGGGTCGGTATGTGCTCATGATCTTCTGGCAGACCTTGGAAGACCACACGGTCGGTTTCAGGGGCAGCGACGCTTTCACCGCGTGGCGGGCCATCGTCGGGCCTTTTTTTCTTGCGCCCCCAGTGGTTGAGCACTTTGAATTGGTGGGCAAAACAGCTTGATGTAAGGGGCGAAGCGTGTAATGGCTTGCCTGAAAGGCTACCAAGACACTCTGGTTAACCGGGGTGCGTCTCAGGGTTTACTACAATTCACAGGTTGACCATCGGGGTCGTCCATCCGAATCTAGTCCAAGAAAGATCTACATGAGCGAAGCAAGCGTAGACAACAGCCGACGCAACTGGCTGATTACATCGTGTGCTGTCGGGGGTGCCGGGGCTGCGGCCGTAGCGGTGCCTTTCGTCAGTTCTTTTGCGCCGTCCGAGCGAGCCAAGGCTGCCGGTGCTTCTGTGGAAGTGGATATCTCCGATATCGCGCCGGGTCAGAAGGTCACTGTCGAGTGGCGCGGCAAGCCCGTCTGGATTCTGCGTCGCACGCCCGAGCAGGTGGCCAGTCTGGCCAAGACCGAGGGTGACGTGGTTGATCCCAAATCAGAGCGCAAGGCCTACCCGACGCCTGCCTATGCACAGAACCAGCACCGCTCGATCAAGCCCGAGTATTTCGTGGGCATCGGCATTTGCACCCACCTAGGGTGCTCGCCTGGTGACAAACTGACAGCAGGTCCACAGCCCTCTTTGCCCGATAACTGGCAAGGCGGCTTCCTGTGTGCTTGCCATGGTTCGACCTTCGACGTGGCGGGGCGTGTGTTCAAGAACAAGCCCGCACCAGACAATTTGGAAGTTCCGCCACACATGTACCTGTCGGACACCAAGCTGTTGATTGGTGAAGACAAAAAAGCGTGATCTGAGCGATCTTCAGAAGACAAGCTAAACAAGGGTCATCATGGCTGCATTCAAAGAAGTTCCCGCCGACGCACCTGCCGGCGAAAAGCTGTTGAACTGGGTTGACAACCGGTTCCCGCTCTCCAAGCTCTACAAAGAGCATCTGTCCGAGTACTACGCACCGAAGAACTTCAACTTCTGGTATTTCTTCGGTTCGCTGGCATTGTTGGTGCTGGTCATCCAGATCGTCACCGGTATTTTCCTGGTGATGCACTACAAACCAGACGCCAACGTGGCGTTTGCGTCTGTCGAGTACATCATGCGTGATGTGCCATGGGGCTGGTTGATCCGTTACATGCACTCCACAGGTGCATCGGCATTTTTTGTCGTGGTGTACCTGCACATGTACCGTGGCCTGATCTACGGCAGCTACCGCAAGCCCCGTGAACTGGTCTGGATCTTCGGTTGCGCCATCTTCCTGGTGCTGATGGCCGAAGCATTCATGGGTTACCTGTTGCCCTGGGGCCAGATGAGCTACTGGGGTGCCCAGGTGATTGTCAACCTGTTCTCAGCCATTCCCCTGATCGGCCCTGATCTGGCCATCCTGATCCGTGGTGACTTTGTGGTGGGTGATGCCACCCTCAACCGCTTCTTCTCATTCCACGTGATTGCGGTGCCGCTGGTGCTGTTGGGTCTGGTGGTTGCGCACATCATTGCCCTGCACGAAGTGGGCTCCAACAACCCGGACGGCGTGGAGATCAAGGCGGGGCCGAAAGGGAACCAGTGGTCTTCCACTGCGCCGGCAGACGGCATTCCTTTCCACCCCTACTACAGCGTGCACGACCTGCTGGGTGTATCGGTGTTCCTGATGGCTTTCTCTGCCATTGTGTTCTTCGCACCTGAACTCGGCGGTTACTTCCTCGAATACAACAACTTTATTCCGGCCGACCCGCTGAAGACGCCGTTGCACATTGCACCCGTCTGGTACTTCACACCTTACTACTCCATGCTGCGTGCGGTGACCAGCCAGTTCATGTACGTGTTGGTTGCAGTGGTGCTGTTGGGTGCTGTGCTGGGCGTCACCAAGTTCAAGATGCCTGCGCCCTTGAAGGTGGGCGTTTTGGGTGCTGCAGTGGTGGCAGTTGCGCTGATGCTGTCCATCGATGCCAAATTCTGGGGTGTGGTGGTCATGGGTGGCGCTGTCATCATCATGTTCTTCCTGCCGTGGCTGGACTACAGCGAGGCCAAGTCCATTCGCTATCGCCCCAGCTGGAACAAATGGCTGTACGCCGTGTTTGTGATCAACTTCTTCGTGTTGGGTTATTTGGGCGTCAAGCCGCCGAGCCCCACAGGTGAACTGGTTTCCCAGGTGGGCACACTGTTCTACTTTGGCTTCTTCCTGCTGATGCCTTGGTGGAGCCGCATTGGCAAGTGCAAGCCAGTGCCCGCACGTGTCACGTTTGCAGCCCACTGAAAGCGATGTGGAGTAACCTCATGAAAAGAATCATCACAGCAATCAGTCTGGTCTTTGCATTGGTCGGTGGTGCGCAAGCTGCTGGCGGCGATGTCCAACTCGACAAAGCGCCTGACCGTTCCCATGACATGGCTGCGTTGCAAAACGGTGCAAAACTGTTTGTCAACTACTGTGTCAGCTGCCACTCCGCTGGCTTTATGCGGTACAACCGCATGCGCGATTTGGGTTTGACCGAGGCACAGATCAAAGAGAACCTCATGTTCACCACTGACAAGGTGGGTGATGTCATGAAGGCAGCGATCAATCCCCTTCAAGCAAAAGAGTGGTTCGGTGCCAATCCGCCCGACCTGACATTGGTCGCTCGCTCACGCGCAAGCCACAGCGGCACGGGTGCAGACTACCTCTACACCTACATGCGGACCTACTACCGCGATGAAACCAAGCCGACTGGCTGGAACAACCTGGCGTTTCCGAGCGTTGGTATGCCGCACGTCTTGTGGGAACTTCAAGGTGAGCGCCGTCCTATTTTGGAAACGACCAAAGTCAATGGTCAGGAAGTTCAGACCCTGAAGGGCTGGGAACAAGTCAAGCCCGGTACGATGTCCCCTGCCGAATACGACCAGGCCATTGGCGACTTGGTGGGTTTCATGCAGTGGATGGCTGAGCCCGTTCAAAATACCCGCAAGCAGTTGGGTATGTGGGTATTGGCATTCCTGGCCGTTTTCACCGTCATCGCCTGGAAGCTGAACGCAGCTTATTGGAAAGACGTGAAGTAAGATTTGTCAGGTGCCTTCAGGCATCTGGCCCCAAACAGTGGCGTTGCGGGTTTACCGCGTCGCCACTTTTTTTCTTTGAGGATTCATAGACATGATGGTTCTGTACTCAGGCACAACTTGCCCCTTCTCTCACCGCTGCCGTTTTGTGCTGTTTGAAAAAGGCATGGATTTTGAGATTCGGGACGTTGATCTGTTCAACAAGCCGGAAGATATCGCGGTCATGAACCCGTATGGTCAGGTGCCCATCCTCGTTGAACGCGATCTGATTTTGTACGAGTCGAACATCATCAACGAGTACATCGACGAGCGGTTTCCTCATCCACAGTTGATGCCGGGTGACCCGGTAGACCGTGCACGTGTTCGGTTGTTTCTGCTCAATTTCGAAAAGGAATTGTTTGCGCACGTGTCAGTGTTGGAGACTCGGGCCAACAAGGGCAATGAAAAGGCCATGGAAAAGGCACGGGCCTACATACGCGACCGCCTGACGCAATTGGCCCCGGTGTTCCTGAAGAACAAGTTCATGCTGGGCGACACGTTCTCGATGCTCGACGTGGCCATTGCACCTCTGCTCTGGCGTCTGGATTTCTATGGCATAGAACTCAGCAAAAATGCAGCTCCTCTGCTGAAGTATGCCGAGCGTATCTTTTCGCGTCCTGCGTACATCGAAGCATTGACGCCCTCAGAAAAAGTGATGCGCAAGTAACCCTTGCCACTGTGTGACCACCATGAGCGACTTGCCCTCCACACGCCCGTATTTGCTTCGCGCCATGCATCAGTGGTGTGAAGACAATGGCTTCACTGCGTACATCGCTGTTGCGGTAGACGATTCAGTCAGAGTGCCGCGACAGCACGTGGTGGACGGTGAAATTGTGCTCAACATCAGTTCCGATGCAACCGGTGCCCTGGTGATGGGCAATGACGCCATCGAGTTCAAAGCCCGATTTGGTGGCATTCCACAGAATATTTTTGTGCCGGTCGGACGGGTGCAGGCGATTTACGCGCGCGAGAATGGGCAGGGGATGGCATTTCCGGTTGAAGCCACGCCGTCGGTCTCGGTCGACGCGGCAATTGAACATACCGATAGCAAGGGTGGTCTGGCATTGGTAGTCGGTGGCGAAAGCGGTGCTGTTACTGACAGCAATTTGCCCGACGCTGCCGATGATGGTACGGCAGAGGAAGATAATATTTCCAAACCTCCGAGGCCAACCCTCACGAGAATAAAGTAGAATCAAGGGCGTTGCCGCTTTAGCTCAGTTGGTAGAGCAACCGCCTTGTAAGCGGTAGGTCGTCAGTTCGAGTCCGACAAGCGGCACCATAACAAATCTGCATTGTTGCAATGCAGCCCAAAACCCACTGTCCAAAAGACAGTGGGTTTTTTATTGACGGTGTCCGTCAGGGGCGAGTTTTCGGTGCAGATTTGTCGGCCGACGTGCCAACGGTCATGCTGAGGGTTTGATGACTTTTACCCTGACCTTGGGCGTGTGCAAACCGTCTGCTGACAGGTGTTGTTCAATGTCCGGTATCACTTGTCTCAATTTGGCCGCGGTGGCTGAATTCGTGACCAGGAGGCACCAACCTCGATCATCGATAGGCCCGGGTTGTATGGAGCGACCGGCGTGTTTGGGCAGCAAATGGGCAATGCGCTTGAAACGGGTTTGAGATTCGCCGATCATTGCGCCCAAACGCTGCATGGCTGGTGACTCACCGAGCGCATCATTGAGCGACAGCGCGGTTCGATTTCGGGGAGCGGCAGCTTTCATGACGCAGTTGACGAGGCCATCATGCATTTGATTATCACTGACCCCTGGCTGGCCAGGAACAAGGCATTGCACCTGTCTGGATTGCAGCTGCTGGGGTTTTTTGTCACTGCCTCGGTGCTGCTGGTGTTTTTTTCCATGGCGGCATATCACTTGCTTTTCGTGCATGGTGCACGTCAGGGCTGGCCGGTGATCACCCCCATCGTGCGGCTGATCACGTCTCAGGAACGCCAAGGGCAGGAACGCTACATGCGTGAGAACTTGGACGCCTTGGCACGCAGGCTGGGTGACATGCAAGCTCGGTTGATACAACTGGATGCCCTCGGTGAGCGGGTGTCTGCCCTTGCGGGCTTGGTGGCCGTCGACGACAAAAAGAAACCAGGTGCGGGTGGTCCGTTGGTTTTGCCGGAGACATGGTCGCTGGAGAACATGAATGCCACGCTGGATGTTTTGGAGAACGCGGCGACGCTCCAACACGACGTCTTTTTGCACGCTGAAACCCGGTTGTTTGCGGAACGGATGAAAAAGCACATGTTGCCAACCGCGCCACCAGTGTTGGGCGTCGAGTCGGGATCAGGATTTGGATGGCGTCTGGATCCGCTCACTGGCCAACGTGCGCTTCACACCGGGCTTGATTTTTCGGCGGATGTCGGCACGCCCATCCTGGCCGCGGCAGGTGGTGTCGTGGTAACTCAAGAGTTCCATCCTGCTTATGGCAACATGGTCGAAATTGATCATGGCAACGAGTTGGTCACCCGGTATGCCCATGCGTCTAGGGTTTTGGTCAAGGTCGGGGACATCGTGAAACGGGGGCAATCCATTGCCTTGGTGGGTTCCAGTGGCCGATCGACTGGGCCTCATTTGCATTTTGAGGTTTGGCTGTCTGGTGTGGCACAAGATCCTCAATTGTTTCTGCGGTCTGCGGCTGACAACAGGCTCGCGGGTGCCAAGGTGCCTGCATTGATGCCCCGAGTTGCCGACGCAAAACGTTGAGCCGCCAGGTTTGGCGTACTGAAATTGGGCTGAAAAGCACGGAGAACGGTGTGGTCCTGGGGCAGTAGGTGCGACCCAGCGCATCAGTCACGCCTGTGGCACCGAACAGACCAATGGAGTCCACACAAGCGTTCGAATAGGGCGTTCATGTGCGGGGTTTAAAATATTTGGTTTGCCCCCAGTTACATGGGGTGTTTCTTGCCAAACTTCCCCGGGACGGTTCGCTTATCGATGTCGTGGGGCTGAACTCATTTTTTTGATTGCTTTTCATGGCTACCAACATCCTGACAAAAATATTCGGAAGCCGAAACGACCGTTTGCTCAAAACGTACCGAAAGACCGTTGCACAGGTCAACGGTTTGGAATCTGCCCTGGAAAAATTGTCGGACGATGAGTTGAGGGACAAGACCCGTTCATTCAAGGAGCGTCTGGCTGCTGGTCAAACCTTGGATGCGATCCTGCCGGAGGCTTTTGCTGTCGTTCGGGAAGGCAGCAAGCGTGTCATGAAGATGCGCCATTTCGACGTGCAATTGATCGGTGGATTGGCGTTGCACAACGGAAAAATTGCCGAAATGCGCACCGGTGAAGGCAAGACGCTCACCGCCACTCTGGCTGTATACCTGAATGCACTGACCGGCAACGGCGTGCATGTGGTCACCGTGAACGACTACCTTGCCCGACGCGATGCGGAATGGATGGGGCGGTTGTATGGTTTCCTCGGATTGACCGTGGGCATCAATTTGCCCCAACTGTCGCGTGAAGAAAAGCAAGCAGCCTATGCTGCCGACATCACCTACGGGACGAACAACGAGTTTGGTTTTGACTACCTGCGTGACAACATGGTCTATGAAAGCGTGGACCGGGTTCAGCGAAAACTGAATTACGCTATCGTTGACGAGGTGGACTCCATCCTCATTGATGAAGCGCGCACACCGCTGATCATCAGTGGCCAGGCGGAGGACCATACACCGATGTACCTGGCGATCAACGCCATCGCCCCTTTGCTGACCCGGCAGGAAGGTGAGGCGGATCCGCGTACCGGCGAGGGTGTCACCAAGCCGGGTGACTTCACGTTGGATGAGAAGTCACATCAGATATTCCTGACCGAGCAAGGTCATGAAACGGCTGAGCGATTGCTGGCCGGTGCAGGTTTGTTGCCAGAGGGTGCGTCGTTGTACGACCCCGCCAACATTTCCCTGATGCACCACCTGAATGCATCTTTGCGCGCCCATCACGTATATCACAAAGATCAGCACTATGTGGTGCAAGGTGGCGAGATCATCATCGTGGATGAATTCACCGGTCGCCTGATGAGTGGTCGCCGCTGGAGCGATGGCTTGCACCAAGCCGTGGAAGCCAAGGAGCAGGTGCAGATCCAGGCTGAGAACCAGACTATGGCATCGATCACGTTCCAGAATTACTTCAGGCTGTACACCAAGCTCTCCGGCATGACGGGCACGGCAGACACGGAGGCTTACGAGTTTCAGGAAATCTATGGTCTTGAAACCGTTGTCATTCCGCCCAACCGCCCGAGCAAGCGGGATGATCAGTTGGATCGCGTTTACAAGACAACACCCGAAAAGTACAACGCAGCCATTGCCGATATCCGGGAGTGCTATGAGCGCGAACAACCGGTTCTGGTTGGCACGTCGTCCATCGAAAACTCCGAGATCATCTCTGGCTTGCTGGACAAGGCAGGATTGCCGCACCAGGTTTTGAACGCCAAGCAGCATGCACGTGAGGCGGACATCATCATTCAGGCGGGGCGACCCAAGATGATCACCATTGCCACCAACATGGCCGGCAGGGGGACTGACATCGTATTGGGCGGCAACCTGGAAAAGCTCATTCAAGCGGTTCAGGCTGATGCCAGCCTGAGCGATGCAGCGCGCGCAGCCAAAATCGAGGCGGTGAAGGCTCAATGGCCCGCCGACCATGAAAAAGTCAAAGCGCTGGGCGGTCTGCGCATCATTGCGACAGAACGGCATGAATCTCGCCGGATTGATAACCAGTTGCGCGGCCGTTCAGGCCGACAGGGTGATCCGGGTTCCTCGCGTTTTTATTTGAGCCTCGATGATTCCTTGATGCGCATTTTTGCGGGTGATCGCGTGCGCGCCATCATGGATCGCCTGAAGATGCCCGAGGGTGAAGCCATTGAGGCGGGTATGGTGACCCGCAGCATCGAATCTGCGCAAAGGAAAGTCGAAGCGCGGAACTTTGACATCCGCAAGCAATTGCTGGAGTACGACGATGTCGCGAATGACCAGCGTAAGGTCATTTACCAGCAACGCAATGACATCCTGGATGCTGTCAACCTGCGTGCGCAGATCAGCGCGTTGCGTGAAGGCTGCTTCACGGATCTGGTGCATCAATATGTGCCGGCCGAAAGTGTGGAAGAGCAGTGGGATTTGCCTGGTTTGGAACGGGTCTTGAAAGAGGAGTGGGCTGTAGAGGTTGGGCTGGTCGAGTTGCTCGCCACGGCAGACAACCTCACCGACGAGGACATCTTGGCCAAAGTGCTGGCTGCGGCACACGCTGTGTTCGACGCCAAAGTGGAGCTGGTCGGAGAGGACAATTTCCTGGGCTTCCAGCGGATGGTGTTGTTGCAGAGCCTGGACAGCCACTGGCGTGACCATTTGAGTGCGCTCGACTACCTGCGCCAAGGCATCCACCTGCGTGGTTATGCACAGAAGCAACCCAAGCAGGAATACAAACGTGAGGCCTTCGAGTTGTTCGGGCAGTTGCTTGACAGTGTCAAGAACGAAGTCACGAAGGTGTTGATGACGGTTCGCGTCCAGTCGAGCGATCAGTTGTCGGATGCGGCTCAACAGATCGAGGAGCGCGCGGAGCAGATCAGCAACGTGACCTACTCCGCACCGACCGAGACGGGAGAAGTTGAAACAGTTGTGGATGCACAGACCGTCAGAAAGGCGACGCCTGCGGCAGCAGTTCCACGGGTGGGCCGCAATGACCCGTGCCCTTGTGGCAGCGGCCAGAAGTACAAGCATTGCCACGGCAAGCTGGCCTGACCATTCACCATCTTTGAAGGACGACCATGCCCGTCAATCTGCCCTTGCCCACAGCCGATGCACTTTTTCCTGTTCCCGGCCTGTCCTTGGGAATTGCTGAAGCAGGTGTGCGCAAGCAAAACCGCAAAGATCTGACAGTGATGTTGCTTGCGCCCGGCACAGCGGTGGGTGCGGTGTTCACGCGAAACAGGTTTTGTGCAGCGCCCGTCCAGGTGTGCCGCAATCATTTGGCATCTGGTCACGGTATCCGTGCGATCGTGGTGAACACAGGTAACGCCAACGCGGGGACGGGTGAAGAAGGTTTGCGCCGGGCGCAGGCAACCTGTGCGGCGCTGGCCACCCGGTTGGGCCTCGAGCCACACCAGGTATTGCCGTTTTCGACGGGCGTGATCATGGAGCAATTGCCCTACGACAGGGTGATTGCAGGGCTGCCCGCTGCGCTGGCAGATGCCTGCGCAGAAAACTGGCTTCGCGCGGCCGAAGCCATCATGACCACCGACACACAGCCGAAAGCCGCCAGCAGACAGGTCGTCATAGGTGGTCAGACCGTGACCGTGACCGGCATTGCGAAGGGTGCAGGCATGATTCGCCCGAACATGGCGACCATGCTCGGTTTTGTGGCCACAGACGCCAATCTGGCCCCGGATTTGCTCCCAGCCCTGACAAAGGCATTGGCTGACCGATCCTTCAATCGGGTCACGGTGGACGGAGACACCTCTACCAACGATTCGTTTCTACTCATGGCGACCCGGCAGGCACAGCATCCGCAGATCACAGACATGACGACTGCCGAGGGTCAAGCTCTGGAGGCTGCCCTGCTCGAAGTGGCACAGTACCTCGCACATGCCATGGTGAGGGACGGGGAAGGGGCCACGAAGTTCATCAGCATTCAGGTGGACGGTGGCAAGACCCGGGACGAATGCCTCAAAGTTGCTTACGCAATCGCCCATTCGCCGCTTGTGAAGACAGCCTTTTTTGCCAGCGATCCCAACCTGGGACGCATTCTGGCCGCAGTGGGCTATGCAGGCATCGATGACCTTGACCAATCGCTGATCGAGCTCTTTCTGGATGATGTACACGTCGCGACTCGCGGTGGGCGTCACCCGGCTTACCAGGAGCAGGACGGTGCCCGGGTGATGGCGCAAACGGAAATCAGGGTCCGGGTGGAGCTGGGTCGGGGCAGTTGGTCCGACACGGTCTGGACATGCGATTTCAGTCACGACTATGTGACCATCAACGCCGATTACAGATCATGAGTGACGGACTGGCACCCTTGATGGGGCGGCTGGAGGCGCTCGTCTCTCGCGTCGAGCGCCTGATGCCTTCAGACCTGACTCACGCCCCGGATTGGGGTGCATCGGTGGCTTTTCGATACAGCCGTCGGCGCAATGGCTTTGGCAGACTGGAGCCTGTCCGTCAAGTTTCAGCGTTGACGCTGCCAGACGTTTGTGAGGTCGATGCGCAGAAAGACAAAATCGTTCGCAACACGCAACGTTTTGTCAGCGGACAGCCTGCCAACAACGTCTTGTTGACCGGCGCACGGGGTACGGGTAAGTCGTCCCTGATCAAGGCTTGCCTGAATGCATTCAAAGACCAGGGCCTGCGCCTGATCGAGGTGGACAAAGCCGATTTGATCGACTTGCCTGACCTGATCGACATGGTTGCCGACCGACCTGAACGATTCATTGTGTTCTGCGATGACCTGAGTTTTGACGAAGGCGAATCAGGCTACAAAGCGCTGAAGTCCATCCTGGATGGCTCGGTGTCTGCGACCAGCGCAAATGTGTTGATCTACGCAACCAGCAACAGGCGTCACCTGTTGCCTGAGTACATGAAGGACAACCTCACGTACACCCACACGGACGATGGTGAGGTTCATCCCGGTGAAGTGATCGAGGAAAAAATTTCTCTTTCTGAGCGTTTTGGCTTGTGGGTAAGCTTTTATCCATTCAGTCAGGACGAGTACCTGGCGATCGTTGGCCAATGGTTGCGCCATTTCGGTGCAACCGATGCCGATGTAGCAGCGGCGCGGCCATCAGCGTTGGTGTGGGCCTTGGAGCGGGGCTCTCGCAGTGGGCGTGTGGCCTATCAATTTGCTAAAGACCACGTCACCTCGGCGTCAGCAGAACCCCAAGGTTGATTGGCATGCCTGCTCAAATGATCGGTGGTGAGGCTGTGATGGCTGTAGATGCGGCCCAACCTCGAACTGGCGGTGCAAGCAGGCCGTGCACCGATGTGGCGGTCGGTATTCTCTTTCAGCCTGACGGTTTGTTTTTGCTGACCACCCGTCCGCCCTGCAAAGCCTATGCCGGACATTGGGAGTTCCCAGGCGGCAAAGTGGAGCCCGGTGAATCTGTCGAGCAAGCGTTGGTCCGAGAGTTGCACGAGGAGTTGGGTGTCACCGTGACCCAGGTGCAGAGGTGGCGCGAGCAAGTGGTGGACTACCCCCACGCACTGGTGCGGCTGCATTTTTGTCGCGTGACGGGTTGGACGGGCGAGTTGACCATGCGAGAGGGGCAGCAGTTTGCCTGGCAAACCCTCCCGGTCAGCGTGGCACCGTTGTTGGCGGGTACTGTGCCTGTACTGGATTGGCTGAAAAAATAATAGCTTATAGTGCTTTATAGTAAAGCGCTGGATGCGTTTTTTTATCCTAATTCTTCTGCGTTGTCAGGCGCTGGCGCAGCAACTTTGAACTCTTCTTGTGCCCAACGTCCCAAGTCGGTTGCACGGCAGAGCTTGCTGCAGAATGGCCGGAAAGGGTTGTCGGGTGCATAGGGGCTGGGTTGGCCGCACCCAGGACACTTGACCCACCTGGGCGCGACCGTATCCGGTATCGGGCACTTTGATTGCGCGGTCATTTTTCAGGCACAGAGTGTCAGTTCAAACGACGCATCTTCATTGGAGGGGTGCAACCGGTGGTCCTCACCCAGGCGGACCAGACGCACGGATACCATCAACCGGTTGCCGCTGATTTCAGGTATCAACCCGGCATCAGCCTGAATGCGCAGGCGTAACAATTGAAAGGTTCGGCCCTGTGGCAAGTTTTGCTGGAACTGCCCACTGTTGGCCATCACCTTCTGTGGCACGCCGGAGTCGCGCAGCATCTGCAGCAACAAGCCGATGGCATCGGCCAAAGGTTGGACCGTGGCGCACCACTGGATCAAGGCCTGTCGCCTCACCTCTGGTGATTTGTGTTGCCAATCGAAATAGGCGGGCAAATCGAATTCGCAAGTTCCCCCTGGAATCGATATGCGGCTGCGGATGCCCATCAGCCAGTCGTTGTCGTTCAGTGAGTGTCCGGTTTTGCCGGACAACTGACTCAAGTTCTGGAAGTAGTTCTCGATGCGACCAACGATGTGATCCAGGGCGGTTTCAGAGATCGCAGGGTTGCCTCGGTAGCCATTGAGCACTTGCTTTTGGCGTTCCAAGTCTTTCAGAACGTCCGATTTCATGTCGGCACGCGATGCGACGTCGATCATTTCGAACAGCGTGTGCAGAGCAAAGTGATGATCCAGTGGGTCATCTCGGGAGACCAGGGTGACCAAGCGGCTGAACAGGTGTTCCAGGCGCAGATAGGTCCTGATGCGCTCGTTGAAGGGGTATTCGTAAAGAATCACAGCGTGTGGGGTGTCTGTCGTTTGGATCGGTCAACGCTCATCATATCCCCAGCTGGTCAGCCAGTTCGGACACATGCGCCTTGAGCGTCTCCTTAGAGATGCCGTCATTCATCAACACGGCATCGGCTGCTGCCAGTCTCAAAGCTCTTGGCGCTTGCGAACGGATGATGCCGAGGGTGGTGTCGTGCGACCATCCGTTGCGCAGTTTCACACGTTCGATTTGGGTGCTGTTACTGCAATCGACCACAATGATGGTCGCCAGTTGCTTTCGCCAGCGGTCTGATTCCACCAGGAGGGGAATGTCCAAAACAACTGATCGGGTGCGCGCTGATGTCACGGCTTCGGAAATGGCACGCCCGATCAATGGGTGGGTGAGGTGCTCGAGGCGTCTTTTCGCTGCGGGATCGGCAAAAACAAGTGCGCGCATGGCATCGCGATCGAGTGCGCCGTCCGCTGTGAGCATGTGCGCGCCAAACTCCCGCTCGATGGCTGGCATGGCGGCTCCGCCTGCTTGTGTGATGGCCCTGGCAATGTTGTCGGCATCGAGCACTGTCGCCCCCAACTCGGCCAACAGGCCCGCCACCGTGCTTTTGCCGCTGCCGATCCCGCCGGTCAACCCGACCAGGTTTTTTCTGCTGGCTGTCACAACCCCATGATCTCCAGCATGCGCGCAGGCGACAGGAACATGGCGGTCAAGCCCGCAAGTGCCAGGAAGGGGCCGAAGGGCACGTAACCACCGTCACGCAAGCCACTGGTGAATTTCATGCCCAGGCCTACGACTGCACCGATGACGGACGCCATCAGGATGATGGGAACCAATGCCTGCCAGCCGAACCAGGCTCCAAAGGCCGCGAACAGCTTGAAGTCCCCATAACCCATGCCCTCTTTGCCGGTCGTCAGCTTGAACGCCCAGTACACCAGCCACAGCGACAGGTAACCCGCCACGGCACCCCACACTGCATCGGGCAAGGTGGCTGCTCCCAGCCAGTTCAACGCGGCACCACACAGACCGGCCCATAGCAAGGGCAATGTGAGGTCGTCAGGCAGCAGCGTGGTATCCCAGTCGATGGCTGCAAGGGCGACAACGGTGGCGCTGAAGCCGGCCCACATGGCGCCTGTCATCGTCAGTCCCCATTGCCATCCACACCAGGCAAAAAGCAATCCGGTGGTCAACTCAATGACGGGATACCGCAGGCCGATCCGAGCGCCGCAAGCGGCGCACTTGCCCCGCAGTCCGAGGTAGCTCACAACCGGAATGTTCTGGTACCACCTGATGACATGCCCGCAATGTGGACATGCCGAACGGGGTGTCATCAGGTTGTAAGGCGCTGATTCGTCAACGCTGGAACTGGCGTCAGTGCAACCATCAGCCTGTTGAAGGGCGGCGCATTCGGCAGCCCACTGACGTTCGAGCATTTTGGGCATCCTGTGGATGACCACGTTCAAAAAACTACCTATCAACAGGCCCAATATGCCGGCGATGGCAGCATCGACCTCTGGTGAGCCGGTCATCAAACCACCTGACCCAACTTGAAGATGGGCAGGTACATCGACACCACGATGCCTCCGATCAGACCACCCAGGAAAACGATGATGATGGGCTCCATCAGGCTGGAAAGGCCGGCCACCATGTCATCCACTTCGGCCTCGTAAAAATCGGCTGCTTTGCCCAGCATGTGATCGATGGAGCCTGATTCCTCACCGATGGCGCACATCTGCAACACCATGTTGGGAAAAATATTGGCATTGCCCATGGCTGTGGTCAGGCTGGTGCCGGTTGACACTTCGCGTTGTATCTTTTCGGTGGCTTGAAGGTACACGTAATTGCCGGAGGCTCCACCGACTGAATCAAGCGCTTCGACCAGCGGTACACCCGCTGCAAACATGGTGGCCAAGGTTCGGGTCCAGCGGGCGATCACCGACTTTTCAACCAGCGGGCCAAAAATAGGCATCTTCAGCATCAGCCGATCCATGGCCATTTGTACTTTTTCGTTCCTTTTCCAGGCTTGCATGAAAAAGTAGATGCCTCCGCCGATCGAACCGAAGATCAGCCACCAATAGGCGACGAACACCTCGCTGATGGCGATCACCAGCAATGTGGGTGCGGGCAAATCTGCGCCAAACGATGCGAAGGTGGACTTGAACGCGGGGATCACAAAAATCATGATGACGGCAACCACCACGAATGCCACAACGATCACGGAGATGGGGTACATCAGGGCCGATTTGATTTTGCTCTTGATGGCCTCGGTTTTCTCCATGTAGACCGCCAGCCGATCCAGCAACTGATCCAGAATGCCTGCCGCTTCACCGGCTTCAACGAGGTTGCAATACAGGTTGTCAAAGTAAATGGGGTACTTGCGGAAGGCGGCATTCAGCGAAGTACCGGTTTCGACATCGGTTCGAATGTCGTTGAGCAATTTGGCCACACTGGGGTTGGCATTGCCTTTGCCCACGATATCGAAGGCCTGGAGCAGTGGCACTCCGGCTTTCATCATCGTGGCCAGTTGGCGAGTAAACAGAGCGAGGTCTTTCGTGGTAATTTTCTTGCCGCCAGACATGCGGCGTTTTTTGATTTTGGTGGGCAGAATGCCTTGCCGACGCAAAGAGGCTTGCACCTGGTTCTCACCCATGGCTCGCATTTCGCCACGAACGATCTTGCCGTTCCGATCTTTGCCCTGCCATTCGTACAAGGTCTCTTTCGATCCTGTTGCGGTAGCTGTAGCCATGTAGTTCCCTTGATCCGGTGAATGATGTGGGTTCAGTCGTTGGTGCAGCCCAATACTTCTTCCAAAGAAGTCACGCCCAGTTTGACTTTGTGCAAACCTGACTGACGCAAGGTTCGGACTCCCTCACTGGCTGCCTGCGCGGCGATTTCGAGCGCGCTACCGCCCTTCAGGATGATGCGTTGCATGTCCTCGGTGATGGGCATGACCTGGTAGATGCCGACGCGCCCTTTGTATCCGTTGTTGCAAGCGCTGCAACCGACAGGCTTGTAAGGGATCCATGAGCCATCCAAATCGTCGATGGTGTAACCGGCGTCCAACAGCGCTTTGCGAGGCAGGTCGGCCGGTGCCTTGCATTGTGGGCACAGTCTGCGTGCGAGGCGTTGAGCGGTGATCAGGATGACGCTGGAAGCAATGTTGAACGGTGCAATGCCCATGTTCAACATGCGGGTCAGCGTGGTGGGGGCATCGTTGGTGTGCAGTGTAGACAGCACGAGGTGCCCGGTTTGCGCAGCCTTGATGGCGATGTCAGCTGTTTCGAGGTCTCGAATTTCGCCCACCATGATGACGTCGGGATCCTGGCGCAAAAACGATTTCAGTGCGGCCGCAAACGTCAACCCCGCCTTGTCATTGACGTTGACCTGGTTGACGCCTGGCAGGTTGATTTCCGAAGGGTCTTCGGCGGTGGAAATGTTGACACCCGGCTGATTCAGGATGTTGAGGCAGGTGTACAGAGACACCGTTTTGCCCGATCCAGTGGGCCCGGTAACCAGAACCATGCCGTAGGGGCGGTTGATGGCTTTGAGCAGCTTTTCTTTTTCCTGTGGCTCGTATCCCAAAGCATCGATACCCAGTTTTGCGCTGCTGGGATCCAGAATACGGATCACGATCTTTTCACCGAACAGTGTGGGCAAGGTGCTGACACGGAAATCAATGACCTTGTCGCCTCCGATTTTGAGCTTCATCCTGCCGTCTTGCGGGATGCGCTTTTCGGAGATGTCCATTCGTGAAATCACCTTGATGCGCGAAGCCAGCTTTTCCTTGATGGCCACAGGCGGTGACGCAATCTCCCGCAACTCACCATCTATGCGAAAACGCACCCGGTAGGTGTGCTCGTACGGTTCAAAATGCAAGTCTGATGCCCGCATGCTGAACGCGTCTATCAGCATTTTCTGCAGAAATTTGACAACCGGCGCATCTTCGACGTCGGAGGCTTTTTCTTCGGGTTCGGCAGGTGCAGCGTCAGCCGCGTCTTCGTTGAATTCGAAATCATCGCCGATGATCGTGTCCATGGCTTTTGCCACGGACGTTGTCTGCACTTCAATGAGTTTGGTGAGTTTGTCGTATTCTGCGATGATCCAGTCGACACTGCACTGTGTGGAAAATTTGATCTTTTCGGCAACCTGCTGATCGCCAGGATCAGCGGTGGCGATGCTCAGGCGGTTGCCTTTTTTCGCCAGCACCAGCACACGGTGTTCCACGCAGAATTTTGGATCCAAGGCGTTTTTGGGCAGACGCTTGGTGTCTATGGCCTCCAAGTCGAGCAGAGGCGCTCCAAATGCCCCCGACACCACATGTGCGAGGTCTGCAGCGGAGACCGTGCCGGAGCCCGTCAACTCTGCAATAAAGCTGCCGCGATTGGTCTGGGCCTTTCTGAAGAGCGATTCGGCCGTGACCTGATCCAGTTTGCCCGCTGACACCAACGCGCGCCCCAAGCCCGGTAGCGCCATTGAGCTTGTGTGTGGGGGAGTCGTGTCAGCTGTTGCCATGTCGCCGTAATCTAGCGCAAATGATCGGCGGATTCAGCACTTGCATGCCGCAAGCGTGTCTTTTTCACACCAGCACAACTCTAGGCGTTGGTATATCTCTGTCTCTGGTCGGGGTGAGAGGATTCGAACCTCCGGTCTCTACGTCCCGAACGTAGCGCTTTACCAGACTAAGCTACACCCCGATTTTTTTATTTTAAGGCTTCAGTTGGCTCGGTGTTGAAGTGCAGCAGCGAGATCAATCATGGCTTGTCGATACGGGCTGGTAGGCAAACGCATAGCAGCATCGATAGCCAATTGCGCCTCTGCCTCGGCGGTGGTGCGTGCCACAGTGACACCACCTGTCCGTCTGATCAGTTCCAGAACCTGTTCAAGGTGTTGGTCATTGGCATGTTCGATCGCGTTGACAAGCATGGCGTGGTCTGCCCCGCTGGTACTTTCGAGGGCGTGGATCACGGGGAGGGTCACTTTCCCTTCACGCAGGTCGTCGCCGAGATTTTTGCCCATGACAGTGCTGTCACCTTCGTAATCGAGTACGTCGTCAATGATCTGAAAGGCCGTACCCAGCGCCTGGCCATACGCCGCACAAGCGCTTTCCATTTCCGGCCCGCTTCCGGCCATGATAGGGGCGAGGCGCGCGCTGGCTTCAAACAACTTGGCTGTTTTGGACCGTATGACTTTGAGGTAGCCCTCTTTGGTCAGAGACGCGTCCCGCATGTTCATGAGTTGCAGTACTTCGCCTTCGGCAATGATGTTGGTGGCCTCGGCGAGCACCTCCATGACCCTCATCTCGCCCACCTCAACCATCATTTGAAATGCGCGCGAATAGAGAAAATCGCCGACCAGGACGCTGGCAGCGTTCCCGAACAATTCGTTGGCCGTGTCTCTGCCGCGTCGCAAAGTCGACTCGTCAACCACATCGTCATGCAGCAGGGTGGCTGTGTGAATGAACTCCACGATGGCCGCCAAGGTGTATTGATGTGGCTGTTGATAGCCAACTGCACCACTCATCAGCAATGTGAGTGCTGGGCGAAGGCGCTTGCCACCAGCAGAAATGATGTACTGGCTGACTTGTCCCACCAGTGGAACCCCAGTCGTCAGTTTGGCGGTGATGACCTTGTCCACCTCTGCCATGCCTGAGGCGATCATGGACAAAGGATGGGCAGTTGGCGATGCGTTCTGGAGCAAGATGGAATCCGGATGAGTTTTCGCGATTATAAAAAGCACGACTGCTGCATCCGACGTGGGGAGGCGTCATGTCTTGGGCGTTCAGAAACCCGAAGGGTAGGGCACGGGCTTCAGGTGGGTTCCTGGGGAGGGTGTGAGAAAATTCTTCTCAGGTGATATAATCCGTGATTCGGTTGAAACTCGTCTGCCGAAATTGATTCAAGAGGTTCATATGTACGCGGTCATAAAAACCGGTGGCAAACAGTATCGTGTTGCTGCTGGCGAAAAAATCAAAGTAGAACAGATTGCTGCGGATGTGGGCCAGGAAATCGTGATCGACCAGGTTCTTGCTGTTGGCAACGGCAGCGAGATCAAGGTTGGCACGCCCCTGGTGTCCGGCGCATCTGTCACGGTCAAAGTGGTGTCGCATGGTCGTCACGACAAGGTGCACATTTTCAAGATGCGCCGTCGCAAGCACTATCAGAAGCGTCAGGGTCATCGTCAGAATTTCACCGAGATTGAAATCGGTGCAATTGCTGCCTAAGGAGAAAGCAACATGGCACAGAAAAAAGGCGGCGGCTCCACGCGAAACGGACGCGATTCCAAGCCAAAGATGTTGGGTGTCAAGGCATTTGGCGGTGAATTGGTCTCGGCTGGCTCCATCATCGTGCGTCAGCGTGGCACACGGTTCCATCCCGGCAGCAATGTTGGGATTGGCAAGGATCACACGCTGTTCGCAACGGCTGACGGACATGTCAATTTTGCTGTCAAGGGCGAGTTGAACCGTCACGTGGTCAGCATCATTCCTGCCTGAGCAACTGGGTTGCTTGGAGAGAAGGCCCGCACTGCGGGCCTTTTTTACTTCCAGAGACTGTTTCTAGAATACCGCCATGAAGTTTGTTGACGAAGCCTATATTGACATCGCTGCCGGAGATGGTGGTAACGGCTGTGCGTCGTTCCGCCATGAAAAGTACAAAGAATTTGGTGGGCCGGATGGTGGTGATGGCGGGCGCGGCGGTCATGTATACGCCGTTGCAGATGTCAACCTGAATACTTTGGTCGATTACCGCTACTCGCGTCGGTATGAGGCCCGCAAGGGTGAGCACGGCAAAGGCTCGGACATGTTTGGCGTCAAGGGTGATGACATCACGCTCAAAATGCCTGTGGGTACGATTGTGTCGGATGCCGAAACCGGAGAGGTTTTGCATGAACTGCTGGTGCCGGGAGAGGTGGTCATGCTGGCCAAAGGCGGAGACGGTGGCTTTGGCAACACGCATTACAAAAGCTCTGTCAACCGCGCGCCTCGGCAGAAGACGCCGGGCTGGCCGGGAGAGCGAAAAGAGCTGAAGCTGGAGCTGAAGGTGCTGGCCGACGTGGGGCTGCTCGGTATGCCCAATGCGGGGAAATCCACTTTGATTTCTGCCATTTCCAACGCCCGCCCCAAAATTGCCGACTATCCCTTCACAACCCTGCACCCCAACCTGGGGGTGGTTCGCGTCGGTCCGGAAAAAAGTTTTGTGGTGGCTGATGTACCCGGGCTGATTGAAGGGGCAGCAGAGGGGGCGGGGCTGGGGCATCAGTTTTTGAGGCACCTTCAGCGCACCCATTTGCTGTTGCACTTGGTCGATGTGGCACCGTTTGACGAAACGGTCGATCCGGTTGCGCAAGCCAAAGCCATCGTGGCCGAGCTGAAGAAGTACGACAAAGCGCTATACGACAAGCCCAGGTGGTTGGTTCTGAACAAACTCGACATGGTTCCTTCGGAAAACCGGGCCGCTGTGGTGAAAGATTTTGTCAAGCGTTACAAGCACAAAGGGCCTGTGTTCGAGATTTCTGGCTTGTCGCGCGAGGGCTGCGAACGCCTTGTTCAGGCTGTTTACGAGCATGTGGCCAAGACCCAGAAAGCACAACAACCCGATGCAGAGATCGATCCACGGTTCGATCGAACAGATTCATGATATGAATTTGAAAGCGCTAGGTTGAATAATATAAAGCGATAGGCATTGTTTTTATCATGAGTATTCATCAGGACCCGATGCTCTTGCAGCAGGCTGGTCGAATTGTCATCAAGGTGGGTTCCAGCCTCGTGACCAACGAAGGCAAGGGGCTAGATGAACAGGCCATCGGCCACTGGTGTGACCAGCTTGCTTCTCTGGTGAAACAGGGTAAAGAAGTGATCATGGTCAGCAGCGGTGCTGTGGCAGAGGGCATGAAGCGCTTGGGTTGGTCATCGCGCCCCAAAGAAATCCACGAGCTTCAAGCAGCCGCAGCCGTCGGGCAAATGGGTCTGGTTCAAATGTATGAAACCAAACTCCGTGCGAGCGGCATCGGCAGTGCACAGGTCTTGTTGACCCACGCAGACCTTGCCGACCGTGAGCGCTATTTGAATGCGCGCTCCACGCTGCTGACACTGCTGCAACTGGGTGTGGTGCCGGTCATCAATGAAAACGACACCGTCGTCAACGATGAAATCAAGTTCGGAGACAACGACACCCTCGGGGCTTTGGTGGCCAATCTGGTGGAAGCGGATGTGCTCATCATCCTGACCGATCAGCGTGGCCTTTACACGGCAGATCCGCGCAAAGACGATACCGCCAAATTTGTGCATGCAGCCAAGGCTGGCGATCCGGAGCTGGAGCGTATGGCCGGTGGCGCGGGCAGCGGAATCGGTAAGGGGGGCATGATCACCAAAATTCTGGCGGCCAAGCGGGCGGCAGGGTCAGGTGCGTCAACCCTGATCGCATGGGGCCGTGAACCTGATGTGCTGCTGCGCCTGGCCAAGGGCGAAGGCATCGGCACTTGGTTGCTCGCTCAAACACCAAAACATCAGGCCCGCAAACGTTGGATGGCAGACCATTTGCAATTGCGAGGCTCGGTCGTGGTGGATGCCGGCGCAGTGGCCAAACTGGTTGACGAGGGGAAAAGCCTTTTGCCGGTGGGCATGGTCTCCGTGGATGGCGAATTTGCCCGAGGCGATGTGATCGCCGTTCGAAGCCCGGCAGGTGTCGAAATTGCGAGGGGTCTTGCAAACTATGCCAGCGCCGAGGCGCGCCTGATTTGTCGCAAGCCCTCTTCAGATTTTGAGCGTCTGCTCGGCTACTCCGCCGAACCCGAGATGATTCACCGGACAAACCTGGTGCTGACGCCCACTCAGGACGAAGCCGCCTGAGGTTCCTCAGCTGTTTTGCCAGCCCTGGGGGTCGGGGTCAAAACTTGCGCCGGGGGGGAGTTCCATGTGCGGAGGCGCATTGGACGGATCCCTCTCGGTGTGGACAAGCGGCGAATTGTTGTCTCGCGCGCGTGGGCTGCCACGAAGAAATCGGTTGCGACCATCCTGACGTGGCAGGTAGCGTGCAAGCTCGGTCAGTGCCATCTGGTACACCCCTCGCTTGAACTCAACCACCATGTCAAGCGGCACCCAGTATTCATTCCAACGCCAGGCATCGAACTCGGGGTGGCTCGTGGCACGCAAATTCAGATCCCAATCGTTGCCGGTGAGCCTCAGCAGGAACCAGATTTGCTTCTGGCCCTTGTAATGACCCCTGGCATCTCGACGGATGTAGCGATCCGGCACTTCATAACGCAACCAGTCCCGCGTGCGGGCAACGATGTGTACATGGTGGGGCTGCAGACCCACCTCCTCATGCAACTCGCGAAACATGGCCTGTTCGGGTGTTTCACCCCTGTCGATGCCACCTTGCGGAAACTGCCAGGAATGGGTGCGAATGCGCTTTCCCCAGAACACCTGATTTCGCTGGTTGAGCAGAATGATGCCGACGTTCGGCCTGAAGCCGTCTCTGTCAAGCATAATCAACCCCAATTTTTTAAACTGAGTCCATTATGCATCCTGAGCGCAACAGCCGGGGTGCAATTGGGGTTGTTGACCCTTGCCAAACGGCACTTCTCGTCTAGTTGTTTTCCCTAACCTGTTGAACTCGCAGCCCCCATGCAAGTGGTGGCTGGTTTTGCCATGAAAGCTTCCCAGTTCTTTATCTCCACGCTCAAAGAAGCCCCGGCTGATGCCGAAGTGGTCAGCCACAAGCTCATGACCCGTGCCGGCATGATCAAAAAACTCGGTGCCGGTATCTACACGTACATGCCCATGGGGTTGCGTGTGATCCAGAAGGTGGAAAAAATCGTGCGCGAGGAAATGAATCGTGCCGGTGCAGTGGAGTTGACCATGCCCGTCATCCAGCCTTCCGAGCTGTGGCAGGAAACCGGCCGTTTCGACAAAATGGGGCCGGAGCTGCTTCGCATCCAGGATCGCCACGGCAGGGACTTCATTGTGCAGCCCACCAGCGAAGAGGTGGTGACCGACGTCGCCCGTCAGGAGCTGAAGAGCTACAAGCAGCTGCCCAAGAATTTTTACCAGATTCAGACCAAGTTCCGGGATGAGCGCCGTCCTCGCTTTGGCTTGATGCGCGGTCGTGAGTTCATCATGAAAGATGCCTACAGCTTCGACAAGGATCAGGCGTCGGCAAAAGCCAGTTACGACGTGATGGCTCAGGCTTACCGCCGCATCTTCGACCGCTTTGGCCTGACTTACCGTGCGGTGGCCGCCGACAGCGGGGCGATTGGGGGCGATTTGAGCGAAGAGTTCCAAGTCATTGCGGCCACGGGTGAGGACGCCATCGTCTATTGTCCGACGAGTGAGTACGCAGCCAACATTGAAAAGGCCGAGGCCCTGCCGCCTGCCCACCCGCGCGGTGCGGCCACAGAGTCACTGGCCGTGATTCCGACGCCCGGCAACAGCACGTGTGCTGCCGTGGCGGAGCAGTTGGGCTTGCCGCTGCAGCGCACGGTCAAGTCGCTGGTGCTGGCCACCGAAACGCTGAATGACAAGGGCGAGATCACTGCGGTCAAGGTCTGGCTGCTGCTGCTGCGTGGCGATCATGACATGAACGAAGTGAAGGTGGGCAAGTTGGCCCCCTTCGCCGCAGGCTACCGCTTTGCCTCAGTGGCCGAGATCGAGGAACACTTTGGCTGCAAGCCGGGTTACCTGGGGCCGCTGAACCTGAAGAAGCCCGTGGGTCTGGTGGTGGACCGCGAGGTGGCCATCATGGCCGACTGGATCTGCGGTGCCAACCAGGAGGACCACCACATCCGTGGCGTCAACTGGGGCCGAGACCTGCCCGAGCCCGAGGTCGTAGCCGATCTGCGCAACGTGGTCGCGGGAGACCTGTCACCCGACGGTAAAGGGGTCTTGGCCATCGAGCGTGGCATTGAGGTCGGCCATGTCTTTTACCTCGGCACCAAGTACAGCAAGGCGATGAATGCCACCTTCCTGGGCGAAGACGGCAAGCCTGCCTTGTTCGAGATGGGGTGTTACGGGATTGGCGTGACGCGTCTGCCAGCTGCCGCGATTGAGCAGAACCACGACGAACGCGGGATCATCTGGCCAGATGCCATTGCGCCGTTCACGGTGGTGGTCTGCCCCATCGGCGCTGACCGCAGCGCGGAAGTCAAAGCCGCCGCCCAGAACTTGCACGACGAATTGGCTGCCCTGGGTGTGGACGTGATGCTGGACGACCGCAATGAGCGTCCCGGTGCCATGTTTGCCGATTGGGAGTTGATTGGCGTACCACATCGCGTGACCATTGGCGACCGCGGGCTGAAAGAAGGCATGGTGGAGTACCAGCACCGCCGCGACACCACTGCCACCAAGCTGGCGTTGGCCGATGTGCTCGCCTTCCTCAAGGAGCGCTTGGGCGCATGACAGGGCTGTTGGGGGAGGGGATTTCAAGAAGAAATTGCCTTCGGCGCTTTCTAGTTCTGCCTTCAATGCTCCTTTTTTTTGAAAACGCGGAGGCGGGCGGTCAGTTGGAAGAGCCGTTGGCTGACTCGGTCCGCACAGCACTGAGCTCGGCCATTGCCAACAGCGCGCCGCCTGTCCCGGAGTTTGCCAGTGTCGATTCAAGGTTGGCTTATCTGCGTTGGCTGACCGCGTCCAACGACATGCTGCGCCGCTACAAGCGCGATCTGGACAGCCGCACAGAGTTTTTGCAAACGGTCTGGTACGAAGCCAAGCGAGCGGGCTTGGATGTGAACCTCGTGCTGGGCTTGATCCAGGTGGAGAGCGCGTTCCGTAAGTTTGCGGTGTCGGTGGTGGGCGCGCGGGGCTACATGCAGATCATGCCGTTCTGGTCAAGGCTGATTGGTGATGGAGATGTGGCCAAACTTTTTCACATGCAGACCAACCTGCGGTTCGGCTGCGTGATCCTGCGCCACTACCTGGATCGCGAGAACGGCAACCTGTTCATGGCGCTGGGCAGGTACAACGGCAGTCGGGGCAAAGCCGAATACCCCAACGCAGTGTTGGGGGCGGCTGCCAAATGGGGTTACAGAAACAGTTGAGCCTCGGGTGACGACGGTCAACGGCTAGCGTGACCCGGGCTCCGATGCGCTTATTGCGCGCTGGCCCCCAGTGTTTGTTGCAACTCGCCTGATTCGTACATCTCCATCATGATGTCCGAGCCGCCGATGAATTCGCCTTTGATGTAGAGCTGCGGGATGGTCGGCCAGTTGCTGTATTCCTTGATCCCCTGGCGGATCGCTTCGTCTTCCAGCACGTTGACGGTTTTCAGCGTCTTGGGGTCAACGCCGCAGGCTTTCAGGATTTGAACGGCCCGACCAGAAAAGCCGCACATTGGAAAACTGGCGTTGCCTTTCATGAACAAAACGATGTCGTTCTGTTTGACGAGGTCGTCGATGCGTTGTTGGGTGTTGCTCATGTGTTTCTCCGTGGATCGAGTGACGCGCTAGGGCACATTGGCCCGAAAAATGAAGTTGGCCGCAAGTTGAATCAATGCTTCGACCAGGAACGATGTGATTATCCCCTGTCACCCAGAATCGGCATCTGACCACCTGTGCAACGCGCAATGCCTGCAAGGTCATTGCGCGACTGCACGTTTACAAAACCTTGTGCGAGCAGCAAGTCGGTGACGGCCTCAGCCTGGTCATACCCATGCTCCAGCAGGAGCCAGCCACCTGGTTTCAAATGCGCTGGGGACTGCGAGATGATCAGGCGGATGTCATTCAAGCCATCGGGACCGCTGGTGAGTGCTCCAATGGGTTCGTGCACCAAAGCGGGCAGGTGCGGGTCATTTTCTGCAACGTAGGGTGGGTTTGAAGCGATCAGGTCGTAGCCAGATGTTTGGGCTTCTGGCCTCAAGTTTGTCTCTGCTGAACTCGGGACGCTATCGAGAGTGATTTGGATGGGTGTCAACCACGAGCCTTGCACAAACTGCACAGCCAGTTGCAGGCGTTCGGCGTTCGCACGGGCTACGGTCAAGGCATCCGCGCTGGCATCGACCGCCGTAACGTGCGCGTCGCGCCGCTCATGCTTGATGGCCAACGCTATGGCGCCGCTGCCGGTGCCCAGGTCAATGACGTGCGGCCGTTCGGTTGTGTTGAGAACTTCAAGTGCCCAGTCAACAAGTGTTTCGGTGTCGGGGCGCGGATCGAGTACGCGCGAATCGATCTGCAAATCCAGGCCATAAAAGCCGCGTTGGCCTGTGATGTAGGCAATGGGTTCGCCATTCAGTCTGCGTTGGCAAGCTCGCAGGAAAGCATCCTCAACACTCGGCTCTAGTATCACCTCACTGTTGGCTCGAAGCCATGCCCTTCCGTGTTTTTGATTGTTGGTTTCTGCCAATAGCAGTAACTCACTGTCAACTGATGGCAAACCGCTGGCCATGGCGTCATGCAGACCTTCAGAAATTGTTCTTGTCATTGCTGAAATCAGGGGTTTCTAGTGGCGATATACCCAGCTTTGCCGCGACGAATGTTGCGCGCCGCGCACAGGTGTTTTGCCGTTGCGACTGTCGGCTATCATGCAACATTGATTTAACCCAGCACAGTGCAACTGGACGACAAAATGACCCGAATACTTAACTTGCTGATGTTTGTAATGGTGGCAACGTGGCTGTCTGCGTGCGGTGGCGGTGGCGGGAGTGCCGGTACGCCAAGCGGTTCAGCCAGTCCAGCAAACTTCAGCGTTAACGTGCCAAGCACGGTAACTCTTGCGGTTGGGCAGAAGGTCTCCTACAAGATCAGTGGAGGCACGGCACCTTACAAAGTAGCGGTTGACAGCCCAAACTTGGTTTATGCCGAGGTAAAGGGTTCTGTGGTCGAAGTGACAACACTCAAGGTCGGTGTTGCGCGGGTCAACGTGACAACATCTGATGTTGTGTCTGCGGCTATTCCCAGTATTCCATTGGTTTCATTTTCAGTGAATATTTCCGCGAGTGCATCAAGCTTGACTGTGCAAACTCCGGCAGGGATTGTCTCCCTGTCAACGGGGGTCAGCGCCAGTTATTTTGTGAGCGGCGGTTCAGGGCCATTTACGGCATTGACCAACAACCCAGGTGTCGCTTCCGCAGAAATTGCCGGCAGCAGTTTGAATATCAAAACACAGCGCCCAGGTAAAGCTACGGTGAGTGTGGTTGATGCAATGGGCAGCAGGGTCGATATCGATATTGACGTTGCAGTAGCCGCAACGTTTTCAACCAGTGCACCCTCCACTGTCAGGCTGGCTCGTGGCGCAACCGCCGAGTATTCGATATCTGGTGGTATCGCACCGTACTCAGTTACGGCACCTGAGGATGCCACTGTTTTGGACGTCGTCTTGAACGGTTCGAAGTTCAGTTTGGTGGGGAAAAAGGGCGGGACCGTCACTGTCAAGGTCAGAGATTCGGGCGGGGGTGAGCAGACGATTACTGTGACTGTAACGTCTGGCACGCTCAGTTTGGACGCTGGAAATGCAATTAGGGCTACGCTGGCATCTTCGTCTTCGTTTGGGATTGTGGGTGGCCGACCACCTTATGTTGCAGCTTCACAGGCACCCGGGATAGTCACCGCAAGTGTTTCTGGATCCTCGTTAACGTTGTCTGTATTCAATCCATCGGGTGGAGGGACTTACCCGAACCAAGTATTGGTGCGACTGTCTGACGCTGAGGGTACCGTGGCAGACATCACGGTGGAGTTGTATTCACTGTCGAGCGCAGTTGACTTCTTTACCAATGCAGGGACAAATGTGGTCGTACCTGTGAATATCACTTCCAGCTATGACGTGGGTGGGGGGAAACCCGCGTACACCGTGGGCAACTCGAATCCTCAAATTGCCAGAGCCACTGTCAGTTCTAGTCAACTGAGCATTACGGGCCTTGTTGCAGGCACTACCAGTTTGATTTTGACTGATTCGGCTGGTACCAAGCTGCCAGCGATCAATGTGAGGGTGGGTCCTTCGGATGATTTGTACACGACCGCCCCGTCTACGGTCAGTATGCAAGGCGCGCAAACCAGAGTGTTCGCAGTTGGTGGCGGGCGACCTGATTATTCAGCTGTTTCCAGCGATACATCGGTTGCTACTGCGCAGATAAATGGAAACTCCCTGTCAATAGCCTCTGTGGGAAATGGATCAGCTGAGATAAGAGTAACTGACGCTGCCGGAACGAGGTTGCCAGCGATTGCAGTCAATGTGACCCAAGCTGCCAGTGCAGCGGTAGGGACCATCGACTTGTTGACCGACATGGCGCAAATCCGATCAGCAGGCGAACAGGCCGTTGTTACAGCGGTTGTCAAGAATGCGGGCAACGTCGGCATGGCCAATCAGAACGTGGTGTTTACCGCTTCATCTGGTGTGTTGTTGAGTCCTTCTGCCGCTACAGATGCTTCTGGCGTTGCAACAGTGCGACTCAGTGCGGGTAGTGACAAATCCAATCGAACAATCAGGGTGAACGCCACAGTGGGCGCAGTCACTCGCACTGTTGAGGTTTTCGTGGTCGGTACGCAAGTGACCGTCAGCGGGCCGACTTCTCGGCAGTTGACTACGCCTTCGAACAAGGCGATGTATACGGTGCGGTTACAGGATTCGGGTGGTTCAGCAATCAGTGGCGCACTCCTAGGGCTGACGTCTTCGCTCGGTAATCCTTTGACGAACTCAGTGGGCTCACCCGTCACATCAGTAACCACCAACTCAAACGGCACTGCGACTTTTATGCATGAAGCAGTGACTGCCGGAGTAACTGGCATTGATGTACTGACCGCTGATTTTTCAGATGAAAAAGGTATTGCAACTGTCAATATTTCACCAATCGACTTCACAGTTGTATCTCCTACAGTAGTTTCACCTGCTACCAGCACAAATGTGAACATTGATACTGATCAGTTGATTCGTGTTCAGTTTCGCGAGAACAATGCACCTGGTACGGGTAATATCAGTTTTAGCACCAGTCGTGGCACACTTGGTGCTGCGCCGGGTTTTCCGTTAACTTCAGGCAATGTAGCGGTTGTCGGTGGAATCGCAGAAGTTCTTGTCAGATCGCCCAGCGCCGGAGCCGCTACCGTGACGGCGCAAGTACCAGGTGTTGGTAATTCGACACCGCGTGCCCAAGTGTCTGTACCGATACAGTTTGTTGCAACCACTCCGAGATCGTTGGTTCTGCAATCTAACTTGGGTGCAATCCCACCCAATCCGGCAGGATCAGCTACCAATGTGGCAGATATAGAGGCAACGGTCAGAGATGAAAATGCCAATCCTGTGGCTAATGTTCAAGTCAGCTTTGTGTTGGCAGCAGATCCAAGCAATGGATCGTTGCAATCTGCCATAGGGGTGACTGATAACAATGGCAAAGTGAAGGCTCAGTTTGTGGCAGGCCCCAATTCAACCGCAAATAACGGTGTCAAAGTCACTGCGCAAGTGGTCTCCGATCCAACAGTGGCAGGGGATGTATTTTTGACTGTAAATGGTAATTCTCTTTTCATTACTATAGGTTTTGGCAACAATATTTCAAACAACAATGGTGACCTTACTACTTACAGTAAACCATTCACGGTCTATGTGACTGATGCCAACGGTGTGCCAGTCGGCAACCAAGATGTGACTATCTCAGTCATTCCGGAAAACTACAAGAAGGGAACATTCTCTTGGCGTGCGCCTTTGTGGCAGATGACACCCACTTTCAATATTGGTGCCAATGTGATTCCTGACTCTCCAACATTTGTTTGTCCTAATGAAGATGTGAACGCAAATGGGGTATTGGAATTGAACGGAGTGCCAGCAGGAAATGGTGATGGCGACGGCACTGGACTTCCAGCGAAGGGAACTCCTTCAGCACCTGGTTACGAGGATCAAAACGATAACAGGAAGCTGGATCCAGGAAACATCGCGGTTGCTTCTCCCGGTACGCTTCGAACGGATACGGCTGGTCGCGCAAGCTTTAACTTGTTGTATGGTGAGCAGTTCGCCTATTGGTCAGATGTGAAGATTGTGGCCAGAGCAACTGTGGCCGGCACTGAATCAAGAAAGGAGCTCATTTTCACGCTGTCAGGTATGGGATCGGACTACGAGGCTGAAGCCGTTCCGCCTGCTGGCGTGGTGAGTCCTTTTGGTCGTGGGTACATACGAAGCTCTGGACTGGCCAGGGGTTGCTCGTATTCTGTTGAGTATGAATTTGCCAATCCTTGATGCAGTCTGTCGGGGGCGAATTGCGACTGGTTTGCTTGGAAGTGACAGTCAATGTCAACAACACTAAATGAACTTGGCGGAACTTTCCAGCTCACTTAGAATCAGCGCCCCCCGCGCCACCTTCAGCGCATGGATGACATCACCCAGGTCGCCATCCATCACCCCTTGCAGCTTGTACAGCGTCAGGTTGATCCGGTGGTCGGTCAGGCGGCTCTGCGGGAAGTTGTAGGTGCGAATCTTGTCTGAACGGTCGCCGCTTCCGATGAGGCCTTTGCGCGTGGCAGCGTCTTTTGCGGCCCGCTCGGCTCGCTCTTTTTCTTGCAGGCGGGCTTGCAGAACTTGCAAAGCTTTGGCCTTGTTGCTGTGCTGGCTGCGTCCATCCTGACACTCGGCAGTGATGCCAGTTGGCAGGTGTGTGACGCGCACGGCTGAGTCGGTCTTGTTGATGTGCTGGCCACCGGCGCCGCTGGCACGGAAGGTGTCGATGCGCAGTTCAGCTGGGTTCAGTTGAACTGCTTGCGTTGCGTCAGGTTCGGGCATCACGGCCACCGTGCAGGCACTGGTGTGGATGCGGCCCTGGGTTTCCGTGGCCGGGACCCGTTGTACACGGTGTCCACCCGATTCGAACCGGAACGTGCCGTAGGCCTGCGCGCCCACCATGCGGAACACCACTTCCTTGTACCCGCCGAGTTCGGCAGGGGACTCGCTGATGAGCTCGACCTGCATGCCAAGCGAGGTGGCGTAGCGGGTGTACATGCGGGCCAGGTCGCCAGCGAACAATGCTGACTCGTCGCCACCGGTCCCTGCCCGGATTTCGAGGAACGCGTTGCGTTCGTCATCTGGGTCCTTTGGAAGCAGCAACCATTGCAGATGCTGCGTGAGCGCGTCCAGTTCGGCCTGTGCCGATGCGGCTTCCTCGACGCCCATGGCGGCCATGTCGGGGTCTGGATCCTCCGACAGGCGCTGGGCCTCGGACAGGTCAGCTTCGTGCTGCAGGAATCGGTTGTACGCGTCGGCAATGCCTTGCGCATCGGCGTGTTCGCGCGTCAGACGTTTGAACCGATCCATGTCAGCCACGACGTCGGTGGCGCTCAGCAAGGCATCCAGTTCATGCAAGCGTTGACGGTGTCGTTCGAGGGTCTGACGGATGACGGGTTTCATGGTGGGGTGATCGGCGAAAAAGTTGGAGTCTGATGGCTGTCTGGGCTGTTGATTGGCAAAGGACGGGTGTCACAACCGTTGCCTCTTTCCAGACAAAGCGTGTCGGGCAGGACACCAGCGGATGTGCGTGGTTGCAGATTGGTGCCGTGCTTCGCCGCATTGGCTTCATGGGCGGAGTGTCCACCGCCAGACGGTGGCAGAGTGAGTCGGAGGGCGACGCTAACGGCGGGAATCCGAGCGCAGGAACAGGCGGGAGACCGTATGGGCAGTGGCGGCCCGTGATTCGGCATCGCCAGCATGCAGTTCTGCCAGGGTACCGTGCATCATTTTTTGTGTGAGGCCCTTGGCCAGAGCCTCCAGCACGGTCTCAATAGGCTCACCTTTGGCCAGCAGCTTGCGCGCACGCGCCAATTCGGCTTCTCGCCAGAGGTCGGCCTGTGCGTTCAGCTGTTGGATCAGGGGCACCACGCCGCCGCGCACCGGGTCACGCTGATCCATCCAGTGCATGAAACTTTTCACACCCGCATCGATGATGGCCTCGGCCTGCGCCACGGCGGCCTGGCGGTTTTCCATCCCGGTCTGTACCACGGAAGCCAGGTCATCGACGGTGTAGAGATAAATGTCGTCCAGCGCCTTGACTTCGATTTCAATGTCCCTGGGTACTGCAAGGTCCACCATGAACATGGGGCGGTGCCGACGCTTCTTGAGTGCGCGCTCCACAGCGCCCAGTCCGATGATGGGCAGGGTGCTTGCCGTGCAGCTGACCACCGCATCGAATTCGTGCAGCCGGTCGGGGATGTCAGCCAGGCGCAGCACGTCAGCGCCAAAGCGGGCAGCCAAGGCCTCGCCACGCTCCAGGGTGCGGTTGGCAATGGCCATGCCCCTGGGGTTCTTGGCGGCGAAATGTGTGGCGGCCAGTTCGATCATTTCGCCCGCGCCCACAAACAGCACGCGGATGTCTTTCAGGTCTTCAAACAGTTGACCGGCTAGGCGCACGGCGGCGGCCGTCATGCTGATGGAGTGCGCGCCGATTTCGGTAGAGGTGCGCACCTGCTTGGCCACGGCGAACGAGCGTTGGAACAGCTGGTGCAAGGTGGCGCCCAATGCGCCGGCATCGTCCGCCGCGCGCACGGCATCCTTCAGTTGGCCCAGAATTTGCGCTTCGCCCAGCACCATGCTGTCCAGTCCGCTGGCCACCCGGAATGCATGGCGCGCCACGGCATCCCCGTGCAGGGTGTAGCTGTGTTCTCTCAGCACCTGGGGGCTGACACCGCCAGTCTGTGCCAGCCAGGTGAGGGCATGGTCCAGGGCGTTGTCTTCACTTGCACCGTAGATTTCGGTCCGGTTGCAGGTGGACAGGAGGGTGGCTTCAGGCTGGCGTGCGATGGTTTGCCGCAGGCCAGTCAGCACCTCGGGCACGCGGTCAATGGCAAACGCAAACCGACCCCGCAAATCGAGCGGAGCGGTGTGGTGATTGATGCCGAGTGCCCAGACTGCCATGTGTGTTCAGATGTAGGGGCGGATTATAAAATTCGCAGCGATGTCTTTCTGGCTTGCCTCGATCCACCTGCTGAACTTTGTTGCACCGGCCTTCGGTGTGGCGGTTGTGTTGGCACTGGTGGAGCTGATTTTGAATAAAAAAGGGCATTCACCGCATTACTTTATTCAATCTTTTGCTATTTATTTTGTGGTTGGTGTGGCTGTGCTGATGCTGGGGCTCGCTGTGCTGGAGCGGGACGGCAAAATGCTCACGTATCTGGCGCTCACGGTCGCAGTTGGCAGCATGGCTGCCTGGCGTAACCGCTGATCCCTCGCTTTGGTGTGTCTGCGAGCGGCAGGATTCTGATTTTTTTCACCATACACAGGAGTGCGCATGAATTGGTTCAAGACGGGGTTGGTGGCTGTGGCCTTGGCGGTGGCAGGAGGCGCACAGGCGTTTCCGACCAAGCCGGTGCGCATCGTCGTGGGGTTTCCGGCAGGCGGGCCGCTGGACCAGCATGTGCGTTTGCTGTCAGACAAGCTGCAGGCCAACCTGGGCCAGCCCATTGTCATTGACTACAAGGCCGGTGCAGGCGGCATCGTGGGCGCGCAGGATGTCATGAAGGCCCCGCCCGACGGGCACACACTGATGCTGGCCAACACGGGTGTCATGGTCATCAACCCTGGCCTGTACAGCAAACTGCCTTACCAGACGTTGAAAGACTTCGTGCCGGTGGCCCGGACGGCCATGCAGCCGCTGGCCTTGCTGGTGAATCCGTCGGTGCCGGTGAAAAACCTGAACGAATTTGTGGCCTACGCCAAAGCCAAACCTGGGCAGGTCAACTACGGTTCGGCAGGCAACGGCGGTATCAGCCACCTGGTGCCCGAGATGTTCAAAACGGCCACTGGCCTGTTCATGGTGCACATCCCCTACCGTGGCAGTGCGCCTGCGTTCACTGACCTGATGGCCGGTCAGGTGCAGTTCATGGCGGAGAGCATTCCGCAGGCTGCCCAATATCACAAGCAGGGCAAGGTCAGGGCACTCGCGGTGACCAGTCGGCAGCGCAACGTTGCATTGCCCGATGTGCCGACGGTCATCGAAACCGGCATCAAGGGGTTTGAGGTGGTCGGTTTCTACGGTTTCCTGGCACCGGCAGGCACGCCGAAGGAGGCTGTGGCGCGGCTGAGCGAGGCGTTCCGACAGGTGCTGGAGTTGCCGGATGTCCGCAACCGCATGGTCAGCCAGGGGGCAGACCCGGCTTTCCTGGGGCACGAGGAGTTTGCCCGCTTCGTGGCCACCGAAATGCCGCGATGGGCTGAGGCGGTGAGGCAGTCAGGTGCCAAGATCGACTGAGGGGGCTGAACCGGGCCGGCCATGCGCCGCCGTCTGAGGGGCTGCGGGTGGCTGGCATGTGGGGTGCGGCGTCAGGGGTTGGGTCGGAACAGGTCCACCCTGTCCGTGATGATGCCGTCGGTGCACAGTTCGATCAGCCGTTGCGCGGCCCATTCATCGTTCACCGTGTAGCTGATGCAGCGCATGCCCATGCGGTGCACCTGCGCCACCGTGGATGCGTCCCACAGAGCGTGGTTGCAGACCACCGCCACACAACCCAGGCGCTGCGCCACTTCTGACCACCCGTTCCACAAGGTATCCAGCAACAGCCCGCGGGGCAGTTCAGGCGCGGCCTGTTGGGCGGCGGCCAGGCTGTCGGGTTGAAAGGATGTGAGCAGCGGCGGGCAGGCGAGGCGCGTTGACCCTGCCGACGGCGGCAGCTGGCCGGGTGTGGGCACCTCGCCGGCCCACAGGTCACGGGCAGCCAAGGCCACGACCCGGCCGGTTTCTGCTTCCTGTCCCGGTGTGGGCTTGATTTCGATGTTCAATGCGTGGCCATTGGCCAGGCAATAGCGTGCCAGTGCCGCCAGGGTCGGCAGGGCTTCGCCTGCATGGGCGCGCGAGTGCCAGTGGCCTGCGTCCAGTTGGCTCAGCGTATGCCATGAGTGCTCGCCTGCCAGCCCGTGACCCGATGTGGTGCGCTCCAGTGTGGCATCGTGCAGCAGAAACGGGATGCCGTCTGCACTCAGCTTGGCATCGCATTCGAACATGCGGTAACCGTGCTGTGCACCGAGCCGGAAGGCTGCGAGGGTGTTCTCGGGTGCCAGCTTCCCTGCTCCGCGGTGGGCAATCCAGAAGGGGTAGGGCCAATTCGCCAGGTCAGGTCGGTTCATGTGTTGTCAGTCGGAACAGTGGAGCAGGGTCCCGTCCGGCGTCACAGGCTTGCCGGCCGGGTGCAGAGTCGCTCAGTTGCCCAATCGCTGGCCGGTGCTGGCGTCAAACCGGTGCAGCCGGTCTGCACGTGGCTTGACGTGCAGGGTGTCGCCAGGGCTGGGGGCCAGGTTGTCTTCGCTCATGCGGATGATGAGGGCCTCGTCGTTCAGTCGTGCATAGATGAGGCGTTCGGCACCCAGCAGCTCCACGGCTTCGACGGTCACGGACCATGATTGCCCGTGTTCGGCGGTGGGCAGCACGTCGAGGTGCTCGGGCCGGATGCCGGTCAGTTCGCCGGGTGGGTTACCCGGGTTGTGCTTGAGCAGGTTCGTGGGCGGTGAGCCGATGAAACTGGCCACGAAGGTGGTCGCCGGGCGGGCGTAGACCTCTTCTGGGGTGCCGAACTGTTCCATCCGTCCACCGTTCATCACGATCATGCGCTGGGCCAGTGTCATGGCCTCGACCTGGTCGTGTGTGACAAACAGGCTGGTGATGCCCAGCTCGCGGTGCAGCTTCTGGATTTCGAGCCGGGTCTGCGCGCGCAGCTTGGCATCGAGGTTGGACAGTGGCTCGTCGAACAGGAAGACCTGTGGCTGGCGCACGATGGCGCGGCCCATGGCCACACGCTGGCGTTGCCCGCCCGAGAGTTCGCGCGGTTTGCGTTGCAGCAGGTGGCTCAGCTCCAGGATGCCCGCTGCCTTGTCCACGCGTTGTTTGATCTCGGCCATTGGCATCTTTTTGATCTTCAGGCCGTAAGCCATGTTGTCGAACACGCTCATGTGCGGGTACAGCGCGTAGTTCTGGAACACCATGGCAATGTCGCGTTCGGCGGGCTCCAGCTGGTTGACCACCCGTGGGCCTATGGCGATTTCGCCGCCCGAGATGTCCTCCAGCCCCGCCACCATGCGAAGCAAGGTGGATTTGCCACACCCCGAAGGGCCCACGATGACCACGAATTCGCCCTGTTTCACCTCGGCATTCAGACCGTGGATGACCGGGGTGGCCTTGGCGCCCTGACCATAGGTCTTGAGCACGTTGCGGAAAGAAATTGCTGCCATATCAGTAGCTAAAAATGTATTTCAAACAATCGCTGGATGCACTTTTCACTTGTATTTCAGGCGGTGTGAAGGATGGGGTCGTCACTTTTCGGTGTCGACCAGACCCTTCACGAACCACTTTTGCATCAGCATCACCACCAGCGCGGGTGGCAGCATGGCCAGCATGGCCGTGGCCATCACGATGTTCCACTCGGTGTAGGCCTCGCCGGCAATGAGGCGCTTGATGCCCAGCACCACCGGGTACATGTCTTCGTTCGTGGTGACCAGCAGGGGCCACAGGTACTGGTTCCAGCCGTAAATGAACTGGATGACGAACAGCGCCGCCATGCTGGTGCGGCTCAGTGGCAGCAGCACGTCCCAGAAAAAGCGCATGGGGCCGGCGCCATCCATGCGCGCGGCTTCCACCAGTTCGTCAGGGACGGTCAGGAAGAACTGCCGGAACAGGAAGGTGGCGGTGGCCGAGGCAATGAGTGGCACCGTCAGGCCGGCGTAGCTGTTGAGCATGCCCAATTGCGCGACGACTTCGTAGGTGGGGCCGATGCGCACCTCGACGGGCAGCATCAGCGTCACGAAGATCATCCAGAACACCAGGTTGCGCAGCGGAAACCGGAAGTACACGATGGCAAATGCCGACAGCAGCGAGATGGCAATTTTTCCGATGGCAATGACCAACGCGCTGATCAGGCTCACCATCATCATGGGGGCTGCCGCAGGAAATTTGCTGCCCATGCTGGTTTCCCCGCCAAACAGGGCCAGGCGGTAGGTTTCCAGAAACTCGCTGCCGGGCAGCAGCGACAGCGGGCGGCTGGCGGCAATGTCCTGTGCACTCTGGGTGGAGGCGACGAGGGTCAGGTACACCGGGAAAGCGACGATCAGCACGCCGATGATCAGGGTGGCGTGGGCAATGAAGTCGAGCACAGGGCGGCGTTCAATCATGACGGGCCTCCTGGCGGGCAGTGGTGAAAGCAAATGTGTCGGGCATGGGTCAGTACTGCACTTTCTTTTCCACGAACCGGAACTGCACCACGGTGAGCGCAATGACGATGGCCATCAGGATGACCGACTGCGCAGCGGAACCGCCCATGTCCAGTGCCTTGAAGCCGTCGTAATACACCTTGTAGACGAGGATGGCCGTGTCTTTGCCGGGACCGCCCTGGGTGGACGCATCCACAATGGCGAAGGTGTCGAAAAACGCGTACACCACGTTGATGACCAGCAGGAAGAACGTGGTGGGCGACAGCAACGGGAAAATGATGGTGCGGAAGCGGTGCCATGGCGAGGCACCGTCGATGGCCGCCGCCTCGATCAGCGACTTGGGGATGCTTTGCAGCCCGGCCAGGAAAAACAGGAAGTTGTAAGAAATCTGCTTCCACACCGCCGCCATCACGATCAGCGCCATGGCATGCTGGCTGTTGAGCATGTGGTTCCAGTCAATGCCCAGTATTTGCAGCGCATACGCCACCACGCCCATCGGCGACGCAAACATGAACACCCACAGCACGCCGGCCACGGCCGGTGCGACCGCGTAGGGCCAGATGAGCAGCGTTTTGTACACGCCTGAGCCCTTGAGCACGCGGTCGGCCATCACCGCCAGCAGCAGGGCGATGGTGAGGCCGCAAACGGCCACCAGCAGCGAAAACACGGCGGTGGTCTTGAAGGACGCCAGGTAGGTGTCGTCAGCCCAGAGCCGCTGGAAATTGGCCAGGCCGACAAACTCGGTGGACATGCCAAAGGCATCCTGCTGCAACACGCTCTGGTACAGCGCCTGGCCCGCAGGCCAGAAAAAGAACACCAGCACGATGGCCATCTGAGGCGCCACCAGCAACCAGGGCAGCCACCAGGAATTGAAGCGAACACGTTTTTCCATGCTAATAAACCATAGCTGTCATGTCTTGCCAGATAAGCGGTGAAGGCAATTTTTAATGCAAAAACCCGTGACCATCGGTCACGGGCCTGGGGCGGGCCCCCTGGCAACTGCCAGCGGCCTTCCGGTCGAAAGGGGTTGGATTGTCAGCGAGATCGGGCCCCGCCCCCATCGACCCCTGTCATCTTCAAGACTTGTTGGCTTTTTCGAAGCGTTCCAGGTGTTCGTTGCCACGCTTGACAGCCGCGTCCAGTGCTTCTTTGGCAGACTTCTTGCCGGCCCAGACCTGTTCGAGTTCTTCGTCGTTGATGGTGCGGATCTGGACGAAGTTGCCCAGGCGGATGCCGCGTGACTTGTCGGTGGTCTTGCGGATCATCTGTTCCACCGACACATCGGTACCGGGGTTCTGCTTGTAGAAGCCAGACTTCTCGGTCATCTGGTAGGACGCGGTGGTCAGGGGCAGGTAGCCGGTGCGTTGATGGCTCTTGGCAGCTTCTTCAGCCTTGGACAGGTGTGCGAAGAACTGCGCCACGCCCTTGAGCTCGGCGTCTTTCTTGCCGGACATCACCCACAGGCTGGCACCGCCAATGACGGTGTTCTGCGGTGCGCCAGTCACGTCGGGGTAGTAGGGCAGGGTGGAAATGCCCGACGCAAACTTGGCGTTACGCTTGATGTTGCCGTACAGCGCCGAGCTGCCGGTGGTCATGGCGCACTCGCCTGATACGAACGTGGCATCGGCCGCATTGCCTCGGCCCTTGTAGACAAACAGGCCGGTCTTGGCCATGTTGCCCAGGTTTTCGATGTGGCGCACGTGCAGGGGCGAGTTGAAGCTCAGGCGGGCATCCATGCCACGCATGCCGTTGCCTTTGGTCGCGAATTCGGTGTTGTGCCAGGCGCTGAAGCTTTCCAGCTGTGTCCAGCTGACCCAGCTGGTCGTGAACGGGCACTTGTGACCGCTGGCCTTCAGTTTGGCCGCAGCCAGGGCGACCTCAGGCCAGGTCTTGGGAGGCTTTTCGGTATCGAGACCGGCGGCCTTGAAGGCATCCTTGTTGTAATGGAACACGGTGGTCGAGCTGTTGAACGGGAAGCTCAGCATCTGTCCGTTGGGCGCGGTGTAGTAGCCAGCCACTGCCGGGACGTAGGCGGCGGGGTCGAACGTCACGCCGGCCTTTTTCATCACGTCACCCACGGGCACGATGGCGCCTTTGCTGGCCATCATGGTGGCGGTACCCACTTCGAACACCTGCAGGATGTGGGGTGCGTTGCCGGCGCGGAAGGCGGCAATGGCGGCTGTCATCGACTCGTCGTAGCTGCCCTTGAACGTGGGCACCACCTTGTAGTCTTTCTGGCTGGCGTTGAAGTCTTTGGCCAGGTCGTTGACCCATTCGCCCAGTGCGCCTCCCATGGAATGCCACCATTGAATCTCTGTCTGGGCCATGGCGGGTGCGGACAGCAGGCTGCCGGATATGAGCGCGGCTGCGAGGATGGACGGTTTCAATTGCATGTGTACTCCAGTATGAAAAAGGGAAATCGGTTGAATCGGGCGCACGACGCGCTTGCGTGGGACTGCGCTGGCGGTCAGCCTAAGCCAGTTTTGTGACAAAGCCATTTCAATTTGCTTTCAGGCCTTTGGCATCAGGGGTTTCCATGAGGTCGGTGGGTGTTTGCTGCCCTGCGGTAACATCACCACCCCCCGGAAAACCCTTGCCCGGCACCCCCAAGGTGCTTCGGAACAGGCTCACCACATGAATGCCCCCACGCCCATCCAGCACCTGTTGAACGCGTCAGCCGAAGCCCCGCGTCTCAGGGAAATCCCTTATAACTACACGTCGTTTTCCGATCGCGAGATCGTCATCCGGCTGTTGGGCTCCCGTGCCTGGGATGTGCTGAACCAACTCCGCCAGGAACGTCGGACGGGGCGCTCGGCCCGCATGTTGTACGAGGTGCTCGGCGACATGTGGGTGGTGCAGCGCAACCCCTACCTGCAGGATGACCTGCTGGACAACCCCAAACGCCGCCAGCAACTGGTCGATGCGTTGCACCATCGGCTGGCGGATGTCCAACGCCGCCGCACGCCCGCCGAAGACCCGGCACGCGATGCCCTGGTCGCTCAATTGTTGGGCGCAGCCAGCGCAGCGGTCGAGCGGTTTGCCGAGCAGTTCGATGACATGGGGCGTTTGCGCCAGCGCGTCGTGAAGACACTGGGCAAGTACACGCTCAAAGACAACATCAAGTTCGATGGCCTCTCCCGCGTCAGCCACGTGACCGACGCCACCGACTGGCGGGTGGAGTATCCGTTTGTGGTGCTCACCCCCGACACCGAGGCCGAAATGGCTGGTCTGGTGAAGGGCTGCATCGAGCTGGGGCTGACCATCATTCCGCGCGGGGGTGGCACGGGCTACACGGGTGGCGCCATTCCGCTGACGTGGCAGAGCGCGGTCATCAACACCGAGAAGTTGGAGACCATGACCGAGGTGGAGCACATCAGCCTGCCCGGTGTGAGTCATCCCGTGCCCACCATCTGGACTGAAGCCGGTGTGGTGACCCAGCGCGTGGCCGATGCCGCCGAGCGCGCCGGTTTTGTGTTTGCCGTGGACCCCACCAGCGCCGAAGCCAGTTGTGTGGGCGGCAACGTGGCCATGAACGCAGGCGGCAAAAAAGCCGTGCTGTGGGGCACAGCGCTGGACAACCTGGCCAGCTGGCGCATGGTCACGCCCGATGCGCAATGGCTGGAGGTGACCCGCCTGGACCACAACCTGGGCAAGATTCATGACGTGCCCACCGCCAGCTTTGAGCTGAAGTACTTCGACGCCGCAGGCAAAGGCGGCAAAGTGGACTGGAGCCGCCCCGTGCGCACCGAGCGGCTGGACATTGCCGGCCCAAGCTTCCGCAAGGAAGGCCTGGGCAAGGACGTGACCGACAAGTTCCTGAGTGGCTTGCCCGGCATCCAGAAAGAAGGTTGTGACGGCCTCATCACCAGCGCACGCTGGGTGGTGCACCGCATGCCTGCCCACACCCGCACTGTGTGCCTGGAGTTTTTTGGCCATGCCCGCAACGCGGTGCCCAGCATCGTCGAAATCAAGGACTACATGTTCGGCCTGCAAAAAGCACGCGCCGAAGCGGGGGAGTCGCCCGTGCTGCTGGCGGGTCTGGAGCACCTGGACGACCGATACCTGAAGGCCGTGGGCTACGCCACCAAGTCCAAGCGGGGTGGTTTGCCGAAAATGGTGCTGATCGGCGACATTGCCGGTGACGATGCCGATGCGGTGGCCCTGGCCACCAGCGAAGTGGTGCGCCTGGCCAACAGCCGCAGCGGCGAAGGGTTTGTGGCCATCAGCGCCGATGCGCGCAAGAAGTTCTGGCTCGACCGCAAGCGCACGGCGGCCATCAGTCGGCACACCAATGCGTTCAAGGTCAATGAAGACGTGGTCATTCCGCTGCCACGCATGGCCGAGTACACCGACGGCATCGAGCGCATCAACATCGAGCTGAGCCTGCGCAACAAGCTCAAGCTGGTGGACGAACTGGTGGCGTTCTTCGGGCGGGGTAACCTGCCGCTGGCCAAAACGGATGATGCGGCCGATGTTCTTTCAGCCGAGCTGCTGGACGAGCGCGTGGAGCAGGCCTTGACCCTGCTGGCCGATGTGCGGGCGCAGTGGGCGGGCTGGTTGGCGGATGTGGATGCGCTGTTTCCCCAGTTGCAGGACCACTCCCTGCGTGCCAGCTGGAAAACACAGATTCGTACCCCGTTGCAGACCTTGCTGTCGGGTGCGGCCTTTGCGCCCGTGCTGGAAGAGTGCAAGGCCATCCACAAACGTGTGTTGAAAGGGCGGGTCTGGGTGGCGCTGCACATGCATGCCGGCGACGGCAATGTGCACACCAACATCCCGGTCAACAGCGACGATTACGACATGCTGCAAACTGCCCACGAGGCGGTGGCGCGCATCATGAAGCTGGCACGCAGCCTGGACGGAGTGATTTCCGGCGAACACGGCATCGGCATCACCAAGCTGGAGTTCCTGACCGACGACGAGCTGCAACCCTTTGCTGACTACAAACGTCGCATTGACCCGGAAGGCCGCTTCAACCGGGGCAAACTGCTGCGCCAGTCCGGGCAAACCACACTTGAAAAAGTACAGCTGGAAAGCCTTGTGGGTAAAGCGCCAGAGGCCGAAAAAGCTTCAAAAATAGAGGCGGCGACATTCACCGATGTCATGCACGCTGACCTGACCAATGCCTACACCCCCAGCTTCGGTTTGATGGGCTACGAGTCGCTCATCATGCAGCAGAGCGACATCGGTGCCATTGCCGACTCGGTGAAGGATTGCCTGCGTTGCGGCAAGTGCAAGCCGGTGTGCGCCACCCATGTGCCGCGCGCCAACCTGCTTTACAGCCCACGCAACAAGATTCTGGCAACCAGCCTGTTGATCGAGGCGTTTCTGTACGAAGAGCAGACGCGCCGGGGCATCAGCATCAAGCACTGGGAAGAGTTTGAAGACGTGGCCGACCACTGCACCGTCTGCCACAAGTGCCTCACGCCGTGCCCGGTCAAGATCGACTTTGGCGACGTGTCGATGAACATGCGCAACCTGCTGCGCAAGATGGGGCAGAAGAGCTTCAAGCCTGCTGCGTCGCTGGCCATGGCCATGCTGAACACACAGAACGGTGCCGCCATTGCCGTGCTGCGCAAACTGGTGCTGGACTGGGGTGCCAAGGGCGTGAACATGGGCAACCGCGTGCTGGGTGCGTTCGTCAAAAAGCAAACTGCCCTGCCGCCACCGTCAGTGGGCAAGGCACCGGTCAAGGCGCAGGTCATCCACTTCGTCAACAAGAAGATGCCGGGTGGTCTGCCGAAGAAGACCGCTCGTGCCCTCCTGGACATCGAAGACCGCGACTACGTGCCCATCATCCGCAACCCGGCCAGCACGTCTGCCGACACGGAGGCGGTGTTCTACTTTCCGGGCTGCGGGTCCGAGCGCATGTTCAGCCAGGTGGGCCTGGCCACGCAGGCCATGCTGTGGCATGCCGGCGTGCAGACGGTGCTGCCACCCGGCTACCTGTGTTGCGGCTATCCGCAGCGCGGCAGCGGCGACTTCGACAAGGCCGAAAAGCTCATTACCGACAACAGGGTGCTGTTCCACCGGGTGGCCAACACGCTGAACTACCTGGACATCAAGACGGTGGTGGTCAGCTGCGGCACCTGTTATGACCAGTTACAGGGCTATCAGTTCGACAAGATTTTCCCTGGCTGCCGGATCATCGACATCCACGAATACCTGCTGGAAAAAGGCATCACCCTGCCCGCAGGTCAAGGTGGTTACCTGTTCCACGACCCGTGCCACAGCCCGATGAAGCTGCAGGAGCCCATCAAGACGGTGAAGGCGCTGGTGGGCGATGTGGTGGTCAAGAGCGACCGCTGCTGTGGCACGGCCGGCACGCTCGCAGCAGGGCGGCCAGACATTTCCACGCAGGTGCGGTTCCGCAAGGAAGAGGAGCTGCGCAAGAACGAGCAGCAGCTGGCGAAGCTGGTGTCGGACACGGGTGCGGCCCCACAGGTCGGCCCGGTGAAAATGCTGACCAGCTGTCCGGCCTGCCTGACAGGGTTGAGCCGGTACAGCGAGGATTTGCAGAATGGCCTCATGGAGGCGGATTACATCGTCGTGGAAATGGCCAGGCAAATCCTGGGCGAAAACTGGCTGCCGCAATACGTCGAGCAGGCCAACTGCGGCGGCATTGAAAGGGTGTTGGTTTGAGACAGGTTCATGAAGACAACGCCGGCGACTATGCCGGTGGCGAGGTGTCTGCTCTGGCGCGCGTGGCGTGGCAGCAGGCCCAACTGGCCGAGCAGGTGCTGCAGGCAAAGGCGCAGGGGGCCTCCTGTCCGCTGTGCACGGAAGACGGTGGATTGCTGGTGGCCGAGTTGGAGGTTTGCCGCGTCATCCGCGCCGGTGAACCCGGCTTCCCGGCGTCGTACCGGGTGGTGCTGACCGACCATGTGGCCGAGTGGAGCGATGTGCCCATCGCCGACCAGCTGGACGTGATGCGCGTGGTCAACGTGGTGGAAACCACGCTGCGCGAGCACTTGCATCCCACCAAAATCAACCTGGCCTCGCTGGGCAATGTCGTGGCCCACGTGCACTGGCATGTGGTGGCCCGTTTCGATTGGGACAGCCACTTTCCGGCACCTGTCTGGGGGCGTGCCCAGCGGACGGTCGACCCGGCGCATCTGGCGGTGCTGTCGCAACTCATGCCTGCTGTGGATGAGGCCCTTCGGCAGCGCCTCCTGCCCTGGTAAGCACAAACAGTTTCATCGATCAGGAGACACACATGGCCGGTTTGCAGGCAGATACACCCAGTCCCGTTTCAGTCACAGTGCACAAGCAGTCGCGGGTGCTGGAGATTGGCTTCTCGGACGGTCGCGAGTTCCGCATCCCGTTCGAGCTGATGCGCGTGTGCTCGCCGTCGGCCGAAGTTCAGGGGCATGGTCCCGGCCAGGAGGTGCTGCAGACCGGCAAGCGCAACGTGGACATCACGGGGCTCGAGCCGGTGGGCAACTATGCACTACAACCCACGTTCTCCGATGGCCATGACACGGGTATCTATTCGTGGGATTACCTCTACTTCCTGGGGGCGCAACAGGATGAGTTGTGGCAGGATTACAACAATCGGCTCGCTGCGGCCGGTGTTGACCGTGATGCCCCCATGCCTGAGAAGGTCGGGAGCAGTTGCGCCAGCCATTGACGACCGACAATCAGGGCATGAGCAGCACCCATTTTGGATTTGAAACAGTAGACGAACGCGAGAAGGCCCGCAAAGTGCGGGGCGTGTTCGATTCGGTCGCACCCAAGTACGACCTGATGAACGACGTCATGTCGATGGGCTTGCACCGCATCTGGAAGGCCTACACACAAACCGTGGCGAATGTGCGTGCGGGTCAGCGGGTGCTGGATATTGCCGGTGGCACGGGGGATCTTTCTTTGGGGTTCGCGCCCAAAGTGGGGCCCGATGGTGTGGTGGTGCACACCGACATCAACGAGGCCATGTTGCGAGAAGGGCGGTCTCGTTTGCTGGACGAGGGCGTGGCCCTGCCCACGCTGGTCTGTGACGCAGAGGCGCTGCCGTTTGCGGACGGGTACTTTGACCTGGTGTCGGTGGCATTTGGTTTGCGCAACATGACGCACAAAGACAAGGCGCTGGCCGAAATGTGTCGTGTGCTCAAGCCGGGTGGGCGCTTGCTGGTGCTCGAGTTTTCTCGCGTTGCCCAGCCATTGGAAAAGGCCTACGACTGGTATTCCTTCAACATATTGCCCAAACTGGGCAAAGTGATTGCCAACGACGAACACAGTTACCGCTACCTGGCAGAGTCGATTCGCATGCACCCTGCGCAGGAAGAACTGAAGCAGATCATGAAGACCGCAGGTTTTGGGCACGTCGATGTGCACAACCTGACAGGGGGTGTGGTGGCGCTGCACGTGGGCACCAAGTGCTGAGGTGAATGGCGGATTGCCCGCCGGTCGGGCCAGAAAAGGTGTGTTGACAGGGGACAGATCATGAAATGGCTGGTGTCGTTGTTGATGTGTGGGCTGGCGCTGGTTGCGCAGCCGTCCATTGCTGCCAAGCGGTTGGGCGGGGGCGAATCCGTCGGCAAGCAGTCTGGCCAAGTGGCGCAGCAGCCACCTGCTGCGGGGCAGGCAGCAACATCCCCACAGGCTCCCGCCGCTTCACCTGCCGACGCGGCGTCCAAGGGTGCCGCTGCCGCGCAGCCCAAAGCCTGGACCGGTGTGCTGGGCGGCTTGGCTGCGGGCCTGGGGTTGGCGTGGTTGGCATCCACCCTCGGTTTGGGCGACGTGTTTGCCAGTGTGTTGCTGATCGGGCTGATGGTGCTGAGTGGTGTGGCAGTGGCTGCCTGGGTGATGCGCAGCCGACAGACCCGTGAGGCTTCGCCCAGCAGCCCGCTGGCATTGCAGGGTGCAGGCGCTGGTCAGGCCAAAGGCTCGTCGGTGCGTGAATACAGCCCCCAGAACGTGGGCAACGATGCGTCCGCACGCCCTTGGGAGCGGCAATCCATGTCGTTCGAGGCCAGCCGGTTTGCAGAGGCTGAGCGTTCGGGCAACGAACTGGGGTCCAGCCTGCCCGGAACGCCCTCCTGGGGTGCGCCGCAGGGGTTCGATGTGGCTGGTTTTCTGGAGGCTTCCCGCACCAATTTTGTCAGCCTGCAAGCTGCCTGGGACCGCGCCGACATGGCGCAGTTGCGCGCCATGATGACCGACGACATGCTGGCCCAGATTCAACTCCAATTGCAGGAGCGTGAGCGCCAGTCCTCGGGTGCTGCCAACGTCACCGAGGTGGTCATGCTCGAAGCACGGTTGCTGGGCATCGAAGAATCCACGCATGGCTACATGGCCAGTGTCGAGTTCTCGGGCATGGTGCGCGAAGATCCGTCCTCGGGTCCCAATCCGTTCAGAGAGGTGTGGAACATCAGCCGAGCTAAGACAGGCCAGGGCGGGTGGCTGGTCGCCGGCGTGCAGGCTTTGCAGTAAGACGCGCCAGACCCTATCGGTAATCCGTCAAAATCGGGGCATGAACAAAATGCCCCGCTTTCCTCTTCCTCCTTTGCCAGGCAGCGGCCTGGTTCAGAATTTGCTCGATTCTCTGCAGCCACTCCCTTGGGTGGTCGACGAGGTTCAGAACCGGATCGTGCTGCTGCTCAACCATGTTCTGATGCAGGAGCCCCAGGCCCAGGAACGCGTCAGGCGGCAAGTGGGCAAGTCGGCGCGCATGGTGTGGGGACGTTTTGAAATGACCTTGCAGGCCAGCCCCGCTGGATTGCTGGAGCGGGTGACGAACGGGACTGCAGCACCTGACCTGACTGTGATGCTCACTGAAAACGACCTCCCCGCCGTGCTGGGCAAGGTCGCCCGTGGTGACAAGCCTGCAGTGAACATTGAAGGTGACGTCCAACTGGCTGCCGAGGTGGCCTGGCTGGCAGACAACTTGCGCTGGGATGTGGAAGAAGACCTGTCACGGGTGGTTGGCGACGTGCCGGCGCACACCCTGTGCAAGACGGGTGCACTGGCTGTCGGTGCCGTGAAGATGTTTGCGCAGCGTCTGGTGCCACCGTCCGGTGGTGCGGCATCGTCATGAACCGCTTTTTTCGGGGTGTGTTCATCGTCTGGGTCGTGTTGCGGCACGGACTGGATGAGTTGGTGTTGTCCAGTTTTTCGCATCCCTGGTTGAGGCGCCTGACCCGCCTGGTCACGTGGGGGAGGAACCTGGACGCCCCACGCGGCGAGCGCCTGCGCCTTGCACTGGAGGCGTTGGGGCCCATTTTTGTCAAGTTTGGTCAGGTGCTGTCGACCCGACGCGACCTGTTGCCGCCCGACCTGGCCGATGAACTCGCCCGGTTGCAGGATCGGGTGCCGCCTTTTTCCAGTGAGGTGTCGGTGGCCACGGTAGAGCGTGCGTTCGGCCGTAAGCTGGAAGACGTGTTTGCCTCATTCGAGCGGGTGCCCGTTGCCAGCGCTTCGATTGCGCAGGTGCATTTTGCCGTTTTGCATGACGGGCGCGAGGTGGCGGTGAAGGTGTTGCGGCCCAACATGTTGCCGGTCATCGAGAAGGACCTCGGGCTGATGCGGATCATGGCCGGGTGGGTCGAACGGCTGTCGGCCGATGGCAAGCGACTGAAGCCCAGAGAGGTTGTGGCCGAGTTCGACAAGTACCTGCACGATGAACTGGATTTGCTGCGCGAAGCCTCCAGTGCCGCACAGTTGCGCCGCAACATGCAGGATCTGGATCTTGTGCTGATTCCCGAGATGATGTGGGACTACTGCCGTTCGGATGTGATGGTCATGCAGCGCATGACGGGCGTGCCCATCAGCCAGATCGAGCGTTTGCGCGAAGCAGGGGTGGACTTCAAACGTCTGGCCCGTGATGGCGTGACGATTTTTTTCACCCAGGTGTTCCGTGACGGCTTTTTCCATGCCGACATGCACCCGGGCAACATCCAGGTCAGCCTGGCACCGGAGACGTTTGGTCAGTACATCTCGCTCGACTTCGGCATTGTCGGCACGCTCACCGAATACGACAAAGAGTACCTGGCCCAAAACTTCACGGCCTTTTTTCAGCGCGACTACAAGCGCGTGGCCGAGTTGCACATCGAGTCTGGGTGGGTGCCTGCATCGACCCGTGTGGACGAACTGGAAGCCGCCGTCCGGGCGGTTTGCGAGCCTTACTTTGACCGGCCTCTGCGCGAAATTTCGCTGGGCATGGTGTTGATGCGGCTGTTCCAGACCTCGCGGCGGTTTCACGTTGAAATTCAGCCCCAGTTGGTTTTGCTCCAGAAAACCTTGCTGAACATCGAGGGTTTGGGGCGTCAGCTGGATCCTGAACTGGACTTGTGGAGCACCGCCAAGCCGTTTCTGGAAAAGTGGATGATGGAGCAGGTCGGCCCGGAAAAACTGCTGCAACAACTGAAGGCCGAAGCGCCCCAATACGCCAAGTTTTTGCCGGCACTGCCGCGTTTGCTGCACGACGTGTTGCGTCAGCGTGCGGAACCTCAGGCCGACCTGCGGGCACTGCTGCAGGAGCAACAGAGAACCAACCGGTTGCTCCAGGCCATCGTTTACGCCGCCATCGGTTTTGTGGGTGGCCTGTTTGCCATGCAGTTGTATCTCCACATTCGGATCTGGTAGCCCGCCAGGATGGTCGGGACGGTCGTCAGCTCGCCGCTTTCAGCTTGGTCCTGGCTGTGGCAGAGCACGGGGGGCTGCGACTTATAATTGCGGGTTTTTCCGTCATCTCTCCCCCGTACCACCATGCCCATATACGCATACAAATGCGGATCCTGCGGACACGCTCGGGATGTCCTGCAAAAAATGTCCGATGCACCCCTGACGGTGTGTCCACACTGTGGGGCTGACGCCTTTTCCAAGCAACTGACCGCAGCCGGCTTCCAACTGAAGGGCTCGGGTTGGTATGCCACGGATTTCAAGGGCGGCGCTGCCGCTGCGACGTCGGCTGCAGCCGCGTCTGCCGATGCACCCGCAGCGCCCGCTTCTGGCGGAACAGATACTGCTGCCTCTGCCAGCCCGGCACCCGCCACGCCTTGCGGCGGATCGTGCGCCTGCCACTGATGGGTTGAATGCATGGCCTCTTTGCGCAAGTGGTTGTTGGCCGGTTTGTTGGTGCTGGTGCCCCTGATCATCACGCTCGGCGTGCTGGATTGGGTGATATCCACGCTCGACAAGACGCTGAACATCTTGCCTACAGCCTGGCATCCGGATCGTTGGATAGGGGCCCGCATTCCGGGTCTGGGTGTCCTGTTTGCGCTGGCGGTGGTGGTCAGCATCGGTGCCATGGCTTCCAACATCGTCGGCAACCGGCTTGTCAACTGGTGGCATGCGCTGTTGCATCGCATTCCGATCGTCCGGTCGATCTATTCGGGCGTGAAGCAGGTGTCGGACACGCTGTTTGCCGACAAGGGCAATGCTTTTCGCAAAGCTGTCCTGGTTCAATGGCCCAGGGAAGGGATGTGGACCGTCGCGTTCCTCACCGGACACCCCAGTGGCGAGGTGGCCCAGCATGTCCCCGACGATTGCCTCAGCGTTTATGTACCGACCACACCCAACCCGACGGGGGGCTATTTCGTCATGCTCAAGCGTGCTGACTGCATCGAGCTGGAAATGAGTGTCGACGAAGCACTGACCTATGTGGTTTCCATGGGCGTGATCACGCCTTCTGGTGTCAAGCGGGTGCCTGCTGCCAAAGCCATGCCCGCACCGCAATCCTGAGCGCACGAAGCGCTGCAATGTTTTTTTACTGAAAGTCTGATATGGCCATGCGTTCCCATTACAGCGGTCTGGTGACCGAAGCCCTGCTGGGCCAAACCGTCACTTTGTGCGGTTGGGTCAACCGCCGCCGTGACCACGGTGGCGTGATTTTTGTCGACCTGCGCGACCGCGAAGGCTACGTGCAGGTGGTGTGCGACCCCGATCGCCCCGAGATGTTCAAAACAGCCGAAGACCTGCGCAATGAATTTTGCGTGCAGATCAAGGGGCTAGTGCGTGCCCGCCCCGAGGGCACGACCAATGACAACCTGAAAAGCGGCAAGGTCGAGGTGCTGTGCCACGAGCTGAATGTGCTCAACCCTTCCGTCACGCCTCCGTTCACGCTGGACGATGACAACCTGTCGGAAACCACCCGCCTGACCCACCGCGTGCTGGACCTGCGCCGCCCCTACATGCAGCGCAACCTCATGCTGCGTTACAAGGTGGCGATGGAGGTGCGCAAGTTTCTGGACGCCAACGGCTTCATCGACATCGAAACCCCCATGCTCACCAAGAGCACTCCCGAAGGCGCGCGCGACTACCTGGTGCCCAGCCGCGTGCACGACGGCCAGTTTTTTGCATTGCCCCAGTCCCCCCAGCTGTTCAAGCAGCTGCTGATGGTGGCGGGCTATGACCGGTACTACCAGATCACCAAGTGCTTCCGCGACGAAGACTTGCGTGCCGACCGTCAGCCGGAATTCACCCAGATCGATATCGAGACGTCCTTCCTGACCGAGCAGGACATCCGCGACATGTTCCAGGGCATGATCAAAACCGTGTTCCAGAACACCATGGGTGTGGACCTGGGCGAGTTCCCGGTGATGGCCTATGCCGATGCCATGCACCGATACGGTTCCGACAAGCCCGACCTGCGTGTCAAGCTCGAATTCACCGAACTGACCGATGTGATGGCCGATGTGGACTTCAAGGTCTTCAGCGCCCCTGCACAGATGAAAAACGGACGGGTGGTGGCTTTGCGCATTCCTGGCGGCGCTGAGATGAGCCGCAGCGAAATCGACGCGTACACCGAGTTCGTCAAGATCTACGGTGCCAAGGGCTTGGCCTGGATCAAGGTGAACGACGTCGCGCAAGGACGCGAGGGCCTGCAGAGCCCCATCGTCAAGAACCTGCACGATGTGGCGATTGCTGCCATCCTGCAGCGCAGCGGCGCACAGAATGGCGACATCCTGTTCTTCGGTGCCGACAAGGCCAAGGTGGTGAACGACGCTATCGGTGCCTTGCGAATCAGGATCGGGCACAGCGAGTTTGCGAAAAAGGCCGGTCTGTTCGAAGACCGTTGGGCTCCCATGTGGGTGGTGGACTTCCCCATGTTCGAGTACGACGAAGAGGCCAACCGCTGGAACGCCGTGCACCACCCCTTCACGGCGCCGAAAGACGGCCATGAAGACTACATGGACACCGACCCCGGCAAATGCGTGGCCAAGGCCTACGACATGGTGCTCAACGGTTGGGAGTTGGGCGGCGGGTCGGTGCGCATTCACCGCGCGGACGTGCAGAGCAAGGTTTTCTCGGCGCTCAACATCGGCCCGGAAGAGGCGCAGCTCAAGTTCGGTTTCCTGCTCGACGCGCTCCAGTATGGCGCGCCCCCACACGGTGGCCTGGCGTTCGGTCTGGACCGCCTGATCACGCTGATGACCAAGGCCGAGTCCATCCGCGACGTGATTGCCTTCCCCAAGACGCAACGTGCCCAGTGTCTGCTGACCCAGGCCCCCAGCCCGGTTGACGAAAAGCAGTTGCGCGAGTTGCACATCCGTTTGCGCAACCCCGACGCCGTCAAGGCTGGCTGAAGCAAGGTCACCCAGGCGATGAGGTCATCGTCTGCGACTGCATCGAAAGGGCACCGTCAGGTGCCTTTTTTTCTGAAGCATGTTCCCTTTCCCTCTCAAATGGAGCCATGAGTCGCTGGTATCCTTTGCGGGTCTGGCCAACATCTGGGCCAGTGCTTCATGGCAAGTATTTGTAAACCCAATCAAGGAGCGAACATGACCGAGTACACCGACACCACTGCCAGCAAGGAACGTCTGGCCGCTGATTTGCGCCAGCTCATCACCGATGCTGAAGCACTGGTGGCTGAAACAGCACACAATTCCGAAAGCCGCATCATTGCTCTGCGTGAGCGTGTCACCGAGAACCTCAAGGCAGCGCGCTACAAACTTGCAGACGTCGAGGATGCGATCAAGGTCAAAACACGCGAAGTGGCGCGCGCGACCGACGACTACGTGCATGAGCATCCCTGGAAGGCCATCGGTACCGCCGCCGGTGTGGGCCTGATCGTCGGTTTGCTCATCGGTCGTCGCTGAGCGATCCGTTGTGATGCCAAGGCTCCCCGCATGGGCCAATGAACCCGTGGCGCTGAAAGTCGGGGGTCCCTTTGGCTGAGCCCACGACGCCTCCCCTGCCGCCGCTGGCCCACACGCTCAAGGGCATGGGCGGCCGCTTGCTGGCCTTGCTGCAGGTGCGGCTTGAACTGTTCAGCGTGGAAGCACGCGAAGAGATCAATCGGGCGACTGAGCTGTTGGCGCTGGTCGCGGTGGCCTGTGTGCTGGGTTGCCTGGGCTTGGGTTTCCTGGCCATCCTCATCACCGTTGCGCTGTGGGACAGCCACCGTCTGGTGGCCTTGACGGCTTTCACCGTGCTGTTCTTGACCCTGGCGGGCGTGGCTGTCTGGCAGGCGAAGAATCGCATGCAGCGCGGCAGCCACCTGTTTGAAGCCAGTCTGGGCGAACTCAAACGCGACCGCGAGACGCTCAAGCCGTGAGCACCGCACACGACCTGGCTGCTCGGCGGCATGAGCTGGTCGGCCGCTCGCGCACCCTGCGGGCCCAGCTGGTTGCCGATGCCCAGGCCCTGTCTCCTGCACTCACCGCGATTGACCGCGTCCGCCTGGGTGTGCAGTGGGTCCGGCACAACCCACTGTGGGTGGGTGTGGCGGTCACGGCGCTGGTGGTGTGGCGGCCCAGTCGCCTGTGGCGTTGGGGTGGCAAGCTGTGGTCGGCTTGGCGCCTGTACAAGCGCGTGCAAGCGCTCTGGCTGCCGGGAAAGCGGTAGTTTTATATAAAAACAGGCCTTGCCGCTTATATGGCAACGCATGTGTGCTACAAAATTCCCCAATCTGTGCTGGTGGTGATTTTCACCGCTGAAGGCGAAGTGTTGTTGCTGAACCGTGCCGACAACCCAGGGTTCTGGCAATCGGTCACTGGCGCGAAGGAGCGCGAGGCGGAAAGCTGGCGCGCCACCGCCGTCCGTGAAGTTCAGGAGGAAACAGGCCTTGACTGCCAGGCAGACGGACACATGCTGGCAGATTGGGGGCTTGAGAACATGTACGACATCTACCCCGCCTGGCGACACCGCTACGCCCCCGGGGTGTGGCTGAACACCGAGCGCGTGTTTGGCCTCTGCCTGCCGCGACGGGTGCCGGTGCAGCTGAGCCCACGCGAGCATGTGGCGTTTCGCTGGTTGTCATGGCGGGAGGCTGCCTGGACCTGCAGTTCTGCTTCCAATGCCGAGGCGGTGATGCAACTGCCTGCGCGCTATGGCCTCCCCTGAGGACTGAGCCCTGAGCGGGTGCGCGGGGGTTTGCAGAGGTCGCCTGGCTGGTGGCATCATCGGTGACATGAAAACCGTTCGGATTGCCACCTACAACATCCACAAAGGCGTGCAGGGGCTGGGTCTGGCCAAACGGCTGGAAATCCACAACCTGGTGCATGCGGTGGAACAGTTGGATGCCGACCTGATCTGCCTGCAGGAGGTGCGAGCCCACCACCGCAAGCTGGCGCGTCATTTTCCCAGCTGGCCCGATCAGGCACAGGCCGACTACCTGTTGCCGCAAGGCTACGAGGCGGTCTACCGCACCAATGCACAAACCCGCCATGGTGAGCACGGCAACGCCTTGCTCAGCCGCTGGCCGGTGGTCTCCAGCGGGCACGAAGATGTGTCCGATCACCGGTTCGAGCAACGCGGCCTGTTGCACGTGGTCGTGCGAATCGCCCGAGTCCCGGTGCATGTGATCGTGGTGCACCTGGGGCTGTTTGCGGGCAGCCGCGACCGACAGGTCCAGCGGCTGGGTCATTACCTGGCGCGCGAGGTGCCTGCCGATGAGCGGCTGGTGGTGGCGGGCGATTTCAATGACTGGGGTGGTCGGTTGCATTCGCCCATGGCCGACCTCGATTTGCGCACATTCGAGGGCATTCGCCTGGCCACGTTTCCGTCGCGGCTGCCTGTGTTGCACCTCGACCGCATATACGCCCGTGGGTTGCAGCCCCTGCATGCCCAGGTGCCGCACGGGCGGGCGTGGGCGCGCATGTCTGACCATTTGCCGCTGATCGCGGAATTTGCGTTGTGAGCAACGTGCAGCGTTGGCATCCATTCAGCGGGCTGGGGCATGAGTGACGAAGTCCTGCCAGAGGTGCCGTCGGTGCAGGTGAGCGTGCCAGTCAACCGCCTCGTGCTGCTGACAGGGGGTGAAGCACTGTTTGCCGCACTGATCGAGGCCATGGACGCCGCTCACCACGACATCCATTTGGAAACCTACATTTTCGACTTCAGGCGCACGCCGCTGCGGGTGGCCGAGGCCATGGTCCGTGCAGCGGGTCGTGGGGTGGCGGTCAGGCTGGTGGTGGACGGGGTAGGTACCGGGGAAGTGCCGTCGCCCTGGGCAGAAGCATTCGACCGCGCCGGTGTGCAGGTGAAGGTTTATGCGCCTTTGGGGCGCTTGGGGCTGCTGCTGCCCAGCCGGTGGCGGCGCTTGCACCGCAAACTGTGCGTGGTGGATGGTTCCTTGGGCTTTTGTGGTGGCATCAACCTGCTGGACGATTACTTCGAGCCCCGTGAGGGTGATCTGCAGCACCCGCGTTTCGACTTTGCAGTGTGTTGCACCGGCCCGCTGGCACAGGCCATCGACAGCACGATGATGCAGCTGTGGTGGCGGCTGATGGTGGGCAGTCGGGTCCGGCACCGCGAGTTCAAGGGGGCCTGGCAGGCGCTGCGCGCGGCCCCCGGACGGACGCGCGCCACGTGGTCCCGCGTGCTGGCAGCTGCCTACAGGGCGGCCGCTGGTGCGCTGCGGCTGCCATCGGCCCATCCGGTGCCTCCACCGCCGGTGACCGATGCGTTCGCACAACTGGTGCTGCGCGACAACATCTGGCACCGGGCCGACATCGAACGCAACTATTTGCAGGCCATTGCTGCTGCACGCAGCGAGGTGCTGATTGCGAATGCCTACTTCGTGCCGGGGCGTCGTTTGCGCAAGGCCTTGTTCCAGGCGGTGCGACGTGGCGTTCGGGTGCGGGTGTTGCTGCAGGGGCGCTACGAGGGATTCATGCAGTACCACGCGGCTCGGCCTGTGTACAAGCAACTGCTGGATGCCGGTGTGGACATCCGCGAATACACGCCCAGTGCTTTGCACGCCAAAGTGGCGGTCGTCGATCAGCGGTGGGCCACCGTGGGTTCCAGCAACCTTGATCCGTTGAGCCTGTTGCTGGCCCGCGAGGCGAATGTGGTCACGGTCGATCCACAGTTTGCGGCAGACCTGCGCGAGCGGTTGGACCGCGCACTGACCCACGGCTCGCGTGCCATTGACCACGCCGCCTTGCTGAACCGCCCCTGGCACCAGCGTGCACTGGACCGGATCGCATTCGGCCTGATGCGCACGCTGCTGTTTCTCACAGGGCACAAGTACTGACCGTTTTGCAGCGGTCTGGTGCATGGATACAAAATGTGTAGTGATAAAGTGATGTGGGTAAAGCGCTGGCGGCTTGTGACATTCGAATGGTGTGGTTATTGCCGGCTTGCCGACACCCCGAAGGACGAGTGGTAGCATGCTTGAGCACCGCTGTGGCTTCCCTGCAGCACACTTTTACCCGAGCAATCTCAACATGTCTGCAGTTGACAACGAAGATGGCACCCCGGTGTCCGTCAAAATCCGCGAGCGGCTCACGGCTGCCCGCCAGCGCTACCACGGCAACGACAACATTGCCGAGTACATCCGGCCGGGTGAACTCGACCTGTTGCTCGACGAGGTGGCATCCAAAATGCAAGGTGTGCTGGAGAGCATGGTCATCGACACCGAGAACGACCACAACTCCAAGGACACCGCCCGGCGTGTGGCCAAGATGTACCTCACCGAGGTGTTCAAGGGACGCTATGTGCACGGGCCATCGGTCACCGAGTTTCCCAATGCCGAGCACCTGAACGAGTTGATGATCGTCGGCCCCATCACGGTCCGCAGTGCCTGCAGCCACCACCTGTGCCCGGTCATCGGCCAGGTGTGGATCGGGGTGCTGCCCAACGAGCACACCAACGTTATCGGCCTGTCCAAGTACGCCCGCATGGCCGAATGGATCATGGGCCGCCCCCAGATTCAGGAAGAAGCCGTGGTGCAATTGGCCGACCTGATCCAGGAAAAAACTTCACCCGACGGCCTGGCCATCGTGATGGAGGCCAGCCACTTCTGCATGGGCTGGCGGGGCGTCAAGGACATGGACAGCAAAATGATCAACTCGGTCATGCGCGGCGTGTTCCTGAAAGATCCCAACCTGCGTCGCGAATTTTTGTCCCTCATTCCCCGAAAAGGCTGATGCCATGCTGACCCGTTTGCTTTACGTGAGCCGTGCCGTTGACAAGGAAGACAAGGCTGCCATCGAGGCCATTCTGGCCAGTGCGCGCCACCATAACCCGGAGCATGGCATCACCGGTGTGCTGTGTTACGGCGGCGGTATCTTCCTGCAAGCCATCGAAGGTGGGCGTTCGGCGGTCAACGAGTTGTACGCACAGATCATCCGTGACCCACGCCACACACAGGTGCAGTTGTTGCATTACGAGGAAATCAGCGAGCGGCACTTCGGTGGCTGGACCATGGGCCAGGTCAACCTGGCGAAACTCAACACGTCGATCGTGCTGAAGTACTCAGAGCGGCCCGAGTTCGACCCCTATGGCGTGTCAGGCAAAGTCAGCCTGGCGTTGCTGGAAGAGCTGATGGCAACAGCCTCCATCGTGGGGCGCGTGTAGTCGGTTGTTTTTTTGGTCGGAGGTGCAGCCATGAACCCCTGGTTGAAACGCTTGCCGGGCTTCCAGCGCAGTGCAGCCGGCATGGAGTGGACACTCTGGAAGCGCCTGCCCGCCATTCTGGTCTGGGGCACGCTGCTGCCTGTTGTCGCAGCGCTGGTGTGGCACGGTTTGGCACCGGCTGAGCCCACGCCCGCCGAGGCTCGCAGCCTGTTGTTGGTGGACTATGTGGTGGCGGGGGTGGTCATCTTGCATTGGACAGTTGTGCTGACGCTGGCCATTGGTTGCGTCATTGTCATGCTGATGAAGGGCCCTGCCTATGTGGCAGATGCCTATGACATGCCCCACAGCGACAAGCCAGTTTGACAGCAGGCCACATGCTGCAGCCCGCCGTCCGGCAGGCAGATGCCTGTGACCTGTTGGGTTGCGACTTTTCCAGCAGCCCGTCCAGCAGCAAGCTGATCGTTCTGGCCTGGGGGCGTTTGACGGGGCAGGTGGTCCGGCTTGGCGCGTTGGAGCGCTATCGCTCATTGGCTGACTGGCAGGCCCGGTTAGGGACTGGTCAGTGGGTGGGGGCGTTTGACTTGCCTTTCGGTTTGCCGCGCGAACTGGTGCAGAGCCAGCATTGGCCACTCGATTGGGAAGCCTGTGTCCGCCACTTTGCCAGTTGTGCCAGGAACGATCTGCGCACCCAATTGAAGGCGTTTTGCGACGCACGTCCAGCAGGCCGCAAGTTTGCACACCGCCAAACGGATGGCCCTGCGGGTTCCAGTCCCAGCATGAAGTGGGTCAATCCCCCTGTCGCCTGGATGTTGCATGCGGGCGTCACACGTCTGCTGGATGTGGGTGCAACTTTCCCCGCGCACCAGCTGTTGAGTCGGGAAGGACAGATTGGTGCCGTTTGCGATGGGGCTGCAGCCACCGTCGCACTGGGATCGGTCGAAAGGGTGGCGCTGGAGGGGTATCCCGGCTTGCTGGCGCGTGAGTTGACAGGGGGTTCAGTCAGCTACAAAAGTGACGACCGCAAGCGTCAGACGCCGGAGCGCTTGCTGGTGCGCAAGCACATCGTAACGGCGCTGGAGCAAGGCAGATCGCGATTGGGCGTGCGGTTGAAGCTCTCGCCAGCCCAGGCAGATGTCCTGGTGGCCGATGCCACCGGCGACAACCTGGATGCGGTGTTGTGTCTGGTGCAAGCAGCCTGGGCCAGTCACATGCGGGCGATCGGCCACCACAACTGGGGCTTGCCACCGGATGTTGACAGCCTGGAGGGCTGGATACTGACGGCCTGAGGTTGAGTGGCTGAGAGGACGAGAAACGGGTTGACTTGATCTGGCGCAATTTGGACGCGTTCCTTCTTTGGGAGAATCGCGCGTTTTTGTTTTTGCCTGATCCACCTCATTGCATGTCCACGCCTGCCAAAGCCAATCGCCACCGCCCCTACGAAGATGTCCAGGCCCTCATGGTGGGCACGCTGTTTGTGGCTTTGGGTGTGGTGTTGTTCCGTCAAGCGGGGTTTCTGACGGGCGGTACGGCAGGCATTGCCTTCGTGCTGCACTACGCCACCGGCTGGAACTTCAGTCTGGTATTTTTCGCCGTGAATCTGCCGTTCTACTGGCTGGCCTGGCGTCGAATGGGCGCTGCATTCACGCTCAAGACCCTTGCTGCCGTGACTTTGCTGGCGGCGTTTGCCGAGGCCATTCCCCATTGGATCCGGATCGATCATCTGGCCAGCCCTTTTGCATCCATCATGGGCGGACTCTTGGCGGGCGCCGGTATGCTGATGCTTTTCCGGCACCGAGCCAGTCTGGGTGGACTGAATGTGCTGGTGCTGTGGCTTCAGGAAAAGCGCGGCTGGCGGGCCGGCCACATCCAGATGGGGCTGGATTGCGCCATCGTGGTGGCAGCGATGGCGTTCGTGCCTTGGCCACAATTGATCTGGTCGGTGGTAGGGGCGGTTGCCATGAACCTGACACTCGCCATCAACCATCGCCCTGGCCGGTACATGACGGTCTGAACCGTCAGGACTGGCCTGTGCGTTCAGGCAACGAAGAATCCTCGCAGCCTGCGGTGTTGCGCTGCGCATCCAGCCAACCGGTAGCTGTCTGGCGTGACAATACCGGGCATGTCCTCACTTCAGTCTGACCTGTCTGCACAACCCCGGCCCGACGTGACCAGCGCAGCCTCTGCTGCGCCCGGCGTTGCACTGCTCACACAGCATGGCAAGGAGGATCTGATTGCCCCCGTCTTCCAGCGGGCCCTGGGTTGGCGCGTGGAACGGGTGGATGGTTTCGACACGGACTTGCTGGGCACGTTCACCCGTGACCGGGAGCGCCCGGGCAGTCAGATCGATGCGGCGCGCATCAAGGCGCGCAAGGGCATGGAACTGTCAGGCTGCCGTCGCGGTCTGGCCAGCGAAGGCGCGTTCATGGAAGACCCGGTCGGCGGCTTTTTCCCCTGGAACGTGGAGCTGCTGGTCTACATCGATGATGAGCGTGGCCTCGAAGTCATCGGGATGGCGCAGGGCGCCGCCGCCAATGTCCACAAGTGGGTGAACAGCTGGGACGAGCTGCTGCAAGCCGCGAACGAGGCACGCTTCCCGTCCCACCATCTGGTGTTGCGGCCTGATGACGAGAACCATCCACATGTCATCAAGGGTGTGTCAGACGAGGGCGGGTTGCGCGCCGCCTATGAAGCGGCGCTGGCGCAATCGACCAGTGGTGTGGTGTTCGTGGAGAGCGATTTGCGGGCATTTGCCAACCCCACGCGCCAGGGGCTGATCGTGGCTGCGGCCGAGAACCTGGTGGCCAAGTTGGCCTCGCTCTGCCCCGTGTGCCAGTGCCCCGGCTATGCGCCGGTCTCCCCGCTCCGCGGCTTGCCGTGTCGCCAGTGTGGAACGCCCACGCGCGGGTTGCTGGGGGAGCGTTGGCGCTGCGATGGTTGTGGTCACGAGGCCGACGTGCTGCAAACCCGCGTGCGCTGGGCCGACCCGGCCCAGTGCGACCGTTGCAACCCTTGAGCCCGGGTTGAGGCAGGGGGATGCACGCCCCCTCAGGCAGGGTGTCGGTGGCCGCAGACCGGGCAGCCGGGCAGCCGGGGCAGACGGATGTCGGTCCATTCCATCCGTCGCCCGTCGAGCATCAGCAGGCGGCCAGCCATGCCAGAACCGATGCCGCTGGCCAGCTTCAGGGCTTCCGCTGCCTGCATGGTGCCCACGATGCCCACCAGGGGCGCAAACACACCCATGGTGGCGCAACGGGTTTCTTCGACGGCCTCGGTTTGCGGGAACACGCAGGCGTAGCAGGGCGAGGCGGCGTCTCTCGGGTCGTACACGCTGAGTTGCCCGTCCATCCGGATGGCAGCTCCCGACACGAGTGGCTTGCCCGCTGAAAAGCACGCCCGGTTGATCGCATGGCGCGTGGCAAAGTTGTCGGTGCAGTCCAGCACCACGTCGGCTTCTGCCACCAAAGCGTTCAGCAAAGTTTCGTCTGCACGCTGGGTGACCGTGCGCACCGTCACGTCCGGGTTGATGGCCGCAATGGCTTCGCGCATCGATTCGGCTTTGGGTATGCCGACTCGGGCCAGGTTGTGCGCAATCTGGCGTTGGAGGTTGGTGGCATCGACCGTGTCGTGATCCACCACTGTCAGCTGCCCCACACCGGCGCTGCCCAGAAACAACCCGGCTGACGAACCCAGCCCCCCCGCGCCGATCATCAGCACTTTGGCTGCCAGCAGCGCCTCCTGGCCCTCGATGCCCAGGTCATCGAGCAGGATGTGGCGCGAGTAACGCAGCAGCTGGGTGTCGTCCATGCTCAATTTTCTTTCTTCTCTTCCTTGCGCTCGGTGAGTGTTTTGCTGACGATCACCGGCTGGCCTTTCAGGTGGGCCAGTGCCTGCCTGAGCTGAAAGTCCTTGTCGCTGCCGAACTCGGGCAACACGCGGCCACCGGGGTTCTTCTTGGTCTCTTCTTCCAGGCGCAGGCGGGCCTTTTCGCGCTCCTGCTCGCGAACCTGCTCGGCCGCTTTCTCGGCGGCCTTGGCGGCTTCAGACTTGTCGTCGTCCTTGCCGTTGCCCAGGTGTTTGTTCAGGTCGGCTTCGCGGGTGCGCAGGGCGGCAAACAGGTTGCCCTCTTCGGTCTCGTCCACCATCACATCCGGGACGATGCCCTTGGCCTGGATGGTCTTGCCGTTGGGCGTGTAGTAGCGCGCCGTGGTCAGCTTGATGCCGGTGTCCGGGCCCAGCGGTCGCACGGTCTGCACCGAGCCCTTGCCAAACGTTTGGCTGCCCATGATGGTGGCGCGTTTGTGGTCTTGCAGCGCACCCGCGACGATTTCACTCGCCGACGCGGAGCCTTCGTTCACCAGCACCACCATCGGAATGGTCTTGAGCACACCGCCTGTGTTGGCCGTGAGCTGTCTGACCAGATCGGGTGAGCCCCGGCGCTGGTAATGCTGCGGGATGGCCTTGTAGACGAACTTGCTTTCCTCCAGCTGGCCGTTGGTGGACACCACGGTCACACCCTCGGGCAGGAAGGCGGCGGACATGGCCACTGCTGCGTCCAGCAGGCCACCGGGGTCATTGCGCAGGTCCAGCACCAGGCCTTTCAGCTTGGGTTCGGCCTTCACCATCTCTTCGAGCTTGCGGGCGAAGTCGTCCATGGTCCGTTCCTGGAACTGCGACACACGCAACCAGCCGTAGCCGGGTTCGACCACCTTGGACTTGACGCTTTGAGTCTTGATTTCTTCGCGGGTGATGGTGACCGAGAACGTGCGGTTTTCTTCCTTGCGGAAGATGCTCAACGTGACCTTCGTGTTGGGTTGCCCACGCATGCGCTTGACGGCATCGTTGATGGTCAGGCCCTTCACGGCGGTGTCGTCAATTTTGGTGATCAGGTCGTTGGTCTTCAAGCCTGCCCGGAAGGCGGGTGAGCCTTCGATGGGCGACACCACTTTCACCAGGCCGTCTTCCATGGTGATTTCGATGCCCACGCCTACAAAACGACCCGTGGTGCCCTCTCGGAATTCCTTGTAGGTTTTCTTGTCGAAGTACTGCGAGTGCGGATCCAGGCTGGCCACCATGCCCGAAATGGCGTCGGATATCAGCTTCTTGTCGTCCACCGGTTCCACATAGTCGGTCTTGACCATGCCGAACACTGCCGCCAACTGCTGCAACTCTTCCAGCGGCAACGGGGCCAGTGCGCCCCGTGCCGTGGCTTGCAGCTGAACGGTGGTCAGTGCACCTGCCACGGCCCCTGCTGCGACCCAACCTGCGATTTTGAGCTTGTGCCCCATGTTTTTCGCCTATCCAAACAATTGAATGAACCCACCTGAACCAATATACACCTCAGAGCACACAAGGCCTTGCGGGTTCCCGGCAAGGCCTTGTTTATTCGCTTGAGGCAGGCGAAGGAGCCGCTGTGTCAGGCTTTGCCCTGGCTGGCCACCGCAGCTGCCGCTTTGGCCGCTGCTTCGGCATCGCCGAGGTAGTAGCTGCGGATGGGCTTCAGGTCGGCATCCAGCTCGTACACCAGCGGGATGCCATTGGGGATGTTCAGGTTGACGATGTCGGCATCGGAAATGCCGTCCAGGTACTTCACCAGCGCCCGGATGCTGTTGCCGTGCGCCGCCACCACGATGCGCTTGCCGGCCTTGATGGCCGGTGCCATGGACTCGTTCCAGAACGGGATGACCCGCGCCACGGTGTCTTTGAGGCACTCGGTCAGCGGCACCTCTTCGGGGTTGAGCCTGGCGTAGCGGGGGTCGCCGCGCTCGCAGCGCGGGTCGGTGGCCTCCAGGGCAGGTGGCGGGGTGTCGTAGCTGCGGCGCCAGACCAGCACCTGCGCATCGCCGTATTGCTTGGCCATGTCGGCCTTGTTGAGGCCTTGCAGCCCGCCGTAGTGGCGCTCGTTCAGGCGCCAGTTTTTCACCACGGGCAGCCAGGTTCGGTCCATTTCGTCAAGCGCCAGCCACAGGGTGCGGATGGCGCGCTTGAGCACGCTGGTGTAGGCCACGTCGAATTCATAACCTTCTGCTTTGAGCAGTCGGCCAGCGTTGCGGGCCTGTTCCACGCCGGTGTCGGTCAGGTCCACGTCGGTCCAGCCGGTGAAGCGGTTTTCAAGGTTCCAGGTGGATTCGCCGTGGCGGATGAGAACGAGTTTGTACATGTTGGAGGAGGGTGAACGGAGGGAAAAGCTGCGGCATTTTAGAATCGCAGGCTGTCGTGTCGCTGTGTCCGGCTGGCTGAATGTCGGCCCGAAAGGATTTTTGTGAGTTTTTTTGTTGAAAACTGGTCGCTGTTTCTCATTGCTGCTGTTTCGGGTGGCATGCTGATTTGGCCTGTCATGTCCAAAGGCGGTGGCGCGGGTACGGTGAGCCCTACCGATGCTGTCATGCTGATGAACCGCGAGAAAGCCGTGGTCATCGACGTGTGCGAGGCTGACGAATTTGCAGGAGGTCACGTGGCAGGTGCCAAGAGCATCCCGCTGGCCGACCTGGAGAGCAAACTGGCTGGTGCGGTGAAAAACAAGGCCACACCGGTGATCATGGTGTGTGCCAGTGGCATGCGCTCGAAGCGGGCCGTCGCCACTGCCACGAAACTGGGTTTTGAACGTGCACAGTCTCTGGCCGGTGGCATGCGCGCCTGGCGCGAAGCGGGCCTGCCCGTTGAAAAAGCCTGAGGTTTCAACCGAGCATCCACACCATGCAGCCAGTCAAAATTTATCTCACCGCCACCTGCCCCTATTGCATCCGCGCCAAACAACTGTTGGCGGACCGTGGCGTGACCCAGCTTGAAGAAGTACGGGTGGATTTGCAGCCCGAACTTCGTCGCCACATGACGGAACTCACCGGTCGCACGTCGGTGCCGCAGATCTTCATCGGTTCGACCCACGTCGGCGGCTGCGACGACCTGCATGCGCTCGACGCACGCGGCGGCCTGTTGCCGATGCTCAACGCGTGAGCGTCAGCTGTTTGTTGTGCGTGCATGCGTCTGAAAGCCCAGCGGCCAGCCGGAGATAATCCGGCCTGACGTCTACATCCTCCTCGCCTGCCAATGGGTTGCCTGTGCGCAGCCTGTAGCAGGCTTTTGTTCTGACTCCCAACGAAAGACAACCATGTCCGAAGAACTGCAACCCGTGTTCCAAATCCAGCGCGTGTACCTCAAGGAAGCCTCGCTGGAGCAGCCCAATTCCCCAGCCATCCTGCTGGCGCAGGAACAGCCCACCGTGGACATCCAGCTGGCTGTGTCTGCCGAGCCTGCTGCCGAAGGCGTGTTCGAGGTGTGCGTGTCTGCAACGGTGCAGACCAAGATTGGCGACAAGACTGTGTTCCTGGTCGAATGCAAGCAAGCCGGTATCTTCGAAATCCGCAACCTGCCGCCCGAGCAGATGGGCCCCATCATGGGCATTGCCTGCCCGCAAATCGTGTATCCCTACTTGCGCGGCAACGTGGCCGATGTGATCAGCCGCGCTGGCTTCCCGCCTGTGCACCTGTCGGAAATTAACTTCCAGGCCATGTACGAACAGCAACAGGCAGCGCAAGGCGACGGCGCTGGCACCTTGCCGCAGTAATTTTGTAAAAAATAATCGTTCAGCGCTTGATTGATATGATTTTTTCACTATGAAAATCGTATTTTTGGGCGCCGGAGCCTGGGGCACCGCACTGGCCTTCAGCGCCAGTCGCCACCCCAGTGGCCATGCGGTGGAACTGTGGGCCCGCGATGCCAGCCAGGTGGCAGCCATGCAACAGCCTGCTGACGACGGGCAGCGCTACAACGCGCGATACCTGCCCGGCATGGCCTTGCCGGGCGCATTGACCGTCCGTCACATGACCCCTGACGCGTTGGCAGACCTGTCCCACGGCTGTGCGCAGGCTGACCTGTGCGTTGTGGCCACGCCCACGGCAGCCCTGCGCGCAACCTTGCACACGCTGGCAGACATTCAGATTCCCGTGGCCTGGCTGTGCAAAGGTTTCGAAGCCGCCACAGGTGAAGCCAACGGGTTGATGCCGCACGAGGTTCAGGCACAGGTGGCACCTCACATGATGGCAGGCGCGCTCAGTGGCCCGAGCTTTGCGCAGGAAGTGGCCACGGGTCAGCCGACGGCGCTGGTGGCGGCCAGTGGGCATGCGTCGGTGCGCGACGCGCTGGTGCAGGCTTTCCACAGCCCGACGCTGCGGGTGTATGCCAATGACGACCTCATCGGCGTGGAGGTGGGCGGAGCAGTGAAGAACGTGCTGGCGGTGGCCACCGGTTTGTGCGACGGGTTGCAGCTGGGCCTCAACGCCCGCGCCGCGCTGGTGACCCGTGGGCTGGCCGAAATGACCCGCCTGGGGCTCGCACTGGGTGCCCGGCCGGACACCTTCATGGGCCTCAGCGGGCTGGGTGATCTGGTGCTGACGGCAACGGGCGACCTCAGCCGCAACCGGCGCGTGGGGCAGTTGCTGGCCACCGGCCAGTCGCTGGACGAAGCGGTTGCCTCGCTGGGCCATGTGGCAGAAGGCGTGTACAGCGCCCGTACCGTGCTGCGCCGCGCGCAGGCCCTGGGGGTGGACATGCCCATCGTCACCGCGGTGGTGGCCCTGTTGGATGGCCTGACGACACCCCAGCAAGCGGTGGCTGCGCTGATGGGACGTGAGGCCCGCATCGAGGCTGTGCGCGCTGCCTGAAGGGGTGCCACGCCAGCGTGTGGCGGGCAACCGTTTCTCGGCAAGCGCCTGTTTTCCTGTTCCTGATCCGTTTGCGCTGGAGTCCGACATGCCGAACCGAGACCTGTACCCACCGCTGCAGCCGTTCCGCACCGGAATGCTCGACACCGGGGATGGCCATCAGATCTATTGGGAGCTGTGCGGCAACCCTGACGGTCGCCCGGCGGTGTTTCTGCATGGCGGGCCAGGTTCGGGCTGTTCGCCCGATCACCGCCGCCTGTTCGACCCCACGAAGTACTGCGTGCTGCTGTTCGACCAGCGCGGCTGTGGGCGCTCCCTGCCTGTCGCCTCGCTGGAAAACAACACCACTTGGCACCTCGTGGCTGACATGGAGCGCTTGCGGCAGATGCTGGGCGTGGAGCGTTGGCTGGTGTTCGGGGGCTCGTGGGGCAGCACACTGGCGCTGGCGTATGCACAGCGGCACACCGAACGGGTCAGCGCACTGGTGGTCAGGGGCATTTTCACCCTGCGCCGCCAGGAGGTGCAGTGGTACTACCAGGAGGGCGCGTCGCGCATCTTCCCGGATCTGTGGGAAGCATTCCTGGCCCCCATCCCGCCGGCGGAGCGGCACGATCTGGTGGCGGCCTACCACCGCCGCCTGACCGGCTCCGACCCGGTGGCCCAACTGGCATGCGCCCGTGCCTGGAGCCTGTGGGAAGGCCAGACCATCCGCCTGCTGCCCGATGCAGCCAATGCGGCCAAGCACGCCCAGGATGCTTTTGCACTGGCCTTTGCCCGCATCGAGAACCACTACTTCACCCACGGCGGCTGGATGGACGAGGGCCAGTTGCTGCGCGATGCGGGCCGCCTGGCCGATGTGCCCGGCGTCATCGTGCAGGGCCGGTACGACGTGTGCACCCCGGCTGACACCGCATGGGCATTGCACCGTGCCTGGCCGCAGGCCGAATTCCACCTCGTGCCCGACGCGGGGCATGCGTTCAACGAGCCAGGCATCCTGACCTGCCTGCTGAACGCCACCGACCGTTTCGCGGGCTGAGGCCGCGGCTGGCGGCTGGCTGCCCTTGCCCTGTGGCGGCAGGCTGCCGTCAGCGTG
>DDUQ01000060.1:0-706 GCA_002344885.1 Comamonadaceae bacterium UBA2334
TGGCGGCAGGCTGCCGTCAGCGTGGCGCGTCGTCGCCGTACTGGCGCCTCAACCGGTTGAGCCCCTGGCGGAACGCTTCGGCGTCTCCGTGTTCGAAGAAATTCTGGTAGCGGTCATGTGCGCCCCGGATGCGGCGCGCGTGCTTGATGGGGCACCAGTATTGCTCGGTGCGGGCGGCGACCTCCCTGGTGTAGGCTGTCACGCCGTTGCCATACGAGCAATAGAAGCAGTTGAATTTTTCAATCGCATTGAGGTAGGGCAGATCTTCGCGGTCGAAGACCACGTAGTCGGACCGTTTGACTTTCGGGATGCGGTAAATCGGGAAACAGATGGCTTGGTACACGGTGACGAACAGGTCCATCAGGATGAAGGCGATCCACCCGGAATAGATGATGGGCGCGGTCAGCGCCACCAGGAACCGGCTGCGCAGCAGGAACCGGAACATCCCGATCTTGTAGCGGCGCTGCTGGGCCAGAAACTCTCCGGCCAGCGCGGCGCGCTTGCGCGCGATGTCTTCGCGTTTGAGCCGGTATTCCTCTTCAATTTCCTCTTGAAGCTCGGCCAGCTTTTGAAAAAGTTCGTCGATGTGTGGCTTCATGAGGGGCCAGATGAGTGGCCGAAGCTAGATTTCAAGGTTGTCGATCAGCCTTGTGGCACCCAGGCGGCTGGCACCCAGCACCACCAGCGGCTCGCCATGGGCGGGGGG
>DDUQ01000060.1:1078-2863 GCA_002344885.1 Comamonadaceae bacterium UBA2334
AAGTTGGCGCAGCGCCAGTGAGAGCTGCACCGCTTCTGCCCGTTCGGCAGGGCTCAGGTAGCCGTTGCGCGAGCTCAGCGCCAGGCCATCGGTGGCGCGTTGGGTTTCACCGGCCACGACGGTCACGGGCAGGGCAAACTGTTCGACCATGCGGCGAAGCACCATGAGCTGCTGGTAGTCCTTCTTGCCGAACAGCGCGTAGCGGGGGCCCTTGGCCTCGGCGAACACACACTGGAACAGCTTCATCACCACGGTGCACACCCCGGTAAAAAAGCCTGGGCGGAAATGGCCTTCCAGGATGTTGGCCAGTGCCTGGTCGGGTGCCACGGTGAAGGTTTGCGGCTGGGGGTACAGGTCACGCTCGTTGGGCGCAAACACCACGTTGCAACCGGCGGCGGCGAGCTTGTCGCAGTCGGCCTGCAGGGTGCGGGGGTAGGTGTCGAAGTCTTCGTTGGGGCCGAACTGCAGCCGGTTGACGAAGATGCTGGCCACGGTCACGTCACCCAGCGGCACGGCCTGGCGCACCAGATCCAGGTGACCGTCGTGCAGGTTGCCCATGGTGGGCACGAAAGAAGGTGACTGGAAGGGGGCCAGTGCGTCACGCAATTCGGCAGGGGTATGAACGATTTTCATAAAAACAGTAGCTCTCTTCGCTTGTAAATAAAGCGCAAGAAGCTGATTTTGCTTAATAAAATTTCGGGAAACAGGAGCGGCGTCGTGGCCGCATCAATCGGCCCAGGCGTGTTCGGCATCCACGGGGAAGCTGCCTTCCTTCACGGCCTTCACGTAGGCTTCCATCGCGGCACGCACGCTGGTGCTGCCGTCCATGAAGTTGCGCACGAACTTGGGGTTTTTGCCCAGGTTGATGCCCAGCATGTCGTGCATCACCAGCACCTGCCCGGCTGTGCCTTTGCCGGCCCCGATGCCGATGGTGTGGCAGGTGGGCAGCGCTTTGGTCACTTCGGTGGCGAGGCCGACGGGCACCATTTCCAGCACCAGCATCGTGGCACCGGCATCCTGCAATGCCCGGGCGTGCTGCATCAGCTCATCGGCGGCCCGGTTGCCACGGCCCTGCACGCGGTAGCCGCCCAGCGCGTGGACGGTCTGGGGTGTCAGGCCCAGGTGCGCGCACACGGGAATGCCACGCTCCACCAGGAAGTTCACGGTGTCGGTGGTCCAGCCGCCGCCCTCCAGCTTGACCATGTGGGCGCCGGCTTGCATCAGCACGGTGGCGCTGCGCAGCGCCTGCTCCCTGCTTTCCTGGTAGCTGCCAAAAGGCAGGTCGCCGATGACCCAGGCCGACGCCTGCACCCGCCGCAGGCCACGCACCACGCTTTCGGTGTGGTAGCGCATGGTCTCCAGCGTCACGCCGACGGTGCTGGCCAGGCCCTGGCAGACCATGCCCAGCGAATCACCCACCAGGATGCATTCCACGCCTGCCGCATCGGCCACGGCGGCAAACGTGGCATCGTAGGCCGTGAGCATGGTGATTTTTTCACCCCGGTCCCGCATTTCCTGCAGCCTGGGCAGGCTGACGGGCCTGCGCTGGGGCAGTGGTGATGCCGTGGGCAGCGTGCCATACGGTGTGGCCGTTGCGGCATGGGCGCTGTGGCCTGCAGCAAGATGGGCGTTGGGCTGGTCACTCATGGGCTTTGTGCGTTGCAACGCTGCGGAAACAGGCGTTTATGGTCGAAAATTGGGAGTCTATTCGATTCCTCTGCCTTCCTTTTCCATGCTCTCACCTTCAGAAACTTCCGCATCAGCAGCTGCCATCGAGCGCCTGCC
>DDUQ01000007.1 GCA_002344885.1 Comamonadaceae bacterium UBA2334
ATGCCTGCCGCATGGGCCTGATCGACCATTGCGACACCGAGCCTCGCGAGGGCCTGGAGGCCCGCAGCGTGGCACGCGCGCTGGCGCTGGCCGCTGCCAGCGATGCGGTGGATCGATTGGCCGCCAAGCAGGCGCGGCGCGCGGCTGACGAGGCGCGGTGCCCATTGGCCACTTACCGTGAGCAGGAGCTGGCCCGTATGCGTCGCAATTTTTTCGGCTTTGACCCGAGCTACCATGTGGCCCGCCACCACTTTGTCCACAAACTGCCGCATGCCTGGACACCACGGCACCTGGCCACCCACCGCTGACACGCCGTGAACCCGCACGACACAGACGATTCCCTGCCCACCGTGCTGGTGGTGGACGATGAGGTGCGCTCGCAAGATGCCATTCGGCGCACGCTGGATGAAGATTTCACCGTGTTCACCGCCAGCAGTGCCGACGAAGCACTGGGGTTGCTGGAGCGCCAGCCGGTCAGCGTCATTTTGTGTGATCAGCGCATGCCGGGGGTCACCGGCGTGGTGTTTTTGAAAGAAGTGCGCGAGAGGTGGCCCAACGTGGTGCGCATTCTCATTTCGGGTTACACCGACAGCCAGGACATCATTGCCGGCATCAACGAGGCAGGCATTTACCAGTACATCCTCAAGCCATGGTCGCCTGACCATTTGCTGGATTCGGTGCGCAATGCCATCGAGGCGCAGGCCTTGCAGGCTCAGACCAGCCGACTCGATCTGGAGTTGCGCACCAGCACGCGGGTGTTGCGTCAACGCACGGCCGGCCAGGTGGCCCGTGTGCGCCAGCATTTCGGGTTCGACAGCATCGTTCGGGCACCGGGTAGTCCGCTGGATGCGGTGTGTGCCATGGCCCAGCGCGTGGCACGTTTCGACATCCCGGTGCTGGTGCTGGGGGAGTCGGGCACGGGCAAGGAGCTGCTCGCACGCGCCATGCACTATGCCTCGCCACGCCACGCCGGGCCGTTTGTGGTGGAGAACTGCGCCGCGGTGCCAGACTCGCTGCTTGAATCCGAGTTGTTCGGGCACAAGCGCGGTGCCTTCACGGGTGCCTATGACGACCATCAGGGGCTGTTCCAGCGCGGCAACGGCGGCACAGTGTTCCTGGACGAGATCGGGGAAACCTCGGCGGCCTTTCAGGTCAAGCTCCTGCGGGTATTGCAGGAGCGCGAGGTGCGGCCGGTCGGCGGCACACGCCCCGTTCCAGTGGATGTGCGGGTGGTGGCGGCCACTCACCGCGACCTGGAGCAGCGGGTGGCCGACGGCCTGTTTCGTGAAGACCTGTACTACCGTCTGGCGGCTGTCACGGTCACGGTGCCGCCGCTGCGCGAGCGCGTGGCCGATATCGGCCCGGTTGCGCGGCAACTGCTGAACGATGTGGCTGCCGAGCTGGGGCACCCGGGTGCCGGGCTGCCCGACGACACGCTGGCGGCCCTGCTGGCGTACGCCTGGCCTGGCAACATCCGGGAGTTGCGCAACGAACTGGCCCGCGCGCTGGCACTGCACGACGGCAGCCAACTGCCCGCTGCGGTGTTCTCCAGCCGGGTGCTGCAGGGTCGTGCTGGTGGTGGCCAGGTACCCGCCGTTCCCCTGACAGGCACGCTGGCTGAGCGGCTTGACGTGGTGGAAGCCGCGTTGCTGCGTGAAACCCTGGTGCGCCACCGCTGGAACAAGACCCGCACTGCACAGGAGCTGGGTTTGTCACGCGTGGGCTTGCGCGCCAAAATGCAGCGCTTGGGACTGGGGGCGACATGAATGTCTTGTGGTTGCAATCGGGTGGTTGTGGCGGGTGCAGCATGTCGCTGCTGTGCGCCGACACGACCGATTTTCACGGCCATTTGAGCAGTGCGGGCATCGAGTTGCTGTGGCACCCCACGCTGTCGCTGGAGAGTGGTGACGATGCCATTGCCTGTCTGCAGTCGGTGCTGGCCGGACGAACTGGGCTGGATGTGCTGTGCATCGAAGGGGCTTTGCTGCGTGGTCCGCGCGGCACGGGGGCGTTTCACCTGTTGGCCGGCACGGGTTTGCCCATGATCCATTGGGTGCAGTCGCTGGCAGAGCGTGCCCGCCACGTGCTGGCTGTGGGCAGTTGTGCGGCTTGGGGCGGTATCACCGCTGGCGGTGACAACCCGACCGAGGCCTGTGGCCTGCAGTACGAAGACGACCGTCCCGGTGGCTTGCTGGGCGCGCATTTCCGTTCCGGCAGCGGTTTGCCGGTCATCAACATCGCCGGATGCCCCACCCACCCCAGCTGGGTCATCGACACGCTGATGGCGCTGGCGGCTGACCGTTTTTCGTCGCACGATCTGGATCCGCTCAACCGACCTCGGTCTTACGCGGACCAACTGGTTCACCACGGCTGTACCCGCAACGAGTATTACGAGTTCAAGGCCAGCGCGGCTCGGCCTTCGGATCTGGGCTGCCTGATGGAGCACCTGGGTTGCAAGGGCACGCAGGTGCACGCCGACTGCAACATCCGCCTGTGGAATGGCGAAGGCAGCTGCGTGCGGGGGGGATATGCCTGCATTGCTTGCACCGAGCCAGGGTTTCAGGAGCCTGGCCACGCCTTCAACGAAACGCCCAAGGTGGCCGGCATCCCCATCGGTTTGCCCACCGATATGCCCAAAGCCTGGTTCGTGGCGCTGTCGTCGTTGTCCAAAAGCGCGACACCCAGCCGTGTGCGACAGAATTCGCGGGCAGACCACCTGGTGGTCAAGCCCGCCGTGCGCAAAACCCGTTTGAAATGAGTCAAGCATGAGCCGCCTGGTGGTCGGTCCGTTCAATCGTGTGGAAGGTGACCTGGAAGTCACGCTGGACGTGCGGGACGGGCGCGTGGACTCGGCCCAGGTCAATGCCACCATGTACCGGGGGTTCGAGCGGATCCTGCAAGGCAAGCGGCCCGTCGATGCCTTGGTGTATGTGCCGCGCATCTGTGGCATCTGTTCGGTGTCGCAGTCCGTGGCATCGGCCCGCGCGCTGGCAGACCTGGGCGGGTTGGTGATCCCGCCCAACGGCCAGCATGCCACCAACCTGATGCTGGCCACCGAGAACCTGGCCGACCACCTGACGCACTTCTACCTGTTTTTTTTGCCCGATTTTGTGCGGCCTGTGTATGCCGAGCGGCCCTGGTATGCCGAGGCGCTGCGGCGCTTCCACCCGCAGACGGGTGAACAGATGCGCCAGGCCACGGCCATGCGTCAGCGGTGGCTCACGCTCATGGGCACGCTGGGCGGCAAGTGGCCTCACACACAGGCAGTGGAGCCGGGCGGATCGTCACGCGCCATCGATGCGGCAGAACAGGTGCGTTTGCTGGCCCGGGTGAGAGAGTTCAGGGTGTTTATGGAGCGCCAGTTGTTTGCCGCGCCGCTCGAAGCGGTGGCCACTCTGGATACTGAAGAAAACCTGTGGCGCTGGCATGCGCAGGCACCGCTGTCAGGCGACATGCGTTTGTTTCTCACGTTGGTCCATGACCTGAGTTTGCAGGCCGCAGGCCCGGGTCCTGGCCGCTACCTGAGTTATGGGGCCTACCCCACGCCCGACGGGGGGTGGTACCTGCCAGGTGGCGTGTGGCGGGCTGGCGGTTCGGGCACCGTGCCGCTGGACGTGGGCACCATCACCGAAGACGCCACCTGTGCCTGGCTGACGCAGCCTGGCGGTGCGCTGCACCCCCAGCATGGGTACACGCAGCCTGAGCCCGACAAATCGGGTGCCTACACCTGGAACAAGGCACCCCGTCTGGGCGGTGAAGTGGTGGAAACCGGTGCCATTGCCCGCCAGTTGACCAGCAGCTTGCCGCTGGTCACCGACGTGGTCAGGCGGCACGGTGGGTCGGTGTACACGCGGGTATTGGCCAGGTTGGTCGAGCTGGCGCGGGTGGTGCCCTTGATGGAGGCCTGGTTGCTGGCCATCAAGCCAACTGAGCCATTTTGCGTGACCACAGAATGGCCCGACGAAGGCATGGGCATGGGTCTGACCGAGGCCGCCCGGGGCAGCCTGGGGCACTGGCTGACGGTGCAAGACGGGCGGCTGGCTCGCTACCAGATCGTGGCACCCACGAGCTGGAACTTCTCGCCCCGCGACGCGCAAGGCGTGCCCGGCGCACTGGAGCAGGCACTGGTCGGCGCACCCGTGCTGCCCGGCGAGCACACACCCGTGAGCGTGCAGCACATCGTTCGCTCCTTCGACCCCTGCATGGTCTGCACGGTGCATTGAGCCACACGCACACATGACCCGACAGCGCGACCCCAGCCCGATGGCATCGATCCCACTGGACGGTGTGGACGAGTCCACGTGGCTCGATGTGATCCGCAAGATGGACGAGGTGTACACCCGACTGATCGACGACGAGGTGGAACTGGAAAAGAAGCACCACGAGCTGGAGCAGTCGCAGCAGTTCATCGTCAGTGTGCTGTCGGCCATGTCGGACGTGTTGGTGGTGTGCGATGAGGCCGGTTGCATCGAACAGGCCAACGCAGCCCTGTGTGAGCTGGTGGGCCGAAGCGAGCAGCAGCTGCGCGGCGTGCGGCTGGTCAGTCTGATGGCCGATGACGCCAGTGCCAGCATGGCGCGTGCAGCGATGGCACGCCCCGATGCCACCCGCAAGGGCGAAACGATCGAACTCACCCTGCTGGACGCGCAGGGCGAGGCTGTGCCTGTCGATGCCACGTGCACGCGCCGCCTGGGCAGCCAAGGGCGCAAGGTGGGCACGGTGTGGGTGGGTCGTCCCATGGCCGAACTCAAGCGTGCCTACCAGGAAATGCATGCGGCCCACGAGGCGCTCAAGCGCACACAGCAGCAATTGCTGCATTCCGAAAAAATGGCCTCTCTGGGCCAGTTGGTGGCGGGCGTGGCCCATGAACTGAACAACCCCATCAGCTTCGTGCTGGGCAATGTGCATGCGCTGAGAAAGTACTGTGACCGGCTGCAGTCCTACATGGCTGCGCTGGAGGCGCACGAAAGCGAACAGACTCTGCTGACGATGCGCCGCAAGTTGCGCATTGATCACCTGCTGGCCGACCTGCCTTCGCTGATGGAAGGCACCTTGGAAGGTGCGCAGCGCACGGTTGACATCGTGCACAGCCTGAAGTGCTTCTCGGCAGTAGATTCGGACGTGCGCGAGCCCGTCAACCTGGTGGACGTGGTGGGCCGTGCCATCCACTGGGTGCAAACCGGCTACCCGAAGGCCGTGACGGTGCACTGGCAGCCTGGCAAGGCTTGCCGCGTATTGGGCAACGCCGGGCAGTTGCAGCAGGTGGCGATGAACCTGTTGCAAAACGCCTTCGACGCGGTGGTGGGGGCGAGTGTCGAGGATCCGGTGGTCTGGGTGGCCGTGGATGACCAGGACGGTTGGGCCAGGTTGACCGTGCGTGACAATGGCCCCGGCATTGCACCCGAACATCTGCTGCGTATTTTTGATCCTTTTTTCACCACCAAGCCTGTGGGAAAGGGAACCGGTCTGGGCCTGTCCATCAGCTATGGCATCGTGGACCAGCACGGCGGCATCCTCAGCGCACGCAACACCGAGCAAGGGGCGGAGTTCATCATGGAATTTGCCCTGGCACCCTGATGAACGCCGGCTGACAGCGTGGCGGCTGTTGGCCGGTTGTGTGGAATTTGCGGACGTTATCGGATGAAAAGGTCTTCGCCGCTTTATGCCAATGAATCGTATGCGATTGAATTAATTCAGTAGCGTATGGATTATGCTGGTCAAGCGGTGGGGGCAGAAAAACTTGTAGACAACGTTGGACACCGCTTGGCAGGCACCGGCGGGTTCATTTCGGATCCTTGGGCCCGCCAGGCTGTGCATCCCCAGCTTTGCGGGCCTTGACTTCAAGCACCAGCTTGACAGCCAGCACCACGTTCACCCCGACCACCAGCATCGCTGGCCAGAACGGCAAGCTCTGGCCGCTGAGCCAGCCGTAAAGCAGCAGGCCAATGATGGCCAGGCCACCGATCAGCACGGACAGGGCTGTGAAGCTGAAGAAGTTTTTGTTCATGGCAAATTCGCTTGACGCAAGTTGAGCAGCGTTGGAAAGACCGTTGACGAAAGCAGCCCGGCTGCTCAGGCCACCACCACCTGTGCCCCGCTGCCCTGTGGGGCAATGGTGCCGATGGTGTACACCGTTTCGCCCGAGGCGCGCAGCGTGGCGGCCACAGCGTCCGCCTGGGCTGCAGACACCACCACCACCATGCCGATGCCGTTGTTGAAGGTGCGGTTCATTTCAATATCGTCAATGCCTGCGGTAGCCTGAAGCCAGGCAAACAACTCGGTCTGGGGCCAGCTGCCTTTTTGCAGGTGGGCGGCCAGGCCGTCGGGCAGCACGCGGGGAACGTTCTCCAGCAGGCCGCCGCCGGTGATGTGGGCCAGGGCCTTGATGCCGCCGTCCGCCGTGGGGTGGGCTGCCAGCGCAGCCAGCACGTTTTTCACGTACAGGCGGGTGGGCTCCATGATGGCAGCCTTGAACGGCTTGCCGTCCAGCGTGGCCGGTACGGTGCCCGCCTCTTCGGCGCGTGCAATGCACTTGCGCACCAGGCTGAAGCCGTTGGAGTGCACACCGGCCGAGGCCAGTCCCAACACCACGTCGCCAGCCTGCACTTCTGAGCCGGTGAGGATTTTGCTTTTCTCGACCGCGCCCACGCAGAAACCGGCCAGGTCGTATTCGCCAGCGGGGTACATGCCGGGCATTTCAGCGGTTTCGCCGCCAATGAGAGCACAGCCGCTCAGTTCGCAACCCTTGGCAATGCCACCCACCACGGCGGCGGCGGTGTCCACGTCGAGCTTGCCGCAGGCAAAGTAGTCCAGGAAGAACAGGGGTTCGGCACCCTGCACCAGCACGTCGTTCACGCTCATGCCCACCAGGTCGATGCCCACTGTGTCGTGCATGTTCCATTCGAACGCCAGTTTCAGCTTGGTGCCCACGCCGTCGGTGCCGCTGACCAACACGGGCTCTGTGTAGCGCTTGGGCACTTCGAACAGCGCGCCGAAGCCGCCAATGCCGGCCAGCACACCTTCGCGCATGGTCTTCTTGGCCAGCGGCTTGATGCGTTCGACCAGCGCATCGCCGGCGTCGATATCGACGCCGGCATCTTTGTAGGAAATGGATGACACGCCCGGCTCCAGAAGCAAAAAGTGCGCTATTTTACCGCCTATGAACACGATCCGCCCGCTCAACATTCCCTGGCTTGCCCTTGCCTTCCTGCTCGTCACGGGCGGGCTGATCACCCTGCTCGGCCCCATCCTCACGCCGTTTCTGGCAGGCGCCCTGCTCGCCTACATCTTCGATCCGCTGGTCGACCGGCTGGAGGCGCACCGCATTCCGCGCGCAGCCGGCACCGTGATCGTCATCGTGCTCGCCGGGCTGGTTCTGCTCGCGCTGCTGCTGGTGGCGCTGCCGCTGTTCCAGGGGCAGTTCGCGGAATTGTCGCAGCGCGTTCCAGCCGCGCTCGACCTCTTGCAGACCCGTTTTCTGCCGTGGCTTGCGCAGACTTTCGGCATGACCATCGATCCCAATCTGAGCGCGCTGAAAACCTGGCTCACCGAGAAAGCCGCGCAGTCCGGTGCCGCCTGGCTGCCCACCCTGCAAACCGGCGCGCTCGCCATCGTCGGCGTACTGGCCAACCTGCTGCTGATCCCGGTGGTGATGTTCTATCTGCTAAAGGACTGGGACGTGATGGTGGCGCGCGTCGCCACGCTCACGCCGCGCGCCTGGATGGCTGGCGTCGGCCGCGTGGCGCGGGCGATGGACACGGTGGTCGGCGAGTTCCTGCGTGGGCAGCTGGCGGTGATGGCCACTCTTTCCCTGTATTACACGCTGGCGCTGTGGGCGGCGGGACTGGATTACGCGCTGCCGATCGGCATCCTCACCGGCGTGCTGTCCTTCGTGCCCTTTCTCGGCTTCGGCCTCGGCATGATTCTGGCGCTGCTGGTGGCCTTGCTGCAGTTTTCCGACTGGATCGGGGTAGCCTGGGTGGCGGGCATTTATCTGGCCGGTCAAGCGCTGGAAAGCTATGTCGTCACCCCGCGCCTGGTCGGCGAGCGCGTCGGCCTGCATCCGGTAGCAGTGATCTTCGCGCTGGCGGCGTTCGGCCAGTTGTTCGGCTTCGTCGGCGTACTGCTCGCGGTGCCGCTGGCAGGCGTGCTGCTGGTGGCGTTGCGTGAACTGCGCGACGCCTACGTCGCCAGCGCCTTCTATCGCGACGGCTATAATGCCGGCTCTCCCGATTCCGCCACGCCCGCCATGACCGCTCCGCTTCCCGGCCAACCCCTGCTCGAATCGCGCATCGCCTCGCTGCCGCTGGTGCACCGCGGCAAGGTGCGAGACATCTACGCCGTCGGCGACGACAAGCTCCTGATCGTCACCACCGACCGCCTATCGGCGTTCGACGTGGTGATGCCCGTCCCCATCCCCGGCAAGGGCGAAGTGCTGACCCGGGTGTCGGCCTTCTGGTTCGACCGCCTGAAATCCATCGTGCCGAGCCAGGCGCTGGACATCGCGCCGGAATCCGTTGTCGCGGAAAACGAACGCGACCAGGTAGCCGGCCGCGCCATCGTGGTGAAAAAGCTGAAGGCACTGCCGGTCGAAGCGATTGTGCGCGGTTATCTGGCGGGCTCGGGCTGGAAGGAATACCAGTCCAGCCAGTCGGTGTGCGGCATCGCCCTGCCTGCCGGCCTCATGCAGGCCGACCGCCTGCCGCAGCCGATCTTCACGCCGTCGACCAAGGCGGCGCTCGGCGCGCACGACGAGAACATCAGCTTTGACCAGATGGCCACGCTGATCGGCACCGATCTGGCCACCCAGGTGCGCGCCGTCAGCATTGCGCTGTATAAGGCTGCGGCGGAGTATGCGCTCACACGCGGCATCATCATCGCCGACACCAAGTTCGAGTTCGGTCTGGATGAACAGGGCCGGCTGGTGTGGATCGACGAGGCGCTGACCCCCGATTCGTCACGCTTCTGGCCGGCCGACCAGTACCGGCCCGGCAGCAATCCGCCCAGCTTCGACAAGCAGTTCGTGCGCGACTGGCTGCTAGCCAGCGGCTGGAACAAGCAGGCACCGGGACCGGCGTTGCCGGCCGAGATCGTCGACAAGACCAGCGAGAAATACCGCGAGGCGATGACGCGGCTGCTGGGGTAAGCGCCCCCTCCTACAGACAAACCGGCCTACGCGCAAACGGTAGGAATGGACCTGTTCCCGGCGTCCGCATGGCATTACCATTCAGGGCTCGGCAGCTAGCGTTCCGCCTTTCATCCGGGCACGCGGCACACGCCACTTCCCCTGTTCCGCACAAGAGATAGAGTCATGATCTACGAAGATTTTGCAAGCGCTCAATCGTTTTTCCTGTGGTCGACCTTTGCGATCGCCCTGATCATGGGCGCCGTCGTCAACAAAACCGGCTTCTGCACCATGGGCGCCGTCTCCGACTGGGTCAACATGGGCGACACCGGCCGCATGCGCGCCTGGATACTGGCCATCGCGGTCGGCGTACTCGGTGTGACGGGCCTGGAAGCCGCCGGGCTGGTCAACGTCACCAGCACCTTCCCGCCCTACCGCCAGACCAATTTCGCCTGGCTGGAGAACGTGCTCGGCGGCGTTCTGTTCGGCATCGGCATGACGCTTGCCTCGGGCTGCGGCAACAAGACGCTGATCCGCATCGGTGGCGGCAACATCAAGTCGATCATGGTACTGCTGGTCATCGCCGTGATTGCCTATTTCATGATCAACCCCTTCCCGGGCAGCGACAAGACCCTGTATTCCACCCTGTTCTATTCCTGGACCAACCCGACCGCAGTCGCGCTGACCACCAACCAGGATCTCGGTGCGATGCTGTTCGGCGACAACGCCGCCACCGGCCGCATGCTGGCGGGTGGCATCATCGGTGGTCTGCTGCTGGTCTGGACGTTCAAGTCGGCCGAATTCCGCACCAGTTTCGACAACCTCCTCGGTGGCCTCGTGGTGGGCCTCGCGGTGCTCGCCGCCTGGTATGTCACCAGTAACGTCTCAATCAACGCCGACGGCGAAATGATGGCGCTGCAAGCTTACGTGCAGGACTGGGATCTGTATGCGCCGGCCGATGCGGTCCGGCCCGCCGCCGCCGGCCCGCTTGCCTCGCAGTCTTTCACCTTCATCAACCCGATGGGGCAAACCCTCGGCTACGTGGCGGGCGGCTTCGACCGCACCCTGCTCACCTTCGGCATCATGGCGCTGGCGGGCGTGATCGCCGGCTCCCTGCTGTGGGCGCTGATCTCGCGCAGCTTCCGCATCGAGTGGTTCGCCTCCGGCCGCGACTTCATCAACCATTTCATCGGCGCGGTCCTGATGGGCTTCGGCGGCGTGCTGGCGATGGGCTGTACCATTGGCCAGGGGATTACCGGCTTCTCCACCCTGGCGCTGGGCTCCATCTTCACCTTCGTCGCCATCGTGTTCGGCAGCGCCGTCACCATGAAGGTGCAGTACTACAAGATGGTGTACGAAGCCGATGCTACGTTCTTCAAGTCCTTCATCACTGCGCTGGTCGACCTCAAGCTACTGCCCGCCGGCATGCGCAAGTTGGAAGCGGTATAAGGCCAGTGCAGCTTCCTTGCCCGGCAAAAAGCCCCGCTCCAGGCGGGGCTTTTTGCCGGGCTGCAACACCGGGTCTCACGCACGACGGCTCACCGCCCGCGCTATTTCAGCGTCGCGCCAAGGAAGTCGGCCACGGCTGCCACCATGTCGGCTTCGTGGCCGGTGAAGAAGTGGTCGGCACGGGCAATCATCGTCTGCCTCGAAGCAACCGCAGCCAGGCTTTGCTTACGCTTGCCCGCATTCGCCAGCACCGCCGGCAGATCGTTGTCGCCGTACAAATCGAGAATCGGCAGTTTCAGCGCGGCATAGTCGTCCACCGAAATGCCCAGGCTGGCCCACGATTTCACCGCCGGATCAGGTTTCCCGGCCAGGTATACCCGGCTCATGCGCGAGCCCATGCTGTGGGAAACAAGGGCCAGCTGCTTGTAGCCCTTGGCCTTGAGAAATTCGACCGCCTCGGCGATGCGCTCGGCCGCTTCGGGGAAGGTCGGCGGATAGGCCTCGCTCTTGGCATCGGCCGCCAGCACGGGCATCTGGATCGACAACGTGGCGAACCCGCGGTCGGCCAGTTCGGTACGCAGCGTGCCGACCATGCCCCAGTCGGGATGAATGCCCATGCCATGGACGACCACCACCGCCTTGTGGGTGTCGGCCACCGGCGTGAACAGCGCAAGGAATTTGTGATGCCCGCGCGGGGTTTGCAGATAAACCGGATCGCCCACCACCAGTCCGGGCACCACCTCGTCCGCCCATTTCTTCTCGCGTGCATAATCCGCCGCCGGTTCGGCAGAAACCACCAGGGAAAACAGCGCCGCCAACCCGGCCATCAGACCCAGCAACAGGTTTTTCTTCATCTCTCCACTCCTAGACGTTAAAGTTCATAATCAACCTGCCCGATAATTCAACGAAACTGCAGTTTTATCAACCATTTCAGAGTAAAGACAGTGACTGCCAAGCAGCTGCGTATTGTGCCTTCCTCCGTGCCGCCTGGTCCGGCACGCGACACGCGCCCGCGCAGCGGGGCGCGCGTGGTGATCGTCGACGATCGCAGCACCGCCCGCAGCCTGCTGGAAGGCCTGGCACGCACACTGGAGCCGGGTGTCATCGTGGAAAGCTTTGCCGATCCGCAGGATGCGCTGGCGCAGATGCACCTTGCCACGCCGGATCTCATCATCACCGACTACCGCATGCCCGGCATGGACGGCATCGAATTCACCCGCCGGGTCCGCGCCGAACGTCGCCTGGCCGAGATCCCGATCCTCATCGTCACCGTGGTGGAAGACCGCCAGGTCCGTTATCAGGCACTGGAAAACGGCGCAACCGATTTCCTCACCCGGCCGATCGACCCGCAGGAATGCCGTGCCCGCTGCCTCAACCTGCTGGCGCTGCGGCGCAGCCAGAAAATGGTGAACGACCGCGCACTATGGCTGGAAGAGCAGGTAATGCAGGCCACCCGCGAAGTGCGCACGCGCGAACGCGAAACCCTGATGAAGCTGGCCAAGGCAGGCGAATATCGCGACCAGGAAACCGGCAACCACATCATCCGCATGTCGAAGTACGCCCGCCTGATCGCCGAGAAACTCAATCTCTCCGCAATGGAATGCGATGAGATCGAAGCCGCCGCACCGATGCACGACATCGGCAAGATCGGCATCCCCGATCTGGTTCTGCTCAAACCCGGCCGGCATACCCCGGAGGAGCAGAAAATCATGCGCCGCCACCCGCTGATCGGCCATGAGATTCTCGACGGCAGTCCATCGCGCTATCTGCAGATGGGCGCGGTGATCGCGCTCGGCCACCACGAAAAATTCGATGGCAGCGGTTACCCGCAAGGCCTGGCCGGCGAGGACATCCCGCTTCCCGCGCGCATTGTGGCGGTGGCCGACGTATTCGACGCGCTCACGTCCGACCGCCCCTACAAGCGCGCCTGGTCGTTCCAGGACGCGCTGAACTACATCCAGTCGGAAAGCGGCAGGCATTTCGATCCTGCCTGCGTGCGCGCCTTCGAGTTGCGCATCGATGCCGTAGCGGCCATCATGCGTGATCTAGGCGACGCGCCCGGCTGAATCTCTCCCGTGTTGAACCTGCTCTCCCGCCCCGCTTTTGTCGAACGCTTGCAAAGGCGGGTCCAAACACGGCCGGACACCGAGTTCCAGCAGGCATTGATCCGCTTGTGCATTGTTGTCGGCCTCTATCTGTATTTCTCGCTCGGCGGCCTTGAGCACGGCTCCACCCTGTCCGAGCAGGTCCACTTTCTTGGACTGAGCTTCACGCTGATTTCCCTTGCGTTGCTGATCGGCACGATCGTCCATCCGGGCGTCTCCATCATCCGCCGTGGCGCCGGCATGCTGCATGACTTCACCGTCATTACCTACATGCTGGCCATCTCGAACGAAACCGGGGCGCCTATCGTCGCCATCTATCTTTGGGTCACGCTGGGCAACGGTTTCCGCTATGGAATACCGTATCTGCTCATTTCGATGCTGGCGTCTGCGGCCGGATTCATCGTGGTTTATCAGCTCAACCCCTTCTGGCACGAACATACGCCACTCTGGTGGGGCATGTGGCTGATGCTCATCGCCGTTCCTCTTTACACGTCCAGCCTGCTAAGGCAGTTGCACGGCGCCGTCAGGCGGGAAAAGGTGGCCAACCAGGCCAAGTCGAGCTTCCTCGCCAACATGAGCCATGAACTCCGCACGCCGCTCAACGGCGTCATTGGCGTTGCCGATCTGCTGGCGGAAACGAAGCTCGACAAGGAACAAAAGGAGTTTGCCCAGATCATCCGCGCATCGGCCAACACCCTGCTGGAGCTGATCGACAACGTGCTCGACATTTCGCGCATCGAAACCGGCCGTCTTGCCACGACGGGAGAGGACTTCGACTTGCACCGCCTGATCAACGGCACGATCGCGATGATGGAAACCCTGGCGCAGCGCAAGGGGCTCGTGCTGGGAGCGCACATTGCGCCGCAAACGCCGTTTCAGCTACATGGCGATGCGCGCCACCTGCGCCAGATCCTCATCAATCTGATCGGCAATGCCATCAAGTTCACCGAACACGGCCGGGTCGACGTCTACATCCGTCCGGCCGGGCAAGGCTACCCGCAACGCCTGCGCTTCGAGATCGTCGATACCGGAATCGGCATTCCGGAAGCCGCGCAGGCACGCATATTCGACAGCTTTACCCAGGCCGATCCATCCATTACGCGCCGTTTCGGCGGCAGCGGCCTGGGTACCGCCATTGCCAAACAGCTGGTGGAAACGCTCGACGGTCACATCGGCCTGCACAGCCGCGAAGGGGAAGGCACGACATTCTGGTTCGAGCTGCCGTTCGCACTGCAAGCCGCCCAGCCCGCCGCATCCACGGAACAATTCGACACGCCGATGCGGGTGGCGATTCTGGCAGGCGGCGAACTGAGCGCCCGTATCCAGACGATGATCCGCAACTGGGGCGCCGAAACCGTGACGGTGGACAACACCGCCCGGCTCGCCGCCGAATTGTCCGCCTACCTGTCAGGCGGTACGCCGCTGGGCGCGGTGGTGGTGGAACGCGGCGTGCTGCCGGGCGACCCGGGTGCCTTCCTGCACCTGCTGCGCGACGATCCCGGCCTGGCTGCGTTGCCGGTCATCCTGATCGAGTCCGATGCCGGCATGGCCCTGACACGCGACACGCAGTTGATGCGTGACGGCTACGCGTCGGTGCTGCGGACGCCGGTCAACACGACGCTTTTGTTCAATGCCATTCACGCGGCCGTCAGCCATGACATGCCGCACAACGTAGTATCGCTGGCCAACCGCTTCCAGGCCCAGAGCGGACAGACAGCCCCGCTGCGCATCCTGGTGGCGGAAGACAATCCGGTCAACCAGCGGGTGATCCGCGGCCTGCTGGAGCACGCCGGGCACGAGGCCTATCTGGCACAGGACGGCGAGGAAGCCCTGAGCATGCTCGAATCCGGCGACCAAACTTACCACCTGGCCATTATCGACATGCACATGCCGCAGCTGTCTGGGCCAGAAGTGGTGCAACGCTGGCGCTTCATGGAAAAGGGGCATCTGCCCATCATCATGCTCACCGCCGACGCGCGCGCCGAGGCGCAGGCTGCCTGCGAGGCGGCAGGGGCGGACGGCTTCCTCACCAAACCGGTCAACAGCCGCGAACTCGTGGATCTCATTGCCCGGCTGGCCAGCCAGCAGGTAGAAGCCCCTGCCGCCGCCCCGTCCCGCCCGCAGCAGCGGGAAGAACTGGATGAATCGGTACTGGACGATCTCGCCCAGCTGGGCGGGCATGATTTTGTGCGGGATCTGCTTGCCAGTTTCGAGGAAGACAGCGAACGTTCACTGCGCGACATCGAGCGCGCCCTGGCCAGCCAGGACTATGGCCAATGGCACGACCAGCTGCACATGCTGAAAGGCGGCGCCAGCGATGTCGGGGCCAACCGGCTGGCACAACTCTGCACCGAAGCCGAGCGCATCAAACCTTACGAGATGAGCGACGCGAGCACGCGCCAAAAACTGAACGACGTGCGGTTTGCGCTCGGTGAGGCGCAAACCGCCCTGATGGCCTATCTGGACCGGAAATTACGCGCCGAAAGCTTTTGACGGCTCCGCTGCAGCAACCGTTTCGCTCTTGCTGGTTTGCCGGCTGACCAGCCGCTCCATCATCCGCAAGTCCTTCGCTTCCAGACGCAGAGCGGCATCCACCCAGATTTCGGTGATGCGGACCAACTCGTCGTATGACGCAGGCTGGCTGACCTCGCGCGCGGCGCGCAAGGCGAGGATCCCGTTGCGGGATTTCTCCTCGCGCCGGATATAGTCGCAAACCGCACCCTCCCCTTCGCCCGGCTCCGCCAGCACATCCACCACGCCCATTTCATACAGCTCCTCAGCCAGATAAAGCTTGCCGCTACGGATGATTTTCTCGGCCTGGTGATGCCCTACGCGACGCCCCAAAAAGGTCATCGCGCCCATCCCCGGAAACAGGTTGAAGAGGATTTCCGGCAACCCCATCCTGGCACCGCGTTCGGCGATCAACACATTGGCCGCCAGCGCGCTTTCGAATCCACCGCCGAGCGCCTGCCCCTGAACCAGGGCGATACTCGTCACATTGGGCCGGTTCAGGTGGCTGTGCACCGCATAGGAGCAGTCGATGCAGGAGATGGCGTAATGAAGCAGCGCATCGCGGTCACGCGCCTCGATATGCTGCATGAAGAGACTCAGGTCGCCCCCCAGGCTGAAGGTATCGGGCACCTTCGATGCGAGAACGAAATATTTCACGTCCATCTGCACGGGGTCATCGATCATCCCGATCATGCCGTTGCCCCACGCCAGCAACTCGCGCAGCAAGGTTGGCGTAAAACAGGGACGCGGCTCCGCGTGCATATACCCCCAGGCAACCTGGCTGTGCGGATCGAAATACGTGGTGAGCTGCTTGTATGCGTTTTGTTGGGGTTGCAGCGTGGTGTGTACAGCTTGCAGGTGTGCCATGAGTATCTCCGCGTAGTTATTGAGTCAATCGGTCATGCGTCGAATTTTCGGCATGTGTCGAAAGACTAGCGCGGCAGATGCAGCCACTCAAGCATGAAATCGTTACATGCGGCTCATCCCAACATCTGGTGCAGCAGCGTGTCACCGAAGGCTAGATCATGGTGCGGCCATACGCCGCCTAGAATGTCCATGCCATGCGCAGCGCCAGCACCATCAGCAGCAGCGCAAAAACCCGCTTCAACGGCTTCACCGGCAGGCGATGGGCGGTGCGCGCGCCGAGCGGCGCGGTCAGCACACTGCCCAGCACGATGCCGAAGAGCGCCGGCAAGTAGACGAAACCGAGACTCCCGGCGGGCAGGCCGCCGGCGCCCCAGCCGCCCAGCTTGGCGTGCAGGTACTCGCGCGCGCAGCCGCCGATCATCAGTTCGGGCAGCGGCGCGGCCTGGATCAGGTGGAACCAGTGGTAGTAG
>DDUQ01000128.1 GCA_002344885.1 Comamonadaceae bacterium UBA2334
GATCACCGATGTAATAGATGTTCTCTGCCTTGAGGCAGTTGGCAGAACGTACAGTGAGCTCCAACTCATCCACAGGACGCAGCAGAATCGGATCGAACTGCTGTGACGAACGCTGAGCAGGCGCGTCAAAGGCGGTCAACTCGACACCTTCAAGTTGAGCGAAGACGGCAAGTTGCTCAACCAGAATTTTTGCCGAAGCACGAACGGCTTCTTCCGGACCTACTGCGCCGTTTGTCTCGATGTCCAATACCAGCTTGTCCAGATCGGTACGTTGCTCGACACGCGCACTCTCGACGGTATAGCTGACACGGCGAACCGGTGAGAACGAAGCGTCGAGCACGATACGACCGATCGAACGCAGTTGATCATCGTGACGACGCACGTTGCCAGGTACGTACCCACGACCCTTCTCAACCTTGATCTGCATGTCAAGTTTGGTCCCAGGCGACAACGTGGCAATCGCATGACCGGGATTGACGATTTCGACGTCATGGGGCGTCTGAATATCAGCCGCAGTGACCACACCTTCACCATCTTTGCGCAGGCTCAATGTCACTTCATCACGGTTGTGGAGCTTAAACACCACGCCCTTGAGGTTCAGCAGGATATTGACCACGTCTTCCTGTACACCATCAATGGAAGAGTACTCGTGCAACACACCTGCGATGGTGACTTCGGTCGGCGCATGACCCACCATGGACGACAACAGCACGCGACGCAGCGCATTGCCCAAAGTATGACCGTAGCCGCGTTCAAACGGCTCCAGAGACACTTTCGCCCGATTGGGAGCAATTTGCTCCACATTAATGGACTTTGGCTTCAACAGATTTGTAAGCATTTAACTTCCCAATTTGCCCTCAGCTCGTTACACCGATAAGGCAGCCGAAGTAAATCCCGGACAACGCAAGCGATGCCCGGGCGCGAATCAACGTGAATACAGTTCGACGATCAGCGATTCGTTGATGTCAGAGCCAAACTCGTCGCGGTCAGGCGTCTTCTTGAAGATACCCTCTGCCTTGTCGGCAGCGACGTCAACCCAAGCAGGAAAACCAATTTGCTTGGCAAGTTCCAGCGCTTCTACCACGCGGGCCTGCTTGCGGGACTTTTCGCGAACGGAAACCACATCACCTGCTTTGACCAGGTATGACGGGATGTTGACAGGGTTGCCATTCACCAGAATGGCCTTGTGAGACACCAACTGGCGAGCCTCAGCACGCGTCGAGGCAAAACCCATGCGGAAAGCCACGTTGTCAAGACGCGATTCCAGCAAAGACAGCAGGTTTGCACCAGTGTTGCCACGGCGGCGATCGGCTTCTTCGAAATAACGACGGAACTGACGCTCCAGAATGCCGTACATGCGCTTGACTTTCTGCTTTTCGCGCAGCTGCAAGCCGTAATCAGACGTACGTGCACCCGATGTACGACCATGTTGACCGGGTTTGGAGTCGAATTTAGCTTTGTCGCTGATGGAGCGGCGTGCGCTCTTCAACAACAGGTCGGTGCCTTCACGGCGGGAGAGTTTTGCCTTGGGGCCAAGATAACGTGCCACGTTAAGTTCCTAGTTGTCTGCTGTGCGCTGAAAGCACAGGAGCCACGGCAACATGCCGTGGCGGTGGTCTTTGAAAAAAAGCGCGATACGTGTCGCGCCAACACCATCAGATGCGACGACGCTTCTGGGGACGGCAGCCGTTGTGGGGAACGGGTGTCACATCGGAGATGGATACGATGCGAATGCCAAGCGCACCGAGTGCGCGAACCGAGCTTTCGCGGCCGGGGCCGGGACCTTTGATCTCGACATCCAGATTTTTGATACCCTGTTCAATGGCAGCACGACCAGCGACTTCGGATGCGACTTGCGCAGCAAAGGGCGTTGACTTGCGTGAACCCTTGAACCCCTGACCACCCGACGAAGCCCAGGACAACGCATTGCCTTGACGGTCGGTGATGGTGATGATGGTGTTGTTGAACGAAGCGTGAACGTGGGCAATGCCGTCTGCAATGTTCTTGCGGACTTTCTTGCGTACACGAGCTGCTGCCGAGCTGGATGGTGCTTTTGCCATGTGTAACTTTCAGGAGCTTATTTCTTCAGTGCCAACGCTGCCTTGCGGGGACCTTTGCGGGTGCGAGCATTGGTCTTGGTGCGCTGACCGCGTGCGGGCAGACCACGGCGATGACGGAAACCACGGTAGCAACCGATGTCCATCAGACGCTTGATGTTCATGGTCGTTTCACGACGGAGGTCACCCTCGATGGTGAACAAACCGACTTGATCACGCACCTTCTCCAGGTCTGCATCGGAGAAATCTTTGATTTTTTTGCTGTAAGCGATGCCTGCAGCGTCACAGATCTGACGCGCGCGAGTGCGACCGATACCGAAAATGGCGGTCAGGCCAATTTCGGCATGCTTGTGGGGAGGAATGTTGATACCTGCGATACGAGCCATGATGGTCCTCTGAATTATCAGCCTTGGCGCTGTTTGTGACGTGGGTCCGTGCAAATGACACGCACGATACCTTTGCGTCGAATGATCTTACAGTTGCGGCACATTTTTTTGACCGAAGCCGAAACTCTCATAGTCTTCTCCTAAAAATCAATGCTTACTGGGCAACTTCGGGCGCTTGCGCCGAACTCGCGACACGTTAACCGGGCTCTTAACCCTTGAAATTCGCTTTCTTGAGCAGCGAGTCGTACTGCTGCGACATCATGTAGTTCTGAACCTGAGCCATGAAGTCCATGGTCACCACCACAATGATCAGTAACGACGTGCCGCCGAAATAGAACGGAACGTTGTACTTCAGGATCAGGAACTCGGGCAACAAGCACACCAGCGTGATGTAAATGGCACCAGCAAAAGTCAGCCGCGTCAAAATCTTGTCGATATGGCGTGCAGTCTGGTCACCAGGGCGGATCCCTGGGATGAACGCACCGCTTTTCTTCAAGTTATCTGCGGTCTCTCTGCTATTGAACACCAGTGCGGTGTAGAAAAAGCAGAAAAACACAATGGCGGCACCGTACAACGCTACATAAATGGGCTGTCCAGGCGTCAACGCCGCAGCAATGTCTTTCAACCAACGCATCGAGTCGCCCGTGCTGAACCAACCCACCACCGTCGCCGGCAGCAGGATGATTGACGAGGCAAAGATTGCTGGGATCACACCGGCCATGTTGAGCTTCAAAGGCAAGTGTGACGACTGCCCACCATAGACCTTGTTACCCACCTGACGTCGCGCATAGTTCACCAGAATCTTGCGCTGCCCACGTTCGACGAACACCACAAAATAGGTGACCGCAACAACCAGCACACTGATAAAGATCGCTGCCAGCGGATGCATGGACCCAGTACGGACCAGCTCAAACAAGCCCCCCAGCGCGCTGGGCAACCCTGCTGCAATACTGGCAAAGATCAGAATCGAAATGCCGTTGCCCAAACCTCGCTCGGTGATCTGCTCACCCAGCCACATCAGGAACATCGTGCCAGCCGTCAGCGACACCACGGTGGTCAAGCGGAACATGAAGCCAGGCTCCAAGACCAAGCCTTGTGTACCTTCCAACGCCAAGGCTATGCCAAGCGCCTGAAAGAGTGCCAAACCGACTGTGCCGTAGCGTGTGAACTGTGTGATCTTGCGGCGCCCTGCCTCACCTTCCTTCTTCAGTTGCTCAAGCGCTGGAACCACGTAGGTGCCCAGTTGCATGATGATCGAAGCGGAAATGTAGGGCATGATCCCCAGCGCGAACACGGCAAACCTCGACAACGCGCCACCGGAGAACATATTGAACAGACTCAATATGCCGCCTTCCTGCGTTTTGAACAGCTGTGCCAGTTGATCAGGGTCAATGCCAGGCACGGGAATGTGCGCACCGATTCTGTAAACCACCAGAGCGAGCAAAAGAAAAACAAGTCGGCGACGCAAGTCGCCATACTTGTCAGACTTTGCAATGGAGGGATTTGCCACGTTTCAGTCCGAGTTCAGGTTCAGGCCACTGAACCACCGGCAGCTTCAATGGCAGCTTTTGCTGCCGCTGTTGCGCCGATGTCTTTCAGATTGACCGCTGCGGTCAATGCGCCGGTGTTCACAACTTTGACCTTGCGGACGAGCTGGGACACCAAACCTGCTTGCTTGAGCGCGAGCAAATCCACGTCCGTGACGTTCAAGCTGGCCAGATCCGCCAGCGTCACTTCGCCCACAAACGGTTTTTGCTGCGACTTGAAGCCGCGCTTGGGCAGGCGACGCTGCATAGGCATCTGACCGCCTTCGAAGCCAACCTTGTGATAGCCACCAGCGCGAGACTTCTGACCTTTGTGGCCACGGCCGGCAGTTTTGCCCAAACCGGAGCCGATACCACGGCCCACGCGTCGTTTGGCGTGCTTGGCACCCGCGCCTGGTTTGATGGTGTTGAGTTCCATGTTTCGCCTGCTTACAGAACGGTGACCAGATAGCTGATCTTGTTGATCATGCCGCGCACCGCAGGTGTATCCTGCAATTCGCGAACGCTGTTGACTTTGCGCAAACCCAGGCCACGAACGGTGGCGCGGTGCGACACTTTGCAGCCGATGGGACTACGCACCAGCTTGACCTTGACTGTTGTTGTGGTTGTCATGGTGTGTACCTCAGCTCAGGATGTCTTCCACCGACTTGCCGCGCTTGGCAGCAACTTCAGCGGGCGTCGTGGAGTTCTTCAGTGCATCCAATGTGGCGCGAACCAGGTTGTACGGATTGCTGGAGCCGTGGCTCTTTGCCACTACATCCGTGATACCCAACACCTCGAACACTGCACGCATAGGACCACCGGCAATGATGCCCGTACCCTTGGCGGCCGGGAGCATCATCACGTTGGAAGCACCATGTTCACCATAAACGTTGTGGTGGATGGAACCGTTCTTGAGCGACACCTTGATCATGTTGCGACGGGCTTGCTCCATCGCCTTCTGGACTGCAACCGGCACCTCACGTGCCTTGCCTTTGCCCATACCCACTTTGCCATCGCCATCACCAACCACGGTCAATGCGGCAAAACCCAAAATGCGACCGCCCTTGACCACTTTGGTCACGCGGTTGATCGCAATCATCTTCTCGCGCAAACCATCTTCTGGTCCGTCAGCCTGCGCCTTAGCCGGAAACTTAGCCATTTGGTGTATTCCTTGTATCAGAACTGAAGACCGGCTTCCCGGGCTGCATCAGCGAGGGCCTTCACACGACCGTGATAGGCAAAGCCCGCGCGGTCGAATGCGACTTTTTCAATGCCAGCTGCCTTCGCCTTGGCGGCGATGCGCTTGCCAATGACTTCAGCCGCAGCCTTGTTGCCACCTTTGCCTGCAGCACCGATTTGTGCGCGCACTTCGGACTCGACAGTGGATGCGGAGGCCAGAACCTTGGTGCCGTCGCCCGAAATGACGTTGGCGTAAATGTGCAGATTGGTGCGGTTCACTGTCAGACGGACAGCGGACTGCTGTGCAATGCGCAGCCGGGTCTGGCGCGCACGACGGAGACGTTGCTCTTTTTTGGTCAACATGATCCCAGTCCTTATTTCTTCTTGGTTTCTTTGATCGTCACTTTTTCATCCGCATAGCGGATGCCCTTGCCTTTGTAGGGCTCGGGTGGACGAACAGCGCGGACTTCAGCCGCGATCTGACCGACACGCTGACGGTCTGCACCTTTGATCAGTACTTCCGTCGGTGTCGGCGTCGCCACGGTGATGCCCGCAGGCATCGCCATCACGACCGGGTGGGAATAACCCACGGTCAAGTTCAGCTTGTCGCCCTGTGCTTGCGCTTTGTAGCCCACACCGATCAGCGTCAGCTTGCGCTCGAAGCCCTTGCTCACACCAACGACCATGTTGTTCACGGCCTGGCGGATGGTGCCAGACATGGCGTTCGCGTCACGCGACTCATCCACGGGTGCAAACGACAGGGAACCGTTGTTGTTCTCCACCTTGACCAGCGCGCTCTGCGCGACTTCAAGCGTGCCCAATGCGCCCTTGACCGCAATGGTCTCGGCACGCAACGTAACATCCACACCTTGTGGGACGGCAATTGCCAGTTTTCCTACACGAGACATTCAGTTTTCTCCTCAATGCCCTGCGTCAGGCGACATAACAAAGGACTTCACCACCGACGCCTTCGGCGCGAGCCTTGCGGTCGGTCATGACACCACGAGGGGTCGTGACGATGGCAACACCCAGGCCATTCATGACCTGGGGAATGGCATCACGGCCTTTGTACACGCGCAAGCCGGGGCGGCTGACGCGTTCGATACGCTCGATCACTGCACGACCAGCGTAGTACTTGAGTTCGATTTCCAACTCGGACTTGCCGGCAGCGTTGTTGACTTTGTAGCCGTCGATATAGCCTTCATCTTTCAGGACTTTGGCGATGGCAACTTTGACTTTCGACGACGGCAGCGACACGGTGGTTTTCTGAACCATCTGCGCGTTGCGGATGCGTGTCAACATGTCAGCGATAGGATCACTCATGCTCATTTCAGGTTCTCCTATTGCTTACCAGCTGGCTTTGGTCATGCCAGGGATCTCGCCTGCAAAAGCCAGTTCACGGACTTTTGCGCGGGCCAGACCAAATTGACGGAATGTGCCACGCGGACGACCCGTGATTTCGCAGCGGTTGCGCTGGCGCGTCGGGTTGGCATTGCGGGGCAGCTTTTGCAAACCGAGACGGGCTGCATCGCGCTCTTCATCGGTCAACTTGCTGTTTTTGGATGCCGCTTTGAGTTCGGCGTACTTTTTCGCGAACTTGGCTGCGAGTTGCTCGCGCTTGAGTTCACGCTGGAGAAAAGCTTGTTTTGCCACACGCCACCTCAGTTCTTGAAGGGAAAACGGAACCCAGCCAACAGCGCCTTGCACTCTTCGTCGTTCTTGGCGGTTGTTGTGATGCTGATGTTCAGGCCGCGCAGTGCATCGACCTTGTCATACTCGATTTCGGGGAAAATGATCTGCTCTTTCACGCCGACGTTGTAGTTGCCACGACCGTCGAAAGAACGACCGGAGATACCACGGAAGTCACGGACGCGGGGCAACGCAACGGTCACGAAACGGTCCAGGAATTCGTACATCTGTGCACCGCGCAAGGTCACCATGCAACCGATGGCCTGGCCTTCACGGATCTTGAAACCGGCGATCGCCTTGCGTGCCTTGGTGACAACAGGCTTCTGGCCGGCAATCTTGGTCAGGTCAGCCACGGCGTTGTCCATGACTTTCTTGTCGGCCACAGCCTCGCTCACACCCATGTTCAGCGTGATTTTGGTGATGCGCGGCACTTCCATGATGGACTTGTACCCATACTTCTGCATCAACGCCGGAGCGATGGTTGAACGGTATTGCTCTTGAAAACGTGCCATGGTCATGCCGCCTTGATTTCTTCGCCAGACGATTTGAAGACGCGAACCTTCTTGCCGTCTGCGAGTTGCTTGATGCCAACGCGATCAGCCTTGCCGGTGGATGCATTGAAAATGGCCACGTTGGACTGATGGATGGGCATGGTCTTGGTGATGATGCCACCCACCACACCCTTCATCGGGTTGGGCTTGGCATGCTTTTTCACGGTGTTCACACCTTCGACCAGCACGTGGTCTGCATCGGTACGCTGCGTGACAAGACCGCGCTTGCCCTTATCGCGACCCGTGATGACGATGACTTCGTCGCCTTTGATGATTTTGTTCATGGCTTGACCTCAAAGAACTTCGGGCGCGAGCGACACGATCTTCATGAACTTCTCGGTACGCAGTTCACGCGTAACGGGGCCAAAGATACGGGTGCCAATGGGCTCGAGCTTGGCATTGAGCAACACGGCTGCGTTGCCATCGAATTTAATCAGCGCGCCATCGCCGCGACGGATACCTTTGGCGGTACGAACGACCACCGCACTGTAGACCTCGCCTTTTTTCACACGGCCACGGGGAGCAGCTTCTTTGATGCTCACTTTGATGATGTCGCCCACACTGGCGTAACGGCGCTTGGAGCCACCGAGCACCTTGATGCACATCACGGACTTTGCACCCGTGTTGTCAGCAACATCGAGTCGAGATTGCGTTTGGATCATTTGGATTAAGTCCCAACTTGAATCCCCCCTTCCACCATGGATGAGGGCGATCAGTCTTGGTCCCGTCGCTGCACACCTGCAGACTGAAGCCTGCAAACACGCGGTCGTTGGGTAGAACTCCGCCCAAGAAAAGCGGAGCCGCGTATTATGGCATGACCGCCTTCGTGCAGTCAACAACTTTTTTCTTTTTAGCAACAACGGGCTTCAGGACTCATGTTTTCTTGGTCAGACATGCGGGCGCGCAGGCTTGCGATCACGCTGGCGCGGGATCGGTACCGTTAACATGGCCGCCGCATCCAACCCCGCACTTCACCGTATGCCCACATCAGACACCTCTTCATTGGCCGCTCCCCAAGTCACGTTCATAGGGGGTGGCAACATGGCCAGCGCCATCATCGGCGGCCTGCGCCGGCAGGGCTGGGCGACCAGCCAAATTGACGTGGTGGAACCCTGGGATGAACAGCGGCATCGCCTGGCGCAGCAGTTCGGCATTCAGGCCAGCGCCACCCCCACAGCGAGGTCGGCCGACAGCTGCCTGGTAATTTGGGCGGTCAAGCCCCAGACTTTCAAGGAGGCTGCAACATCACTGACCAACTGTCACGCTGAAGCTTTGCATCTGAGCGTAGCGGCCGGTATCAGGAGCGACAGCATCGCTGGTTGGCTCCAGACCGACAAAGTGGTGCGCGCCATGCCCAACACACCCGCTTTGGTCGGCCAAGGCATGACCGGCCTGTTCGGCAGGGAGGGCGTGACCAACGAGCACAGGAGCCTGGTCGAGCAGGTGTTGGCCTCGACAGGCAACCTGATGTGGCTGCAGGAAGAAGCCCATCTGGACGTGGTCACGGCCCTGTCTGGCTCCGGGCCGGCATATGTGTTCTATTTCCTCGAAGCCATGATACAGGCCGGGACCGAACTGGGCCTGGCCCGCGCCGACGCCCACCGCCTGGCTGTGGCCACATTTGTCGGCGCATCCGCTCTGGCCCAATCTTCGGAGGACCCCCCTGAAGTGCTGCGTCAGCGCGTGACGTCCAAGGGTGGGACCACTTTTGCCGCGCTGTCCCACATGGAAAACCAAACGATCAAGACTCATTTCGTCGATGCCATGAAAGCCGCAGCCGCACGGGCCAAGGAACTTGGGGACGAATTCGGCCGTTGAGGTTCATTCGGGCTCAGACCGCGAGCGCGGCGACCACGCCAGCGAACAGGGTGGCACCCAGCCAATGGTTCATGCGAAACGCCTTGAAGCAATCTTCACGCTGGCGATGTCGGATCAGTCGGTAGTGCCACACCACCTGCGCCACACCGACAGCCGTGAACACAAAATAAATAGCATTTTTTACATACGGATAAAGCGCCAGCACCCAAAAAACCATGAACAACGCGTAAAAAACCATGACAACAGGCACATCCCACTGTCCCAGGGTGATGGCCGATGTTTTCATGCCGAGCTTCAGGTCGTCATCCCGGTCAACCATGGCGTACTCGGTGTCAAAGGCCAGCACCCAGCACAGGTTTCCAGCCATCAACAGCCAAGCAGCGGACGGGATGTTCTGCCAGGCCGTCCACACTGCAGCCATAGAAAAACCACCTTGCCACACGGACCAGGCCGACCCTGCCTGTACGGCGGTGAACGCCATCGGGATGCCGAAACTGAATGCCACCCCCAGCACCGCCTGGGGCATGGCAACCCAACGCTTGGCATAGGGATAGGCCAGTGTGACGCCCAAAGCTGGCAACGCCCACGCAACGGTGGCGGCATTGGTGGTCAACACCAGCGCCAAAGCCAGCAAGGCCAGCGCTGCGCCCAATGTCAGGGCCTCTTTGACGGTCACGGCTCCACTGGTCACGGGCCGCTGGGCGGTGCGTTTGACGTGTTTGTCAAACTTGCGGTCTGCCACATCATTGATGCAACAGCCCGCACTGCGCATCAGAATGGTGCCCAGCACAAACACGCCTGCCAGGTGCCAGCCGGGCCATCCTCCTGCCGCAACCCAAAGTGCCGTGAGGGTGGGCCACAGCAGCAGCAGCCAACCGGCTGGTCGATCCCAGCGGATCAGATCCAGGTAGAGCTGCCACCTGCTGTGCTGCGGGGCAACCCGATGATGCGTCGACGACGGCTGAGCCACGTCGCCACGCGCCTCAGTTGAAGAGCGATACGGTGAGTCGAAATCGGGAGGTTGGGTCATAAAACGTCAATGATGGGCCTGGGACTGACCGCACGCGCTTGCCAAACCCACACCTCACCCATACAAATCAGGACAGCCGATGCACACCGGGCAATTCACAGGCGTAGACAGCGTTGCGCAACGCAGCGATCGCTTCGTAGCGGGTAAAGCTGCGCCGCCAGGCCAACACGACCCGGCGCGAAGGTGCCTCGCCGGCAAACGGCAAATAGCGCAGGTAGGCGTGGCTCAACGCACCGGCGGACTGCGCCGCACCGGTGTCACCACCCGCTTGCAGTGCGGCACTGGGGACGCTCAAGCGCGGCACCAGTGTCACACCCATGCCGGCTGCCACCATGTGCTTGATGGTTTCCAGCGACGAGCCCTCGAAACTCTTGCGAATGCCCTCTGCATCGGCTGCGTAGCGGGCAAATTCAGGACAGACCTCCAGCACATGGTCCCTGAAACAATGCCCCGTACCCAGCAACAGCATGGTCTCCTGCTTGATTTCCTCCGCCGTGATGCATGCACGACTGGCCAGCGGATGGGCCGCCGGGACAGCGGCGACGAAAGGCTCGTCGTACAGCGGCGCAATGGCCAGGTTCGTATCAGGAAAGGGCTCGGCCAGTATCGCGCAATCGATTTCCCCGAGCCGAAGCTGCTCCAGCAAGCGCACCGTGAAGTTCTCCTGCAGCATGAGGGGCATCTGGGGTGTCCGCTCGATCACCTGACGGACCAGATCGGGCAACAAATACGGGCCGATGGTGTAGATGACCCCCAGTTTCAGCGGTCCGGCCAGCGGATCTTTGCCCCGTTTCGCAATTTCACGGATGGCGGCAGCTTGCTCCAGAACGGTTTGAGCCTGCCGCACCACTTCTGCGCCCAGTGGGGTGACGGAGACCTCATTGGCGTTGCGCTCGAAAATTTTCAGTTCCAACTCGTCTTCAAGCTTCTTGATCGCCACCGACAAAGTGGGTTGCGAAACATGACAGGCATCGGCCGCTCGGCCAAAATGCCGCTCCCGCGCCACTGCGACGATGTATTTCAATTCAGTTAATGTCATGTGCTGGAATGTGTGGAACCCTGCCGCCGATGCCACCGCGTCAGCGCTTGACCCGATTGTGCATCGGACAACCAAACCGTCACAAATCGTCACACGCAGGGCAATCGAGAGCACGCGCCCACCCGTCACACGACTAAACTGACAGCGCCTCTCACAGCAGCATGTGCCTGTTCTCCGCTGATTTTTGTTTTATGTTTGCTTAACGGGAAGTCGCCATGTATCAGTACCGGTATGTCAAAGGGCTTTTGGGCATCGCTTTGCTTGCAGCGGGCAGCATCACACTGGTCGGTTGCAAGACCATGCCCAGCGGCCAGGGCTTCAGATGGGTGGACTGCGCCTCGGAAGGGCAGTTGTGCCGGACACAAGGCCCCACGCAGGTCCGATACGGGGCTCAGGGCCGGTATGAATACCGGTACACCAACGGCCCCATCTGGTGTGGGAACGACAGTTTTCGCGACCCCGCACCGGGTCTGGTCAAGCACTGCCAGATGCAGGTTTCCGCAGGCTCTGGTGCCAGCTATCCGGGTGGTAGCCCGACCCACTGGGAATACTGCGCCAGAGAAGACGGCGTGTGCCACCCACCACACGGTGCAACGGTACGCTTTGGCGCACGCGACCGACACGCCTACGCGCGACACGTCAGTGGCCCCATCTCCTGCAGCGTTCGCACCTTTGGCGACCCTATCAGGGGCGTGCCCAAAGCATGTGAGTTCAGCCTGCCTGGCCGCTGACATCAGGCCATCAGTGTTCCCGGCAGGGTTTCAAGCCTTCAGGAAATCAGACCGGTTGCCCAGCCAACGGTCCATGTGCAGCCTTGCCTCATCGGGGTAGTCGTCCAGCATGGCTGGTGCCACGGCACGCGCCCACTCCAGCAGATCTTCGTCGGACGACAGGTCGGCAAACCGCAGCATGGCATCACCTGACTGGCGCGCCCCCAGAAATTCGCCCGGGCCACGCAGCGCAAGATCGATGCGGGCGATTTCGAATCCATCGGCTGTGCGCGCCATCGCCTTGAGCCGCTCCCGCCCGGTGGGGCTGAGCGGCGGGCTGTACAGCAGCACGCAGGCGGAAGCGGCAGCCCCCCGTCCGACCCGGCCCCGGAGCTGGTGCAGTTGCGACAGGCCGAACCGCTCCGCGTGCTCGATCACCATCAGGCTGGCATTCGGCACGTCCACCCCGACTTCGATGACCGTCGTGCTCACCAGCACCCCGGTCTCACCCTTCGCGAAGGCTTCCATCACCTGCTGCTTGTCCGTGGCGGGCAACCGGGAATGCAGCAACGCCACTCGCACATCCGGCAACGCCGCGCTCAACTCCGCATGTGTGGCCGTGACGTTGCGCAACGCCAGGGCCTCTCTGCCTGCTGCGCGTGCGCCGGCTTTGCCGGGCCCTGATGGGGCGGGCAGCAGCGAGTCGGCGTGCGCCTCCCCGTCGGGGTCGGCCTGTTCATCGATGAGGGGGCACACCCAGTACACCTGCCGGCCATTGGCCACCTGGGCGGCGATTCGGCCGATGACGTCATCCCGCCGCTCGTCGGACACGACCCTGGTCACGACAGGGGTGCGGCCAGGGGGCAACTCATCCAGCGTGGACACGTCCAGATCCGCGTAATAGCTCATGGCCAGCGTGCGCGGAATGGGGGTGGCCGTCATCATCAGCAGATGCGGCTCGCGCGCAAGCGTTCCTGCTGGGCCATGGCCTGCCAGCTTGTCGCGCAAGGCCAGCCGCTGGGCCACGCCAAAGCGGTGCTGCTCGTCGATGACCGCCAGCCCCAGCCGGGCAAACTGCACCTGTTCCTGGATGAGCGCATGGGTACCCACCACCAATGCGGCCTGCCCACTGGCGATGCGTGCCAGCATCTCGGTCCGGTCTTTCTTCTTCTGGCTACCCGTCAGCCAGGCCACCGATTGGCCCCGCGCGGCCAGCACAGGCCCCAACCAACCGACCAGCTTGGTGAAGTGCTGGTTCGCCAGAATCTCGGTAGGGGCCATCAGGGCACACTGCCAACCGGCATCCATGCACACACAGGCCGCCAACGCAGCCACCACGGTTTTGCCAGCGCCCACGTCGCCTTGCAACAGGCGGTGCATCGGGCGGGTGCGCGCCAGGTCGTTCTGTATCTCCGCCACCGCCCGTTGCTGCGCGGCGGTCAGGCCAAACGGCAGCACCTTCAAGAAATCCTGCATCAGCGACACACTGGGCGCGTGCCCGTCCGGCGCAGCCGCGAGGACGGGCGCGCACAAGCGGTCCCGCTCCCGGCGCGACAGGCACTGCGCCAGTTGCTGCGCCAGCAACTCGTCCACCTTCAGCCGACCCCATGCAGGGTGATGCCTGTCCTGCAACGCAACCAGATCGGCATCAGCCGGCGGATTGTGCAAAAACAGCAGTGATGAAGCCATGCCATAAAAGCGCTGGGCATCAATTTTTCTCAAAAAATCATCCGGCACCGTTTCCGTCCAGTGTTGCAGGGCCCGGTGCAGGCCGCTGGCCACCGCCTTGCGCAAGTAGGCCTGAGGGAGCCCCGCCGTGGCAGGGTAGACCGGTGTCAGGGTCTGAGGCAAGGGTCCACCTGCCGGCGTGAAGCTGGGGTGCACCATTTCCAGACCCCATATGCTCACATGCAGGTCACCGCGCACCCGCACCCGCGCACCCACCACCAGCGTGGCCTGGTGGCTGGGGTAGAACACCATGAAGCGCAGCACGCATCGGTCCGTTCCATCGTCCACGGTCACGCGCAGTTGGCGACGGGGCCGCTGGCTCACTTCGACCGCCACCACCATGGCCTCGAACTGAATGGCCTGCCGGTCCCGCGCATCGGCCAGCGCCGTCAGGCGCGTGTGGTCTTCGTAGCGCAGCGGGAGGTGCAACGCCAGGTCCCAGTCTGTGCGCAGCCCCATCTTCTGCAACGCCCTGGCCGCCGCCGAGGGCGGCGAACGGTCGACCTTGCCCGCCGCCTCGGACGAGGCGTTCGACGAGCCCTTCGGCGAAAGCGGGGAACGGCGTGCAACGCGAGCCATGAACGCATTATTCCTGCACCGCAAACCCATTCCGCCCATCGATGCGGGTTGGAGGACAATCCCCGCTTTTCCATTCACACTGACCACTTGGTACGGGTCCGTCCGACCCTCAAGCCACATGACCACCACATCACCTGCTTCCACGCCCTATTCCCTCACCGATTTCGATTTTGACCTGCCACCGGAGCTGATCGCCCAGCACCCGGCCGCCGAGCGCAGTGGGTCACGCTTGCTCGATGCAGGCGGCCCCACGCCGGTCGACCGGGTCTTCCGCGACCTGCCTGCCCTGCTGCAACCGGGCGACCTGATGGTGTTCAACGACACGCAGGTCATCAAAGCCCGCCTGTTCGGTGAAAAAGACACCGGCGGCAAGTTGGAACTGCTGGTTGAACGCGTGCTGCCCGGCCATGAAGTGGTCGCCCACATGAAAGTGAGCAAGAAGCCCTTGCCGGGTGCGCGGGTGCACATGGCAGGGGGTGAAGCAGCCGGGGGGTTCACCGGCACGCTGCTGGGTCGCTGGCCCGGCGAGCACGGTGCGCTGTTCAGGTTCCGTCTGTCGGGCGAGCCCCACGCCCTGATGCAACGCCACGGCCATGTGCCGCTGCCGCCCTACATCACCCACACCGACACCGCTGAGGACGAGCAGCGTTACCAGACCGTCTTCGCCCGATACCCCGGTGCCGTGGCCGCCCCCACCGCCGCGCTGCACTTTGACCAGGCCTTGCTCACGCAACTGGATGAGCGGGGCATCGAGCGTGCAACGGTCACCCTTCACGTCGGAGCGGGCACGTTCCAACCCGTGAAGACCGAAGACCTGAGCCAGCACGTGATGCACAGCGAGTGGTACAACATGCCCCCCGAAACCGTACAGGCACTGGCACGCTGCCGGGCGCGAGGTGGCCGGGTGATTGCCGTTGGCACCACCACCGTGCGCACGCTGGAGTCATGGGCGGCCAGCGGCGAGACCACGGGCGACACGCAGATTTTCATCACACCCGGGTTCCAGTTCAACGTGGTGGATGCCCTCATCACCAACTTCCACCTGCCCAAAAGCACCCTGATGATGCTGGTCAGCGCCCTGTCGGGTTACGACCACATCCGTGGCGTCTATGCCCATGCCGTGCGGAACAGGTACCGTTTTTTCTCGTATGGCGATGCGATGTGGCTGACCCGAAACACAGCCCCGCGTGCAGGGGTGATAGAGTCAAACCGACACGCCCAACCGGAGACCTGAGATGGATCGTCGCCGCTTTCACCAGCTTTTGGCCAGCGCAGCAACCGCGGGCTTCTCTGTCAGTGCCTGGTCGCAGACCGCTGTGATCCAACCTGATCCGGTTGAAGATGCCTACCTGACCGGCATCCGCTCGGTGCTGGAAGTCTCGGTGCGCAATGCGTTTGCCAACCACCCCGATGCCTGGCCCCCGACGCTGCTGCAGCACCTGAAAGACAACTGGGCCAACTGGTTGCGCTTCGGCCCGCCGAGAATCAGTGAAGGCAGCCCATGGCACCGGTACGAAGCGTTTGAATCCCTCACACGGTATGCATCCAAACGAATTTGGGATCTGGCCCGAACCACCCTTCTGGTCGATGTGCACCTGTTTAAGGAAGCCGATCTGGAGAAGCTGCGCAAAGCCTCCAATCAGAAACTGATCGATGGCAATTGGCTGACTGCCATTTTTGAGTACAACACCTTCGACCGGCTGCACCACCGCATCCTGACCGAGGTGGTGGAACTGCATCTGGCGTGGCTGTTGGTCCACCGCGACCGTTACCCGCAAAACCCCGCGGCACGCCACGCCCAGGTCGAAGCCGAGGACTGGGAAATCTGCTCCCGTGTGTCCCGTGTGCTGTGCTGGGCCATTTACGATGCCATGGCAGAAGAAGAGCGCATCCTGCGCAAAAATCCCAAACTCGCCGGCACCAACGTACCGATGCGAAACGCGCTGGTCAAACTGGGGCCTGCCCCCACCGGGGCACTGCCAAGGGTCAAGCACGAAGGTGCCATGAAAGACCCGCTGCAACCGATCGACCGCCCGTTCGACCCCCTGCGCGACAAAACCAATAAATCTCGCTGACACGCATGCTCCAATTCGAGGTTCTGGCGCAAGACGCCCACAGCCACGCCCGCCGTGGCCAGCTCAAGCTCAACCACGGTGTGGTGCAAACCCCCATCTTCATGCCCGTCGGCACCTATGGCACCGTCAAAGGCGTGATGCCACGCAGCCTGCACGAGATGGACGCCCAAATCATCCTGGGCAACACCTTCCACCTGTGGATGCGCCCGGGCCTGGACGTGGTGAAGCAGTTCGGCGGCCTGCACGCGTTCGAAAACTGGCACAAACCCATCCTGACCGACTCCGGCGGCTTCCAGGTGTGGAGCCTGGGCGAGATGCGCAAGATCACCGAAGAGGGGGTCAAGTTCGCCAGCCCCGTCAATGGAGACAAGCTGTTTCTCACGCCCGAAGTGAGCATGCAGATCCAAACGGTGCTGAACTCTGACATCGTCATGCAGTTCGACGAATGCACGCCCTACCTGTCGGTCGAGAAAAAAACCAAAGGCCAGATCACCACCGAGCGCGAAGCCCGCAGCTCCATGGAGCTGAGCATGCGATGGGCCAAGCGTTGCCAGACAGAATTTGCGCGGCTGGAGAACCCGAATGCGCTGTTCGGCATCGTGCAGGGCGGTATGTTCGAGCACCTGCGCGACGAATCGCTGGCCGGGCTGGAGGCGCTGGACTTCCCCGGCATTGCCGTGGGCGGCCTGAGTGTGGGCGAGCCCAAGGAAGACATGATGCGGGTGCTGCAGCACATCGGCCCCAAGCTGCCTGCACACAAACCGCATTACCTGATGGGGGTGGGCACGCCCGAAGACCTGATTGCCGGGGTGTTGAACGGCATCGACATGTTCGACTGCGTCATGCCCACTCGCAACGCCCGCAATGGCCACACCTTCACCCGCTATGGCGACCTGAAGATCCGCAACGCCCGGCACAAGACCGACCCCAAACCGATTGACGAAACCTGCACCTGCTACGCGTGTGCCGGGTCATCTGGTGTGCCATGGGCAGCGGGTGGCCGCGAAGGCTTCAGCCGCGCCTACCTGCACCACCTGGACCGCTGTGGCGAAATGCTGGGCCCGATGCTGACCAGCATCCACAACCTGCATTACTACCTGAACCTGATGAGCGAAGTTCGCGCAGCGCTGGAAGCCGGCAATTTCGCCGATTTTGTGACCCGCTTCCAAGCCGATCGGGCACGGGGTGTTTGAAAACGCTTGATTACAGCGCATCAAACAAAAAATCGCAGCAACCCATCAACAAGATTGCGCAAAAAACAGACCTTTGCCCCACAAATCTCGACGGCAATCAATGCAGACGAGGTTGTAACTCAGCGGTGCTTGGCTGCAAAGGTTCCTTCCAGACGAGTACCCCCTGATCCGGCGACACCCAACCAAGTCCCTGTCGCCGAAATCGGCGACAGCATTTCGCCTGTCATGCTGAGATCGTTGGGATTCGAATCCGCAACGATATTGATGGCATCGATCCAACGCGTGGAACTCGTCCCACCTGCGGCAGCAGCAGTTGTCTGGGCGCGTCGATCCACAAAACCACTGACTGTAAAGCCTGCCCTGGTCTCGACCGGCACCTGAATGGTCCCCGCCGGTGGATTATTGGGGTCTGGCCGGGTCAGCAATGTTGTCGTCACACGGACACAATCGCCTGTCACATTGCCCGTCAGGCTGATGGCCATGTTCGAACACGTCACGCTGCCACCTGTGCCCACCAATTTGAAATCCCAGCGGCCTGCATACATGGCCACGGTGGTCGGGCCATCGGTGATCAATACCGGGCTCGGTGTACGCACTTCGCGGACGAACGCCAAGGTCTGAGATTGTTCATAAACCTGCGCAATGGCCGTGCCACCTGCGGGCACGAAGCTCGCTGCGGTATCGCACTGAACCGTTCGATCCTGTGCCATGTCATGCCAACAAGTGTCCACATAGGTCCACGTACCCGCTTGAGTGGTCTCTGTCCGGGTGGCGTTGTAGCGAGCGGTCTGGAACGTCCGCTGCGTAGTACCACCCAATGCCACACCACCCTGACCCAGCAAACCCAGCGTTTTGGTTTCCAAGCCCACGACGCGACCCGTGATGGTTTTCCTGACCGTATTCACCACGGTGCCATTCAGGCAAGTCTCGTCCCAGACATAGGTCCAGGTGTTGCCCACGGCAAAAGGACGACGCGGAAAAGGTGACCGGTCTTGCGGGCTGTATTGACAACGCGTGTTCTCGAAGGAACGGGCAACAAACTGGTTGCGCGAGCCAAAATCGCGAACCTCGAATGGCTGCGTGTCCGAGTACGTCACCGTGTTGGCATACAACTGGGTGGTTTTGTCCAGCGACGACAGGAAATGGGTGGTGTAAAAGCCCGTACCCGTGGTCTTGTTGACCCATTGGTACATCCAGGTGTCACCATACTCCGGCCCGACCAGAGAACCGGTAGTGGCATCCACGTTCTGACCTCGGCGCATCAATGCACCACTTTCGGTGTTCACGATCGTCGGGAAGTTTTCGACCACCGTCACCACCGGCGCGGTCGGCGTGTACGAGTCGCCACCGCCACACGCTGACAACACGGCCACCGCCAAAAGCGACATCCACCCCCCCGCTTGACGTGCAGATGGCAAAGAAAAACAAAGGGAACGCATCATCAGAACTCCGTGTTGAGAGCGCCGGCACCAGATCGCCAGCTTTTACGAGCAGGCGTGGATGGTAGCAAGGACGGCGGCATCACAACTGCACCCACCGTTCCAGCCACTCAAGACACCTACGCGCTCGCCACATCTGCCACAAAAACCGTCAACACGCCGGTGTATCCATACAACTGCTGACCGGCGATCTCGCCCCCGGCAAACAACCCCACCAGAGGAATGTCGCCCAAGGCCGCCTGTACACACTGCAATTCGGCATGGTCTGCACCGAAGTGCGCACCACCACGCCCGTTGCAACTGATGTAAAGAGCCCCACACACGCTTTTGGACTGACCGTCCAGTGCTGCCAGGTCTTCGCGCAAGGCTGTGCACATGTGCAGCAAATCCATTCGGGCTGCTTCGGCATGTCGCTCGCAAAACACCAATTGCTCGCCGGGCTGCAAACATTCAGACAGCACAAAACCCCTGCGTGCCGTGTCCAGGCCGATGATGTGGCGCACACGGGTTTCTGCCCCCAAAGCCAGCGCCTCCTCTGAAGCGATGTCCGGTGCCGGGTGCTGGCCGAACTGACCATCCATCAGGCGGATGCCCGCCAGCACCTGCCGCAGCCGCAGTACCGCCACGTCGGGCTGCGCCAGCGACACGTTTGCATCCGACAGCAACCGGTCCAAAGCACCCACACCGTCCAACTCCAGCACCACGTTGTCGTGTGTGCGCGTAACGGTATGCACCGCACCCATCGGCCGACAGCCCTGGGTCACGCGCGTCCACACCTCGATGTCCGGGCCGAAAGCCACGCCACTCAAACCACCCGTCAAAACACCCGGCGACACGCCACGCCCGCTCAAACGCCCGCGGCTGCTGTGCGCAAACTGCACACAACGCTCACGCCCATACACCACACCTCCGAACACCGCAGCCGAGTGCGTACGTTGCGCCAGTTCGACAATCAGTTCAGGTAAATCCGGCGTGTGCGCATCGGCATGCACCAGCGCCGTCTGGGCAACAAACCGTGAACCGCCTCCAGGCTGCAGGCCAGCGACGGCCGCTGGCAATGGGGTCACGCCATTGAACACCTGAAACTGGTCTGCCGGCACGTCCACCAGCATGACCGCCAGTGCTGGCTCGTCCCAGTACTCCACACCTGTGGCCGCAATGCCCAGCCCAACCGCCCCCACCCAATCGGTGACCTCGGGCAAACCTGCCATCAATTGATCCAGAACCTCTTGGGCATGGGCAGCAAAGTGGTCGGTGATGTAGAGCAAGCCCAAGGGCGGCGCCGCAGCGCGTTGAGCACCGAGCTGGGCCAGCACCAGCGACACAGCCACCGACCACTGTGGGTGCGTGGCGTGGGCAAAGGGGAACGGTGCCATGCTTACTCCTCGCGCTCCGAACGGTCGAAACGATCTGTTCAGGCAGGCAAAAACAGCCGCCCCACTGTCCTCACTGGCCGCGCGCTACCTTGCGGCTCGGTGCCGTTGCTTTCCCGGCTTGTTTGCGCACCCCCCGCGCTGCAGGCGCGGTCGCTGCCGAATCGGGCTTGGCGGCCTTGGCAGAAGCGGCTTTGACGCTCGCCTTGTTCCCGCCAGCACTGGTGCTGCGTTTGACCGCCGGCTTGTCGCCAGCACGTGCCACGCCTGCCCCACCGGTAGCCTGGGTTGGCTTGGCAGTTTTGGAAGTTTTCGAAGTTTTGGCAGGAGGCTTTTCGACTGGTGACTTGGGTGCCAGACTGCGTGCCACCCCTGCGGTCATTTCCGTGGCGGTCTTGACCGCTTCGCTGGCCAGCGCAGTGGCCATGTGTTTGCTGGCCTCCACCGCTGTCTGGCCCGGCAACTCCTGCATGGCTTGGGCGGCAATCGTCTGGAACTGCTGGGTCAGCGCCCCCCACCACTGCATCGGATCCACAACAGGAGCCGCTGCTGGTGCTGGTGACGGCGAAGGCGCTGCGGCCTGCGTTTCAGGCGCTGCCGGTGGCACTGGCGGCTCCGCAGGCGCAGCTGCTGGTGCATGACGTGGCGGAATTTCAAGGCCGGCAAACTGCGTGCCGCCCGCTTTGCCTGCCGAACCAACCGGTTCACTGGCCGGTGTTGCGGGGTCTGCCGGTCCATCGGCAGGCTTGTTGCCCATGGCTGCCATGCTCGCCATGCTCGCCATCACGTCGGCTGTTTTGACCTTTAGCGTCTCTGCCACGTCGCCCATGCTCACATTCATACCTTTCAGTGTGACCAACGTCATTTTCTGCACCTCGAGCGCCTGAATGGTCGCCCCCAATGCACGCGAGTTCTGGTCCAGCCAGAACTGAACCGTCTTCAACTCGTTGATGCGCTTGTCCAGGTCTTCCACACTGAACGTCGGGGCCACCCAATTGCCCAGGTTGGGCACCTGCGGCGCTGCCGGCTGCATGCCCTGTGCCAGCCCACCCGTGGCCTGTCGCGCCAGGTTCTGCAAAAACTCAAAGCCCGGCACAAACTTGCCAAAACCACTGTTGCCTGTATCGGTCATGCATCGTCTCCTGATCAGGGGGATTCCCCGTAAGCCCCACAGCATGCCACAGCCCGTACGTCTGCGCACAGTTTGTGCGCGGTCGCATCCCTCGATCAACGTCATCGGGTGCATGTTTGACCTGAATCAAGCCCACTGCAGCCAACCTGTCAGATGATTGACACATCTGTTGGAGACCGACCCATGACACCTGAACTGCTTCCTCAATACGCCCAGCAACTTCAAACCCTTCGTGCAGATCTGCTGGCACAACTCCGGCAGCAGCGCGGCGGCGAAATCAGCCGCGCCGAGGCCGCCGCCGAAACCCGCTCGCTGGCGCAAGGCGACTGGGCACAGACCGATGCCTTGCACGACCTGTCTGTGGCCCTCGAAGAGCGCGAGTTGCTGGAACTGAACCAGATCGGTTCAGCATTGAAACGCATCACCGAGGGCGAGTACGGCATCTGCACCGATTGCGGCGCAGACATCCCCGATGCACGCCTGCAGGCCAACCCGATGGCCGAGCGCTGCATCGGCTGTCAGACCCAGGTCGAAAGCACCCACGGCACGGTGCACACCCACTCGCTCTGACAAGCTGGGACCGCTGAATGCGGTAAGGTCACGCACATGAACAGTCTTTTTCACCTTGCGTTCCATGTGCGCGATCTGAACGTGGCGCGTGATTTTTACCGTGATGTGCTGGGCTGCACCGAAGGTCGCAGCACCGACAACTGGGTCGACTTCGACCTCTGTGGTCATCAGTTGTCCCTGCACCTGGGCGAGCCTTTTGCCACCACCCTCACCGGGCATGTGGGCGACCACCTGGTGCCCATGCCTCATTTCGGCCTCGTGTTGCCGCTGCCAGCGTGGCAAATCATGGCCGAACGCCTGACGCAGGCAGGCGTGTCTTTCGTCCTGCCACCTCAGGTCAGGTTCGCCGGGCAACCCGGTGAACAATGGACGATGTTTCTCCTGGATCCGTTTGGCAACCCCATCGAAATCAAAGGCTTCCAGTCGTTCGATGCGGTGTTCCAGCGCTGACCCCGACGCCACTGGCGTGTCCCCAAGCGTCGAGATCGGCAGTTTTCTCCCATGGGCATCACCCCTCAGCACATGAGGCCCCGGACAGCGGTGCACAAGCCCCAGCCTCCATTGAGCCCCGCCGGGCCGGGCAGGCGCTGGCTGGTGTTGCTGATGCTGGCCGTGCTGGCAGCCCACGTCTGGCTGCTGGCCCTCTGGCTGGACGAGGGCGAACAGCATACTGCCCACCCTGCACCGGTGTCCGCCGCGCCGCCGCCCCCCACACCAGGGCAGACCATCAAGCTGTTGCCACCGACGGGTGCACCGGCAGGCGCCCCTTTGCCCAACCCTGAAGCGCCTGACCCGGCAACACCCCCCACCTCGGACCACCAGGCCCGAGCAAGCGGGCCAACAATGACACCCACATCAGCCACAAAATCAGAGTCAAAATCGGCCCTAGCGCTTTCAAATAAAGAACACAATGCTCCTGTTGATGAGAAAGCAAGAAATTCGAATCCGCCCTCAGCCACCCGCCAACCGCTGACGGCCCCCAGTACCCCCTCGCCAGAGCCCGAAGCGAACCCAGCGCCAGGCAAACTCGCCCCACCGCCACCCGTCAGCGTGCCCGAAGCAAGCTCAAACGGCCCGGTTGCCAGTACACCGGGCAAGCTGAATCTGCCCGCCAGCGTCACCTTGTCCTACGAAGTGAAAGGCACGCGCAAAGGTGTGAGCTTTCCAGCCAGCAGCACCATCCGGTTCAGCCACGATGGCCAGTCGTACGAGGCACGGCTCGAAATCAAAGCGCTGCTGGTGGGCTCGCGCACCCAAACCAGCAAGGGACGGGTCGATCCGGTCGCGGGTCTGCAACCCGTCCGGTTTGGCGACAAAACCAAGTCGGAGCTGGCCACTCACTTTGACCGCAACCGACAACCGGCCAGCTTGCGGTTCAGCGCCAACACTCCTGATCTGCCCCTGCAAGCGTATACGCAGGATCGGTTGAGCGTGCTGTTTCAACTGGCCGCCATGCTCAGCGGTGACCCCCAACGCTGGCAACAGGGAACCGTGCTGTCGGTGCACACCGCCGGCCCTCGCGATGCCGACATCTGGCAGTTCAAAATCGGTGCTGCCGAAGAACTGGCACTGCCTGTCGGGAGCCGGTCTGCAGTCCGCCTCGTTCGCCAGCCCACTCACACCTACGACAACCTGGTTGAAGTGTGGCTCGCGCCCGAACTGGGTCACCTGCCGGTGCGGGTGCGCTGGACGCAGGCCAACGGGGACGTGGTCGACCAGCAGTTGGCCGGGATGGAACCTTGAACTGTGCTTCAGCACCCCCACCTCCCTGCCGATAAACCTGTCAGCAGGTTGCTGATGCAGGCAAACCCAAAACACGCGACAATGCTCTGAACTGGAAGGAACAATGCCATGAACATGCTTTACGACTCCGAATCGTTCGCGGTGGTTCACATCCACGTCAATGCCCCGACAGCGGGCGACCCGGAACCCGCCGAAGTACCACAGCTGCCCCGGCACGGCTTCGAGATCGTGGACAAGCGCTCCGGCAAAGAGGTCTACCTCGACGGCTCGTGGGCAGAAATGTTCCAGCGCCACATTGCTGCCTGGCAGCGCGACACGCCTTCGCAGGAAGAAGTCGAAACCACCTTGGAAGGCTATGCCAGCCTGGCCCAGATGCCTGTGGTCGTACACTGAGCACCCACCCGCCCCAAAAGGAACCGGCCTCTGGCCGGTTTTTTTTCGCCCCAACCCCTGCCTTCTTCCCGCCTGACGTGGCGCAAACCGCACACCTTTCTCCGGAGCGTCAACAAACTGTCATACTGGAAACTGCTCCCCGTACATCGCAGCAACACCGCCCCACACCTCAGGTCGAACCATGGAAACCCTGCTCCTGCTGGCCGTTGTCACCGTGGTGGTGGTGCTGGTGTTCGACTACACCAACGGGTTCCATGACGCCGCCAACATCGTGGCCACCGTCATCGCATCCCGCGCCATGACGCCTGCCCAAGCCGTGCTCATCGTCGGCGTGTTCGAGTTCCTGGGGCCGCTGCTGGGTGGCACAGCCGTGGCCAACACCATCGGCAAGTTCGTGATGCTCGACGGTGTGCTGCCGGTGCTGTCACTCGCGGTGCTGCTGTGCGGGCTGCTGGGGGCCATCGTCTGGAACCTGGCCACCTGGTATTTCGGCATCCCCTCTTCGTCATCCCACGCGCTGGTAGGCGGGTTGATGGGCGCGGTTGTCGTGTCGGTCGGCGCCGACCATGTGGCCTGGGGGTTCCAGGAACTGGCCAGCGGGCGGCTGACCGGCATCACCAAAGTGCTGGCAGCACTCGTGCTTTCGCCGCTGATCGGTTTCTGGGTGGGCTTTGTGCTGCACCGCGTCCTGTCGGTCGCACTGCGTGCAGCCACACCGACCGCCAACCGACACCTGCGCTTTGCGCAGTTTTTCACCGCAGCGGGCCTGGCGTTCTCGCACGGGGCCAACGATGCCCAGAAGAGCATGGGCATCCTCACGCTGGTGCTGCTGCTGGGCGGTTTCATCCCGACGTTCGAGGTGCCGTTCTGGGTCATGCTGGCCTGCGCCACGGCGATCACGCTGGGGGTGCTGTCGGGCGGCTGGCGCATCGTGCGCACGCTGGGTTTTGCCATCTACCGGGTGCGGCCGGTGCACGCGCTGGGCTCGCAACTGACATCGGCGCTGGTCATCATGGGCGCGTCGGCCGTAGGCGCCCCCGTGTCCACCACGCACGTGGTGGCCACGTCGATCATGGGCATTGGCGCGTCGGAACGCCCCCGCGCCGTGCGCTGGAGCAAGGCACAGGACATCGCCACCACCTGGCTGGTCACCATCCCCGGTTCGGCACTGGTGGCCATCCTGGCCTATGCGGTGGTCAACCTGTTTCTCGGAGCGAAGCCATGAGCAACGGCAAACCCCAACCGTCCGTCATCAAGCGCCTGTTCGATCGCGTGTTTCCCCGCATGCCCGACTTTTACGGCATGTTGACCGAGCAGTGCAACCAGGTGGCGCACACCACCGGCCTGCTGGTGGAGTACATGGAAACCGGCAACCCCAAAATCGGCAGCCAGATCCGCCAGGACGAGCACGAAGCCGACCGCGTGAAAATCCGCAACCTGCACACGCTGAACGAGTCGTTCTCCACCCCCATCGACCGCGAGGACCTGTACCGCGCCATCATGGACCTAGACGAAGTGGTCAACTACTGCAAAACCACCGTCAGCGAAATGGAAGTGCTGGGCCTCACCCCCGACAAGCACTGCCTGGAAATGGCCATGCACATGAAGATGGGTGTCGACGCCCTGCTGCAAGGCTACGCCAAACTGGCCACCGACCCCCAAGCTGCGGCCGCCGACGCCGACCTGGCCCGCAAAGCGGAGCGGCGGGTGGAAAAGAACTACCGCAAGGCCATTGCCGAATTGTTCCAGGGAGAGGACTACATCCACATGTTCAAGCGGCGGGAAATCTACCGCCATCTGTCCAATGGGGCCGACCGCATGGCCCATTGCGCCAACACGCTGCACGACATCGTCGTGAAAATGTGCTGACAGCCTCCCGGCAGCAGACTGCCCCCATCCGACGCCACTGACGCCCGTGATGCGGCTTTCCGGGCCAAGTCAACCCTGGCCCGTCGGCTCACTCTTCCAGCATGGCGCGCAGCATCCAGGCAGCCTGTTCATGCACGGTCAAGCGCTGCACCAGCACATCGGCTGTGGGTTCGTCACTGGCCTTGTCCACCAGCGGAAACAGGCTGCGCGCGGTGCGGGCAACAGCCTCGTGCCCCTCGGCCAGGATGCGCACCATTTCGAGCGCCTTAGGGGGCTGCGCAGGCGCGTCGGGCAGCGAGCTGAGCTGCCCGAACTGGGCATACGAACCCGGAGCCACATGGCCCAGCGAACGGATGCGTTCGGCAATCGGGTCCACCGCATTCCACAACTCGGTGTACTGCGTCATGAACATGGCGTGCAGGCTGTTGAACATGGGGCCTGTCACGTTCCAGTGAAAGTTGTGGGTGGTCAGGTACAGCGTGTAGGTGTCGGCCAGCAGGTGGCTCAGCCCCTTGGCAATGGCTGCGCGGTCGGCATCGCTGATGCCAATGTCCAAGCCCTTGCGACGGGCTGCCGGTTTGGATGATGTTTTTTTGCTCATGTCGATCTCCTGGTCAGTTGGATAGGGGTTGGAGCCTGCATCAGTCCACCGAAGTGCAGGCCCCTTGCAGACAGACTGTAGAAGCCTCGGGCGCGTGTGGCAATGGGTCGATTTCAAAGACGGGCATAGGCGCAGCCTATGCCCAACCCAACACGCTGCAACTGGCAACTGGCAACCGTCTCACGACCGACCCAGCCACCGGTACAGCGGTTCGGCCAGGATCAACACCGCTACCAGGCGACACACCTGGAATGCGGTGACCACCGGCACGCCCAGTTGTAGCACCTTGGCGGTGATGGCCATTTCTGCAATCCCGCCGGGCGAGGTACCCAGAATCAACGTCGCCGGGTGAAGCTGCGTGGCCCATGCCAGCGCCGTACCAAAACCCGCGCACAGCGCCATCATCACCACGGTGGCCCATGCCACACGGCCCAGCCAGCGCGGTGCGGCCCGAAGGAAAGCAGGCGAAAAACGCACACCCAAGCTCACGCCGATGAACAACTGGGCCAGGTTGGTCAGCCACCCGGGCAAGGCCGTCAGCCGCACATCGGCCAGGGTCAACGCCATGGTCACCACCAGTGCGCCCATGAACCAGGGGTTGGCCCGCCCCAGCTTCAGCATCAGTGCCACCCCAAAACCGGTCAGCAGCGCCAGCACAGCCATCCCCGGCACACTGACGTCACGCACAGCCGTCCCTGCCGCATCCAGCCCATGCACGCCCCATATCTGCATGGCAAACGGCAACGAGAGGGTCACCATCAGCACGCGCAGGCTGTGGGCACTGGCCACCAGGTCGGTTCGGGCTCCGTGGCGCTCGGCCAGCAGGGTCATTTCAGATGCGCCGCCAATGGCCCCGGCAAAGTAGGTGGTGGCACGGCGGGCGGCGGGTGTCAGGGCGGCCAGTTCCTGAGCATGTGCATGGGCCAGCCAGCGGCCAAATGCCCAACCCAACAGGCATGCCCACGCCACCCCCACCACGATGGCCCACCACAGTCCCGCCACCAGCGCACCGACAGCAGGGGTGAAATACAGGCCCAGGGCCGAACCGATCACCCACTGCCCGCCGTTGCGAAACGGTATCCAGCTTTCGGTGGGGGCTCCCAGCACCGACAGCACGGCCACGGCGACCAGCGGCCCCATCATCCAGGGAATGGGGGTGCGCAACCACTCGCACAGCCAGGCCGCCGCAACCGCCACCAACAGGGTGCCCACGGTGCGCGCCAGGAACTGGCGGTTGACGGGCGAACGCAACAAAAACGACATGCAAACCTATCATCAAACTTCACGAACGGCGGACAAGGTACACATACCAAGGCGAATCACACACAGCCCGGCAGCGTTGCCCACTCAGCGCGTAGTATCCCGTCATGGACACGCCCGCTCCCCGCCCACGCACAGGCCAACGGCCTGAACCCATTTGCCTTGCAACGCCCCGTGACCCGGCAAACAGCCGGCCAGCCCGTGCACCAGGCACGACACGTCGGCGTGTGCTGTTGGCAACCCTCGGCTGCCTGAGCGGCGGGAGCATCTGGCTGGGCGGTTGCGCCAGCGCGGCGGCCCCGGCGGCATCGGCAACCACCGACACCGCGACCACGCCTGAGGCGCTGCCCATCCCCATCCGGCTGCACCGCCTCGGCCCCGCCGATGTGCTGCTGCTGGGCGAACAGCACGATGCCCCCGAGCACCAGCAGCTGCATCTGGCCAGTGTCAACGCGCTGGTCGAACTGAATGAACTGGCGGCACTGGTGCTGGAAATGGCTGACGCAGGCACCTCCACCGCCGGTCTGGCCACGTCGGCCCCGGCTGAAACCGTGCAGAAAGCACTGGCCTGGCGCGAGGGTGCCTGGCCCTGGGGGCCGTATGCGCCAGCCATCATGGCAGCGATTGCAGCGGGCGTGCCCGTGCTGGGTGGCAACCTGCCTCGCGCGCGCAACGCCCAGACGATGAAAGAGCCCGCCTGGGACAGCCGCGTGCCACCGGATGCCTGGCAGCGCCACCAGGACGCCGTGCGCGACGGCCACTGCAACCTGCTACCCGCCAGCCAGATCGCGCCCATGACACGCATCCAGATTGCTCGTGATGTCTCGCTGTCGCAAACAGCTGCTGCCCACGTGGCAAGGGGCAAAACGGTGGTGGTGCTGTGCGGCAGCCAGCATGCACACCGGCAACTGGGCATCCCGCTGCACATGCCCCCTGGGCTGCGGGTGAAAGCGGTGCGCATGGCAGCAGGCGGTGCTCGACCAGACGATGGCACCGCATTCGACGCCGTCTGGCACACCACACCCGTGCCCCCGGTGGACCACTGCGCGAGGCTGAAGGAACGGCTGGGCAAGTGACGGGGCTGTGAAAGGTGCCGCCGGATTGCAGCGACAATCCGGCCATCATGACCGCTTCCAACGCCACTCCTACTTACGTTCTCACCCTGTCTTGCCCGGACCGTCTGGGCCTGGTGCACGCCGTGTCCGGGTTCCTGCTGGAACGCGCCGGCAACATCGAAGAAGCCGCGCAGTTCAACGACCACGACACCGGCCTGTTTTTCATGCGCGTGCAGTTTGCCTGCAGCCAGCTCAGCCACGAGCAGCTCAAGGCCGACCTGGCCGCGTTTGCAACCCCGCTCAACCTGCAATGGCAACTGCATGCCACTGCGCAGCCGATGCGCACGGTCATCATGGTCAGCCAGCAGGGGCATTGCCTGAACGATCTGCTGTTTCGCTGGAAAAGCGGGCTGCTGCCGCTGGACATCCGCGCCATCGTCAGCAACCACCGCGACTTCTACCAACTGGCCGCCAGCTACAACGTGCCGTTTCACCACCTGCCCGTAACGGCTGCGACCAAGGCCCAGGTGGAAGACCGCCAGTACGAAATCATCCAGGCCGAGGGCGCCGAGCTGGTGGTGCTGGCGCGTTACATGCAGATCCTCAGCAACGACCTGTGCCAGAAGCTGGCCGGGCGCGCCATCAACATTCACCACAGCTTCCTGCCCAGTTTCAAGGGTGCCAAGCCCTACTACCAGGCGCACGACCGGGGTGTGAAGCTCATCGGAGCCACCGCCCACTACGTGACAGCCGACCTGGACGAAGGCCCCATCATCGAACAGGACGTGGCCCGCGTGGACCACAGCAAAACGGTGGATGACCTGACCGCCCTCGGCCGCGACACGGAAAGCCAGGTGCTGGCCCGCGCCGTGAAATGGCACAGCGAACACCGCGTGCTGCTGAACGGCCACAAAACGGTCATCTTCAAGTAAAAAGGCCGTCTGGCGCTTGGTTATCGGCACTTGATTGCTATCTTTTAAGCAACACAGCTCATTTGCGCCACATGATGCACTGATGCCAGAATGCCGCCATGACCGTTCGCATACCGCCCATCCAGTGCCTGCTCACGTTTGAAGCGCTGGCACGCCTGCGCAGCGTGACGCAAACGGCTGAAGAACTGTGCGTCACGCCCAGCGCGGTCAGCCACCGGGTGCGCCAGTTGGAACAGATCCTGGGCACCAAGCTCTTCGGTCGGGCAGACTTTTCGCTCACCAGCGAAGGCAGCGAATACTTGGCCCATGTGCGAGAAGGCCTGTCCATTCTGGAGCGTTTTCCGAGCCAGGGTGCCTCACCCGGCCGGCGCAAACTCAAGCTGGCGGTCACCCCCACGTTCTCGCGCTCCATCCTCATGCCCCGGCTGCGCCAGTTCACCGACGCCTACCCCGAAATCGACCTGACGCTGCAGGTCAGCATCCCGCTGCTCGACGTGGTGGCCGAAGATGCCGACCTGACCATCCGTTTCGGCACCGGCCGATATGCCGATGTGGAACACATCTGCCTGTTCAAGGACGAGGTGACCCCCATGGTGTCGCCCACTTTTCTGCGTGAACACGGCCCGTTTGACACCGTGGCCGACCTGGAGGGCCTGCCCCTGCTGCGCAGCCCGCTGGAGCCGTGGCGCACCTGGTTTGCCGCACACGACCTGGACTGGCCCGAGCCGCTGGACGGCTCGACCTTCAACGACATCGGGCTGATGTGCGATGGCGCGGCCGCCGGCATGGGCGTGGCCCTGGTCCGGTTGCGCCTCGGTGCTCCCTGGCTGGAAAACGGCACGCTGGTGCGCCCGTTTGCCCGCAGCGTGCCCAGCCCCCATGCGCACTACCTGTGCTGGCGAACCGGTACCATGGACCGCTGGGAGTGCAACACGTTTGCCGACTGGCTGAAACAAGCCCTCACCTGACAACCCCACCCCGCCACCATGTCCACCCCTTTGATCAACCGGTTGCGCCTGCTCTACCTGAGGCCCTGGGCCTTGCCCGCACTGGGGTCGGTGCTGCTGCTGCTGGGTGGGGCGGTCGGCTGGTACACCCTCTCATCCGCCCGGGAAGTGGTGCGGTCCTACATGGTGGACACGGCCTCCAAACAGGCCGATGCCGTCACCCACTTCCGCAACTTCTACGCCACCAACATCCTGCCCCGGGCCCGCGAAGCCGGCATGGGCGTGTCATACCTGTACAAAGAGCAGCCCAACAGCCTGCCCCTGCCGGCCACCTTCACCATCGACCTGGGGCACTACCTGTCCCAAACTGAAGCCGGGCACCGAGTGGCGCTCTACAGCGACCTGCCCTTTCCCTGGCGGGCGGCCGAACGCCAGCTCGACCAGTTCCAGCTCGACGCGCTGGCGCACCTGCGCGTCAACCCGGACAAACCGTTTGTGCGCGAAGAAACGGTCAATGGCGTCGAGCTGCTGCGCTATGCGCGGGCCGACCGCATGTTGCCCACGTGCGTGGCCTGCCACAACAGCATGGCCGGCTCACCCCGCACCGACTGGAAAGAAGGCGACGTGCGCGGCGCGCTGGAGATCAGCATGCCCATCCGCAACTGGCAAACCGCCGCCACGGGCGTGCTCAACCAGTCGTTTGCCATCCTGCTGGCGGTGATGGCACTGGGCATGACCGGCGTGTGGCTGATCACACACCGGCTGCAAAGCGCGCTGCGTGTGTCGCGCGAGCTGTCTGCCGAACGTGAAGCGGCCAACCAACGGCTGCGGCGCGAGGTGGACGAACGCCTTGCGGTGGAGCGCAACCTGCGGCTGAGTGAATCCAAACTGAACAGCATTTTCGATTCGGCACCCGAAGGCATCGTCGTCATCGACACACGGGGCCTCATCATCCAGGCCAACACGGCGGCGGCCGACATGTTCGGCCTGGCGCTCGCCGAGTTGTTGGGCCAGAACGTCGGCGTGCTGATGGCCTCGGAGCGGCGCAGCCAGCATGCCCAGGACATCGACACCTACCTGCGCACCGGCATCCAGCACATGCTCAACCGCCCCCGCGTGGTGGAAGGCTGTCGCAAAGACGGCACGCGCTTCCCGTTGCGGCTGTCAGTCACCGAAACACGGGTGGACGACGAGCTTTACTTCACCGGGGTGATGCAGGACTTCACGCAGATCAAGGCGAATGAAGCCCAACTGATCGAAGCCCGCAACAAGGCCGAGGTGGCCAACCGGCTCAAAGGCGAATTCCTGGCCAACATGAGCCATGAAATCCGCACACCCATGAACGGCATCGTGGGCATGACCCAACTGGTGCTCGACACCGAGCTGCAGCCCCAGCAACGCGAGCACCTGACGCTGGCCAAAGACTCGGCCAACCACCTGCTGGTCATCATCAACGACATCCTCGACTTTTCCAAAATCGAGTCCGGCGCACTGGAGCTGGAACCCGCGCGCATCCAGCCCGAGCAGATCCTGCGCCACACCGTCAAATCACTGCGCGGCCTGGCCGACAGCAAGGGCATCAGCCTGCGCCACACCTGCACACCGGCGGTACCGGCCGAGGTCATGGCCGACCCGGTGCGGCTGCGCCAGGTGCTGACCAACCTGATCGGCAACGCCGTCAAGTTCACACACGAAGGCGAGGTGGCGGTGCACATGGATGCCACACCGCCCGCTGAAGATGGCAGCGTGATGCTGCAGGTGCAGGTGGTGGACACCGGTATCGGCTTTGACCCGGCCAAGGCCGAAGCCTTGTTCAAACCGTTTGAGCAGGCCGACGGCACCATCACCCGCTCGTACGGCGGCACGGGGCTGGGGCTGGCCATTTCGCGCAGCCTGGTCACGCTCATGGGGGGCAGCATCTCGGCCACCAGCACACCGGGCAAGGGCTCGACCTTTGAGTTCAGCGTCCGCTGCACACGCCCCCTAGGCACCGAGGCTGTGTTCAACAAAAGCGCCGGCGGAGACAACCAGAACGCCGTGCGGCCGCTGAAAATCCTGGTGGCCGAAGATCACCCCATCAACCAGAAGCTCGCCGGACTGCTGCTGGCCAAAATGGGGCACAGCCACGTGATGGTCGAGAACGGCCAGCTCGCGCTCGATGCGCTGGCACGAGAACCCTTCGACCTGGTGCTGATGGACGTGATGATGCCGGAGAAGGACGGGCCTGCTGCCGTGGCCGAACTGCGCCAGCGCGAGGCCGGCACCGGCCAGCACACCCCCGTGCTGATGGTGACCGCCCATGCCATGACAGGCGACCGCGAACGTTTCCTGGACAACGGGGCCGACGGCTACGTGTCCAAACCCATCTCGGCCCAGGCACTGCAGGCTGAAATTGCCAGGGTGATGCGCCAGACCACATCAGCAGGCCAGCCCGATTGACCTGACGGGCAGATCGGCCAAGCCGCCGCACCGGAAGACCGCGCGGCCCTTGGCTTCGGCCACATCTGCCCCGCAGCAGGTGGCAGCGTCCGCACCCGTTTTCACGGCGGCTTGCAAGAAACTTCAACCTGTCCGCAGTGGCTTGTCCTACACTGCCCGACATCCGCCAATTTGCAGTTCCGTTTGCCACGCCCTCCTTGGACGCCCCCCCATGTTCACAGACACCCTTGCCCGCGCCAACGAGCTTGCAGCCCCACAAAAAGCAGAGCTGCAAAACAAGGTTTTACAAGCGCTGAAGGCACATTTGCCTTCACATGCACTGCTGTACCAACTGGAAGACACCGTGCCCTACGAGTGCGACGGCCTGACCGCCTACCGTGAGCGGCCGATGGTGGTGGCCCTGCCCGAAACCGAGGCCCAGGTTGCCGCTGTGCTGCGCACCTGCCAGGCGCTGAACGTGCCCGTGGTGGCGCGCGGCGCGGGCACCGGCCTGTCGGGCGGTGCCATGCCACATGCGCTGGGCGTGACCATGAGCCTGGCCAAGTTCAACCGCATCCTGAAGGTGGACCCCGTCAGCCGCACGGCAGTGGTGCAGGCCGGGGTGCGCAACCTAGCCATCAGCGAAGCCGCCGCCCCTCACGGCCTGTATTACGCGCCCGACCCCAGCAGCCAGATTGCCTGCACCATCGGCGGCAACGTGGCCGAAAACTCGGGCGGCGTGCACTGCCTGAAGTACGGCCTGACGGTGCACAACATCCTGAAGGTCAAGGGCTTCACCATGGGCGGCGAGCTGATCGAGTTCGGGTCTGACGCGCTCGACGTGCCGGGACTGGACCTGCTCAGCGTGCTGATCGGCAGCGAAGGCATGTTGGCCGTGGTGACTGAGGTGACCGTCAAGCTCGTGCCCAAACCCCAGCTGGCCCGCTGCATCATGGCCAGCTTCGACGACATGCGCAAAGCCGGCGACGCCGTGGCCGCCGTCATTGCGGCTGGCATCATCCCCGCCGGGCTGGAGATGATGGACAAACCCATGACCGCCGCCGTGGAAGACTATGTGCACGCCGGTTACGACCTGAACGCCGAGGCCATTTTGCTGTGCGAAAGCGACGGCACGCCCGAAGAGGTGGAAGAAGAAATTGGCCGCATGAGCGACGTGCTGCGCGGCTGCGGTGCCACCGCCATTGCCGTCAGCCAGAACGAAGCCGAGCGCCTGAAGTTCTGGAGCGGGCGCAAAAACGCCTTCCCGGCCAGCGGGCGCATCAGCCCCGACTACATGTGCATGGACAGTACCATCCCGCGCAAGCGCCTGGCCGACATCCTGCTGGCCATTGCAGAGATGGAGAAGAAGTACCAACTGCGCTGCTGCAACGTGTTCCACGCGGGCGACGGCAACCTGCACCCGCTGATTCTGTTCGATGCGAACGACCCCGACCAGCTCCACCGCTGCGAACTGTTCGGCGCCGACATTTTGGAAACCAGCGTGGCAATGGGCGGCACCGTGACGGGCGAGCACGGGGTGGGCGTGGAAAAGCTCAACAGCATGTGCGTGCAGTTTTCAGCCGAAGAAAACGAGGCGATGTTCGGCCTGAAGCGCGCCTTCGACCCCGCCGGGTTGCTGAACCCCGGCAAGGTCATCCCCACCAAGCACCGCTGCGCCGAGTACGGCAAGATGCTGGTGCGCGCCGGGGCCATCAAGCACCCGGAGCTGGAACGGTTCTGAGCACCGCAACCCCATGCTGGCGTTGCAGGGACTGGCTGGTCTGTTGCTGCTGCAGTCCGTGGGCGAGTTGCTGGCACGCAGCCTGAAGTTGCCTGTGCCCGGCCCGGTGGTGGGCATGATGCTGCTGGCAGTCTTGCTGGCCTGGCCAGCCGTCAGGCCAGCACTGGAAGCCGCCGCCAACGCCTTGCTGCAACACCTGTCGCTGCTGTTCGTGCCCGTGGGCGTGGGCGTGATGACGCACATGGGCCTTTTGCAGGCACATGGGTTGCGGTTGTTGCTGGTGGTCGTGGTGTCCACCTGGGTGGGGCTGGCCATGACGGCACTGGTCCTGCAGCGGTTGCTGCCCGCAACGCCCCCCGCAGGGGATGCACCGGAAGGCGGCCCATGAACACTTTTGTGGAACTGTGGACCTACCTGACCACAACCACCCTGTTCGGGCTGACCGCCACGCTGAGCGTGTACGTGCTGGCGCAGGCGGCTTACACGCACACGCAGCAGGCCCCGTGGGCCAACCCGGTGCTGTGGTCGGTGGTGGTGCTGGCGGGGCTGCTGTCGGCCACCGGCACCGCCTACCCGACCTATTTTTCAGGGGCGCAGTTCATCCATGTGCTGCTGGGCCCGGCTGTGGTGGCGCTGGGCTGGCCGCTGTGGCAACGGCGCACCGAGCTCGCACGGCGCTGGCGGCCTTTGCTGGTGGCGTCGCTGGTGGGCGGCACGGCGGCTGCCGGTTCAGCCGTGTTGATGGGTTGGGCACTGGACTTGCCGTCTGACGTGTTGAAGTCCCTTGCGCCCAAATCGGTCACGGCACCGGTGGCCATGGGCGTGGCCGAACGTCTGGGTGGCATCCCGGCGCTGGCAGCGGTGATTGCCGTGGTGACCGGCCTGGTGGGTGCCCTCAGCGCCAAACCCCTGTTCAAGCTGCTGGGCGTGGGCACCCATGCAGCGGGCTGGCACGCCAGGGGGTTTGCACTGGGCACTGCTGCCCACGGCATTGGCGCGGCACGGGCCATCCAGGTGAATGCCGATGCAGGCGCTTACGCCGGATTGGCCCTGGGCATTCAGGCCCTGCTGGCCAGCTTGCTGATGCCGCTGGTGGCGCTGTGGTTCTGATGGAGATCGCCCTCTTTATCATTGCAAATCAGGTAATGAAACTCCATAATTGCAAGGATGTTTCACCGCCACATCCTGCCTGAACTGCAAGCCGAGCTGCAACAAACACCTGCGATTGCCCTGCTGGGGCCACGCCAGGTCGGTAAGACCACACTGGCGTGGGAAGCGGCCAAATCCGTGCCCAGCGTGTACCTGGATCTGGAGTCCGAACGGGATCGGGCCAAACTCGCACAACCCGAGCTGTACCTTTCGGGCCACCTGGACAAGCTGGTCATCCTGGATGAAGTGCACCGCGCACCGGCGCTGTTTCCGGTGTTGCGCGGGCTGATCGACCAGGCACGCCGTGCAGGGCACCACGCAGGCCGCTACCTGCTGCTCGGTTCGGCCTCGCTGGACTTGCTCCAGCAATCGGGCGAAACGCTGGCGGGACGCATTGCGTATCTGGAGTTGGGCACGCTGACCGTGCTTGAAACGGGCCCCACGCTGGCCACCCCACTGTGGTTGCGGGGTGGCTTCCCGGAAAGCCTGAATGCCCCCAGCGATTCACGCAGCCTGCGCTGGCGGCACAACTTCATCCGCACCTACCTGGAACGCGATGTACCCCAATTCGGGCCCCGGATTGCAGCCGACACCTTGCGCCGGTTCTGGACCATGCTGGCCCACCATCAAGGCGGGTTGCTCAACATGGCGCAACTGGCACGCAACATGGGGCTGGACATTAAAACCGTGCACAGTTACATCGACCTGCTGTGCGACCTGCTGCTGGTGCGCCGCCTGCCCGCCTGGCACGCCAACCTGGGCAAACGGCTGGTCAAGTCGCCCAAGATTTACGTACGCGACAGCGGCCTGGTGCACGGCCTGCTGGACATTGAAACCACCGAGCAACTGCTGTCACACATGGTGGTGGGTGCCAGTTGGGAAGGTTTTGTGATCGAAAACCTGCTGGGCTGTGCTTCTCCTAACGCACAGGCGCACTTTTACCGCAGCAGTGGCGGTGCCGAAGTCGACTTGCTGCTCACCTGGCCCAATGGAACCATGTGGGCCATTGAAATCAAGCGCAGCCTGAGCCCCAAGGTGGAACGTGGGTTCCATGCCGCCTGCAGCGACCTCTCGCCCACTCGCAAACTGGTGGTGTATCCGGGGGACGAAGCCTTCCCCCTCGGCAGCGACATCCTGGCCATGCCGTTGGGCACGTTGTGCGCAGAACTGGCCGCGATGCACGCCGGGTAAGCCGCACAAACCACGCACGCCCGCCCGGCCACTCACCTGCCAGGCTGAAAAGTCACCCCGGCAACACGTAGAACAGCACCGCAAAAAAGTGCAGCGCACTGCCCGCCAGCACAAACAGGTGCCAGATGGCGTGGCTGTAGGGCAGTGAGCGCCACTTGTAAAACACCACACCCAGCGTGTACGACACGCCACCCGCCGCCAGCAAGGCCACCCCGCCCGCGCCCAAGGCCGCCACCAGCGGCTTGATGGCAAACAGCACGGCCCAACCCATCGCCACATACAGGCCCACCACCAGCCCGTGCCGGCGGCCGTTCAGCCACAACCGGGCCACCACGCCGGCGACGGCCAGCGTCCAGACGAGTACCAGCATGCTCCAACCCAAGGTGCCACCCAGGCTGAGCAGCATGAACGGCGTGTAGGTGCCCGCAATCAGCAGAAAAATAGCCGAATGGTCCAGCGCCCGCAGCACGTGGCGGATGCGCTCGATCGGAATGGCGTGGTACAGGGTGGACGTGGTGTAGCACAGGATGAGCGTGGCGCCGAACACCGCGCTGGCCACCACCTCTGCCGTGCCACCATGCATGGCCGAAAACGCCGTCAGCACCGCCAAAGCCGCAATGGCCAGCACAATGCCCACGCCGTGGGTGAGGCTGTTGGCCAACTCTTCGCGGCAGGTGTAGCGGGGCAAAGGTGACAGGTTTGTCATGTTTCAAGCAGCCTGGAGAAATCAGTGACACCTCACCGGCGCGCACCAACAAAAGAAACCTGTATGTTCAGCCATTCACATCGCATTAGTTAGTGCGCGCCGTCTACGAAAATGCACAACTGTCGCCTGCGCCCGTCCGCACAGGCCTGCATGGTTCGAACCATTGGGGCCAAGGGTATTCAAGACGACTGGAACACCCTGTACCCGTTCTTGCCAGCCTGTTTGGCCTGATACATGGCCTGGTCGGCGTGCCGCATCAGCGCATCAGGTCCGGCATCGTCACCGGGAAAAATCGTTACCCCCAGGCTGCAAGACACATGCAAGTTGTGTTCCCCGTCTGTCACAGGTTGCGCCACCACCTGCAACACCCGAGCAGCGACCTCGTGCCAATGCCGGTCATCCGACGAATGCAGGTCGGTCAGCAGCAGGACGAACTCATCACCCCCAATTCGTGCCAAGGTATCTGTCTGCCGCAGGCAGAGCTCCAGGCGGCGACACACCTCGACGAGCAGCCTGTCACCCGCCTCGTGCCCATACCGATCATTCACAGCCTTGAAGCCGTCAAGGTCGAGCACCATCAGCGCTACCCGGCTGTTGCGCCTGCGCGCCTGAGCCAGGGCATGATCCATTCGCTCATCCAGCAAGCGGCGATTGGCGATGCCAGTCAGCGGATCGTAGAGGGCAATCCGCTCCAACTCTTCCTCATGCAACTTCAGCGCGGTGATGTCGGACAGGATGCCGACATAACTTTGCACCACTCCATCCACCCCCTTGACCGCCGTGACCGTCAGCAGCGCTGCGTATGCCGCACCGCCCTTGTGCCGGTTCCAGACTTCACCACGCCAGTGGCCGTGACTGTTGAGCTCGCCCCACATAAGCTTGTAGAACTCAGGCGACTGCCTGCCACTCGACAGCATGCTCGGATTGCGCCCCAACACCTCGTCTCGGGCATACCCGGTGATCAGCCCGAAAGCCTCGTTCGTGTCTACGATTCGCGCTTGCATATCGGCAATGCAGATCCCTTCGTGCGCATGTTCAAACACACTGGCCGCCTGTCGTAAGCTCATTTCACTTTGACGTTGCCCGGTCAAATCCCTGAACAGGGTGACCGACGCCCGCTCTCGGGAGGCGGATTGCATGGGCATGCTGCGCACATCGGCCTCGAACACCGTGCCGTTTTTTCGGCGAAACCACTCCGTGGCGGCAAATGGGTGTCCTCGGACCGTTGTGGCGTGAATGGGGCATAGTTCGAGCGGCAGTTGATGGTTATGCCCATGCTGATGAATGGTTTCGTGAATCTGCCTGCCCAGCAATTCGCCCGCCGAATAACCCAGGATGGAGCAGGCAGCGTGGTTGACATACACCGCGCTGCCACTGGCATCCATGACGTACAGGCCATCGGCCATTTTTTCGGTGATGATGGCCAGTTCCTGGCTCTGGGCCCGCTGCCTGCGCCATTGCCACCACAACAAGCCGGAAAGACCACCCAACGCCATGGTTCCCAGCGCGGCCAGCATCGCATGCACCTGCCTCGTCAGTGACAGGGCAGCCAATTCAGGCAACGGGGTATAGGCCACCACGTAGGCAGCATGCTTGCCCTCTACATCGCTGAGCGCATGGAAACTGGCCACCACCCCTTCGTTGCGATGCAACAACGGCAACGAAAAAGACCGCTCGGACAGCAGTCCATCCCTGACCGCCGTCAAACCGGCCAGAGAGGTCGTCAGCGCAATGGCCTGATCTGACTCTAGGTATCGCCGGGTGACCCGGGATACATCGGGATTTTCACGGACATAGCGATCCGACAACCCGGAAGGCACGAAATGCGACGCCATCTGCCCGAACACCATGTCGGACGACACACGCCTGTCCAGCAGCATGGTGATGGTCGATTGGGGCAACAGTGACGACATGTGGGCGTGCAGAGTCTCGAAGGGCAATGACAGTTCGACACTGCCCAAGTGCTTGCCTGAGGTTGACCACACCGGGTAGACGTGGCGGAATCCTGGCAACACCCGGCCACCTTCGAATCCATGCACAGACCGATGGTGTGTATTGGCCAGCCGGACAGAGGGACGGATATCGAACAACCCATCCCCGAAACGGTCTGGCTGGTGCATCCGCAGCAACGAACGCCCATCGGCCCAATGCAGGTGCAACTGGCGCATTCCGTCCACTTCCATGCGGGCGTATGACTCGGCGAGCGCCCTGTACAGACGCCCCCTAAGGATCGGAAGGCCATCGTCCGGTGCCTCGCTGGCCTGCGTCCACAGTTGCAGCACATCCGGCCTCAGCACGTCGGCACGCAAAAGGGTAGCCACTTCACGCTGGTGCGTGGCCGCCGCCGCCTGGTAGGCCACTGACAAGGCCACCTCGTGCTGGCCCGCCAGCAACATGGCCTCTTCTTCATACAGGTGGTCGAACGCCCGATGCGCGCTGAAGGATGCCACTGCCACCATCAGCAACCACGCACTCCAACCCCACACCGTCCAGCGTGAACGCCCACCGGCCTGCATGCCCTGCAAAACCCGTCCAAGCGGCTTCATGGACGACGTTCCTTTTGCAGGATGGCCCTCACCGCATCAAAATCCGAGTCGGCAGCCGGCACCAAACCATGGCGGAGCGCGCCGCCCCAACGACCATATTCGGAAGCTGGTGTATCGACCAATTTGTCGAGTTGTGACAACCCCTGGCGAGACAGCAGCCCCGAATGCCCCACCAGCACAAAGCCAGGCAACGGGTCGGTTCGAGCCAGCACCTGCAACCCCAAGCCGCTGTGCCGGTCGGCAACTTCCTCTCGCATGCCTCCAAGCTGCACGGCTCCGGCCACCACGGCACGTGCCACGCTGTCATGGTTGCCCATGTAAAGCGGGGTCACCTGCCGCCAGGACACGCCTGCACGCGTCAGCATGGCCTTGACCGACACAGGACCACAAGTCGACAACGCATTGGGCATGCCAACTGTCAATCGCGCACGTGGCGACAAACTGACCCGGTCATCCGGAAAAGCCACCAGGACGCATCGGTACTCTGCCTGCCCATCCGCCTCCCTGAAACGCACCAGCGGCCGGATCAGCGCAGGGGACAGCTGCCCGGCAGCACGCCCCACCAGTTCGGCATAGGGGGCAGGCCCGAGGTAGGCCAAGGCCAATTGACCTTGTCGCAGGGCATCCAGCACTCGCTCATGGCCCGACAGATAGTGAAACTCGACAGGCTGCCCCAACAACCTGCTCAAATAAGCAGCCAAGGGTTTGAACTGACGCACCGTGTCGTCCGCGCTGCCCAGCGGCACCGCTCCCAGCCGCAGTGGCACGGAGGCCTCATGGGCACACACCTGCGCAGGCCACATCAACACACCCATCAAGCAACACAACGCTGCCCAACCCATCCGATACCAACCCCTCGCCCGACCCACCATTCACCCCAATGCGTTTCAGATCACCCAAAGATATGAGGAGACCCCATCCCCTACCTTGACCTGCGTCAAGAACGATGAGGAATGCACGCCATCCGTTTGACAATCCCGCTACAGTGGTCAGCGGTGAACACACCGAGAGTTGCCATGACTGAACACCCCACACCCGTGCCGGACCCCTCCGGGTTTGCCTTTTTCCCGTGGACAGCGCATTTCGACACCGGCATCCCATCCATCGACGAGCAGCACCACGTGCTGGTCGACTTGCTCAACCGGGTGGCCCGTCAATACACCGACGGCGGCGAACTTGAAGACATTTTGGCCGTCATCGCCGATCTGACGTCATATGCTCACTATCATTTTGAAGACGAAGAGCATATCTGGACCTCTGCACTCGGTGCCCTGCCCGACGTTGCAGCTCACCAGGCCGCCCACCGGGCATTCAGCCAACGCATCTCGGCACTTGCCGCCAACGAGCTTCCGCTGCCACTGTTGTTGGACCAACTGTTTGGCTACCTGAGCAACTGGCTGGCCTTTCACATCCTGGACCATGACAAGCGCTTGGCCAAAACCGTGCTGGCGGTCAGGGGTGGCTTGCCGGTGGAGGAGGCGCTCCGGCAAACCGAACAGGACATGCGTGGTGCGGCTGCCACGCTGATCCAGGCCGTGCTCGACATGTACCGCAAACTGTCAGAGCAGACACTGCGCCTGATGCACGAGAGCCATGCACGGCAGCAGCTCCAGCATGACATGCAGCGCGTACAACAGGAACGCGACCGCCAGCAACTGGCCACCGAACTGGCCGGCCAGTTGCTGGCAGCGCCTGGCCCCGAACTGGACCAGGCGCTGTACACCCTGCTGGCCCGCACAGGTGAAGCCCTGGGCGTTGACCGAGTGCTGCTGTTCCAGATGGCCCCCTGCGGAAAAAAATGGTCTGGCAGCCACGGCTGGTGCCGCTCAGGCGTTACGGCGCTGGCACCTGATATCAGCAACCGAGACCTGGACGCTCATACGCAATGGTGGGTGGATCAACTGCTGACCATCGGGCACATCAGCATTGACCGCACCGATGACATGCCCGCCGAGGCCAGTTTGCCATCACGCCTGTTGCAGCAGGCAGGCACCCGTTCGGTGTGCGCGGTGCCCCTCATGGCCGCGCAAAAGCTGACGGGGTTCATGGCCCTGGATGCCGTGCTGGCGCCACGTGCCTGGAGCGAAGATGACTTGACCTGGCTGAAGCTGATGGCCCATCTGGTCAGCTCCACCCTGTTGCGCCAGCAGGCCGAGCAGGCACAGTTGGCCAACGTGCAGCGGTTCGAGGCGCTGTTCGAATCCATTGCCGATGCCGTGGTGGTGGCCGATGACGCAACCGGTACGGTGGTCAGCGCCAATGCACAGGCCGCCATGCTCTTCGGTCGACCGGTGGCAGAACTGGTGGGCATGCACTTCACGCAACTCCACCCCCCACAACTCATCACCACGGAGCCAGATGAATTTGCACAACGCGTGGCACCGACGGACCAGGGCGCTCGCTTGCACGAAACCCTGATCCGCCATGTGGATGGGCGTGACATTCCCGTCGAGATCAGCAGCGGCAGACGGTACGAATTGGCGGGCAAACGCTACCAGGTGGGTGTGTTCCGTGACGTGACCGAGCGCAAAGCCCAGCAGGCGCTGGCGGACGCCGCCGACAAACGATTAGGCACCGTCCTGAACAGACTGCCCGTCGGCGTGGTGGCCGCCAATATCGACACCCAGGCGTTCTACCTGGTCAATGATGCGTTCTGCACCATGCTGGGCTACGCCCGGGATGAACTGCTGGGGCAGACCCCGGCATTGATCCACCCCGCAGACGAACTGCCCCGAATCGCAGAAGAATTCCGGCGCATTGCCCGCGGCGAGACACCCCTGGCTCACAACATCACTGTGAGGCGAAAAGACGGCAGCCGCTTTCTGGTCGATGTCCAGCCGGTGGAGTTTGAACTGGACGGGATTCGCACGGTGCTGGGGGTGTTCATCGACGTGACCCGCGTCAACGAGGCCATGCAAGCCCTGCAGGCCAGCGAAGCCAAGTATCGGCATCTGGTAGAGAACCTCGGTGGCGAGTATTTTTTCTACACCAACGACCCAGACGGCACCATCTCGTACATCAGCCCTTCGGTCACCACCATGCTGGGCTGGTCACCCGAGGAGATGATGGGTCCCTACCAACCCTTCATCACAGACCATCCGCTCAACGCACAGGTCGGGCCGATGACCGAAGCCGGGTTGCAGGGCGAAAAGCAGCCTCCCTACCTGCTGCAAGCGCGGCACAAGGATGGCAGCACCCGCTGGCTGGAGATGAGCGAAGCGCCCATTTTCAATTCACAGGGTCAGGTCACAGGGTTGGAGGGCATCGGCCACGATGTGAACGAACGCGTGCTGGCCAGCGAAGCCCAGCGCAACAGCGAGGCGCGGCTGCGGGTGCTGGTCAATACCCTGCCTGATCTCGTTTGGCTCAAGGACACCGATGGCGTGTATTTGCTGTGCAACCCGGCATTCGAGCGCTTTTTCGGTGCACCGGAAGCCGACATCGTTGGCAAAACCGACCACCACTTTGCACCAAAGGAACAGGCCGACTCTTTCCGGGCCAACGACCTGGTCGCCATGGCCGCCAACGGCCCACGGATGAACGAAGAGTGGGTCACGCTGGCTGCCAGCGGCCAACGCATCCTGCTGGAAACCACCAAGGTACCCATTCGCGGCACAGACGGGCAACTGATCGGCGTGTTGGGCATCGGCCACGACATCACAGCACAACGCCGCTTGCAACAAGACCTGCAGGAGGCTTTGCTGTTCATGCGGGAAACGCAGGCCATTGCCAAGGTAGGCGGCTGGAAAACCAATCCGACCACCGGGTACCTGAGCTGGACAGACGAAATTTACGCGCTGCTGGAGCACCCCAGGGACGAATACCTCAACCTGACAGTCGGCGTGAGCTACTACGATCCGCAAGACTTGCCCACCATCACCGCTGCCATCAGCAAGGCCTGGCATTCCGGACTGGGCTTTGCACTCGAATGCGGCATGCTCACGCGGTCCGGGCGCGCCTTCAAGGCCGAACTCCGCTGCACGGGCCGCACCACAACACCAGAAGGCGACGTGCTGACGGGCACCTTCCAGGACATCACCGAACGCAAACAGGCCGAGGCTGAACTGGAACAGCACCGCCACCACCTGAGCGAACTGGTGGCAAGCCGGACCGCCGACTTGCAGGCGGCCAACCACCGGCTGACACTCAGCGACGAGCGCCTGAAGGCCATGCTGAAGATGAGCCAGCTAATGGCCACGATGACCGAACAGGATTTGCTGCAGATGGGTCTGGAAGAAGCCGTTCGCCTGACCCGCAGCGACATCGGTTACTTGCACTTTGTCAACCCTGACCAGGAAACCATCCAGCTCTACACCTGGTCAGCCAACACGCTGAAATACTGCACCGCCGCGTACGACAACCACTACCCCGTGTCGGCCGCTGGCATGTGGGCAGACACCGTGCGCACGCAGCAACCTGTGTTCCACAACGACTACCAGCACATGCCCAATCGAAAAGGGTACCCGGACGGACACGCCCACCTGCTGCGACACCTGGGTGTGCCCGTACTGGAGGACGGCAAGGTGGTGGTGCTGATGGGCGTCGGCAACAAGCCCACAGACTATGACCAGACCGATGCCGACCAGTTGCTGCTCATCGGCGCCGACCTGTGGAGCCTGGTCAAACGTCACCGGATGGAGATGGCCCTAGCACAGGCCAAGGAGGCTGCCGAAGCCGCCAACCGAGCCAAGAGCGCCTTCCTGGCCAACATGAGCCACGAAATCCGCACACCACTGAATGCCGTGATCGGGTTTGCCCAGTTGCTGGAGCGGGATGCCGACCTGCAACCCCGCCAACGCGAACAGGTGCGCACCATCAACCGCAGCGGCAAGCACTTGCTGGAGCTCATCAATGACATCCTGGATCTGTCGAAGATTGAAGCAGGTCGCTTGCAGCTCAATCAGACGGACTTTGACCTGCACGGTCTGCTGGAGGACATGGCCAGCATGTTTACCCTGCGGGCCCAGAACAAGGGGTTGACGCTGACAGCTGAACTGGCCCCCTCGCTGCCAGCACACGTTCACGCCGACGAAGGCAAGCTGCGACAGGTGCTGATCAACCTGCTGGGCAATGCGGTGAAGTTCACGCACAGCGGCCACATCTGGCTGCGCGCCGGCCTGCAAGCAACCGACCCGAACGAACCGACCGATGGCACAGCCAACCACCAGGCCGATGCCGCCATCTGGGTCGAAGTGGAAGACACCGGCAGCGGCATCAGCGTGGACGAACAGGCCATGCTGTTCCAGCCGTTCCAGCAAGCCGAAGCAGGTCGCAAATCCGGCGGCGGCACGGGCCTGGGCCTGAGCATCAGTCAAAAACTGCTGACTTTGATGGGCGGTGGACTGAAGCTGCGCAGCACGCCCGGTGTGGGCAGCTGCTTCCGGTTCTGGCTGCCGCTTCAAGTGGTGCAGCACACCGCCAGCCTGGCACCGCACCCCACCGCACCCGAAGACCAGAACCTGTGCCTGCCACCGGACAGCCCGTCGGTCAGCGTGCTGGTGGTGGACGACCTGCCCGACAACCGCCAGTTGCTGGCCGACATGCTGATGCCCGCCGGATTCAAGGTACTGCAGGCGGCCGATGGCGCGCAAGCCGTGGCGTGTTTCGAACAGAACCGCCCCCATGTGGTGCTGATGGACATCCGTATGCCGGTCATGGACGGCTACGAGGCCACCCGCCGCATACGCGCCCTGCACCCAGGTGCCGTGGTGTTGGCCGTGACCGCAAGTGCGCTGGCCACCGACCGGCAGGCCATGCTGGATACAGGCATGGTCGATGTGCTGCACAAACCGGTCGACCGGGCACGGCTGCTCCAGCATCTGAAAGTCCTGCTGGGCCTGCAGTATGTGCAGCAGCCAGGCCCGACGACTGAACCGGCGGGCAACCCGGATGCCCCGGTCAGCGCCAGCGACGTGCATGCAAACGTGCCACTCGATTTACGCCTGCAAATGCTGGAAGCCTTGGCCCTGGGTGACATGGCCAGGCTGGCTGAACTGATCCGCTCGCTGGAAGCATCTCATGCGGCACTGGCGCGCGGTTTGCTGCGACTGGCAGACGAGTTCGAATACGACACCTTGCAGCACATGCTGCACCCCACCGAACAGGATGGCAACTCATGAGCCCCCAGCCAACTGACCCTTCTGCCGCCCAGGTGATGGTGGTGGACGACACCCCCGCCAACCTCAAGCTGCTGGATGAACTGTTGCGCGGCAAGGGTTACAAAGTGCGCCTGTTCCCACGCGGGGCATTGGCACTGAAAGCAGCAGAGGCACAACCACCCGACCTGATCCTGCTGGACATCATGATGCCCGACATGGATGGCTTCGAGGTGTGCCGCCGCCTGCAAGCCATGCCCGCGCTGGCAGATGTGCCGGTCATCTTCATCAGCGCGCTGGCAGATGCCGAGCACAAGGTCCGTGCGTTCCAGGAAGGTGGCGTCGATTACGTGACCAAGCCGTTTCAGGAAGGCGAGGTGCTGGCCCGTGTGGGCACCCACCTGGCCCTGCATGCCATGCGCCAGGCCGCCGCCCGCCACCGGCTGGAACTGGAACGCACGGTACAGGAGCGCACCGCCGAACTACACCGGGCGCAACGCGTGGCTCGCATTGGCAGTTGGAAGCTTGACTTGCGCACACAGGCGTTGCACTGGTCGCCCGAAACCTACCGGCTGTTCGGTTTGCCCCCCGACACGCCCCTGACGCTGGACGACTTCCTGGCCAAGGTGGACCCTGACGACCGCGAACACGTTTCGCAGGCATGGCTGTGTGCGCTGAAGGGCGAACCCTACGATGTGGAGCACCGGATTGAGCAACCCGCCGGCGCGACATGGGTGCGCGAGCGGGCAGAGTTTGACCTCGACCCGGACGGCCATCCCCACACGGTGTGGGGAACGGCGCAGGACATATCGGACACCAAGGCCCACCAGGCACATGTGGACTTCATCACCCACCACGACGTGTTGACCGGCTTGCCCAACCGAGCGCATTTCATCGAGTTACTGCGGGTCTGCATGAGCCAGGGAAACACCTTGCAGCACAAGCTGGCCGTGGCCTACATCGACCTGGACGGGTTTGCCGCCATCGATGCCCAATTGGGCCGAGACACCGGCAACCGCTTGCTGGTCGAAGTGGGCAAGCGGCTGGCCACCGCCGTGCGCGAACGTCAGTACCTGGCGCGCATCGGAGGTGACGAATTCGCCATCGTCTTGCCGGGACTGAAGACAGCACAAGACCACAACCTGCCTGTGCAGCGCATGCTGAAGTCGGTGGCTGCACCATTGACACTTGACGATGGCCACACGCTGCACCTGACGGCGAGCATCGGCGTGACGCTGTTTCCGCAGACCGACCCGGTGGAGGCCGAGCAACTGCTGCGCCAGGCCGACCAGGCCATGTACCTGGCCAAGCTGGCTGGCAAAAACCGCCACCATGTATTCGACCCGCTGAAAGACGAAACGACGCGCGAGCGCTTCATGCGCATCGATGAAGTGCGCCAGGCGCTGGCCAAAGGCGAAATGCGGCTGTACTACCAGCCCAAGGTGTGGCTGGCCAACGGCCAGGTTGCCGGCTTCGAAGCCCTGATCCGCTGGCAACACCCCGGCAAAGGGTTGGTGCCACCGGCCCAGTTCATCCCGTTGCTGGAGCAGCACCCGCTCGCCGTCACACTGGGCGACTGGGTGATCGAAACCGCCCTGGCCCAACTGTTTGAGTGGCAGGCAAACGGCTTCGACACCTGTGTCAGCGTCAACATCGAAAGCCAGCAGCTCCAAGACCCTGAATTCGTGCCCCGCCTGAAACGGCAACTGGCCGCCCAGCCTGCCGTGCGTCCCCAGCAGCTCGAACTTGAAATCCTGGAAACCGGGGCGCTGAACAACATGGAACGGGTGGGCGCCCTGATCGCCGAGGTCAAGCAGTTGGGCGTGACCTGCTCGCTCGACGATTTCGGGACGGGCTATTCATCGCTCACCTTCCTGAAGCAGCTGGGCGCGCAGACCATCAAGATCGACCAGAGCTTCGTGCGAGGCATGCTGGACGACGGGGAGCATGCCAGCATCGTGCACAGCGTGCTCGGATTGGCCCGCAGCTTCGACCGTCACACACTGGCCGAAGGGGTGGAGACCCTGGCGCATGGCCACATGCTGCTGGAGTTGGGCTGCGAACTGGCACAGGGCTATGCCATTGCCCGACCCATGCCGGCAGGTGAGGTGGTGCCATGGACAACCAGGTGGCAGCCGCCTCCTCAATGGGTGGGTGTGAATGAGCTGGACCCGTCAGATGTCAGCCTGCTGATGGCCCAGGTGGAACACCGGCAGTGGATGCGCTCACTTGATGACCACCGCGCACACCCCGAGCACCCCTTGCCACCCCTGTCGGAAACCGAATGCAAATTTGGCCACTGGCTGGCGCGCCCTGCCACACTCAGACGGATGGAACACCTGCCTGCATTCGCCGATGTGGTCAAACAACATGCGGCGCTGCACCAACAGGCCAGCGCACTGTTTGCCCACGGTGTGCCCGATGCAGGCAGCTGGCAGGGGCTGGCCCAGGCCAGCCAACGGCTGCTGGATGCATTGAATCAGCTCAAAATGCAGTCCAACGCTTACCGTTAAACGGTTAAATGCTACTTTTTTCAACAACACCCATCTGATCCAACGCTGCAGCGAGGTGCCCCACGCTGCGCGCCACGTTGTGCAGCTTCTCCAGCCCGAACAGGCCCACACGGAAGGTGGAGAAGCCAGCGGGCTCATCGCACATCAGCGGCACACCGGCTGCGGTCTGCAGGCCCAAGGCCAGAAATTTTTTGCTGTTCTGCATGTCGGGGTCGCTGGTGTAGCTCACCACCACGCCGGGGGCCTTGAAGCCATCGGCCGCCACGCTGCGTATGCCCCGTGACTCGAACAGGGCGCGCACCTGGGCACCCAGCTCCACCTGTTCCTGCCGCACCCGCTCGAACCCGTAGGCCCGTGTTTCCTGCATCACGTCGCGCAAGCGGGCCAGGGCATCGGTGGGCATGGTGGTGTGGTACGAGTGGCCACCGTTTTCGTAGCTTTCCATGATCTGCAACCACTTTTTCAGGTCGCAGGCAAAGCTGGAACTGGTGGTGCCGTCGATGGCGGCGCGGGCGCGCTCGCTCAACATCACCATGGCACAGGCGGGTGAACCGCTCCAGCCTTTTTGCGGCGCGGACACCAGCACGTCCACACCGGTGGCTTGCATGTCCACCCACATGGCACCGGACGCGATGCAGTCCAGCACAAACAGGCCACCCACTTCGTGCACGGCCTCGGTCACGGCGCGGATGTAGTCGTCCGGCAGGATCATGCCGGCAGCCGTCTCCACATGCGGGGCAAACACCAGCGCGGGCTTTTCGGCGCGGATGGTGGCCACCACCTCGTCCACGGGGCAAGGCTGCCACGGTGCCTGGTCACCTTCACCCGTCCTGCGTGCCTTGAGCACGATGGACTCGGCGGGAATGGCACCCATGTCGAAAATCTGCGTCCAGCGGTAGCTGAACCAGCCGTTGCGGATGACCAGCACTTTTTTGCCGTGCGCGAACTGGCGCGCCACAGCCTCCATACCGAACGTACCGCTGCCAGGCACCAGCACGGCCGCTTTGGCGTGGTAGACCTCTTTCAGGATGGCAGAAATGTCGGTCATCACGCCCCGGAATCGGGCGGACATGTGGTTGAGCGCGCGGTCGGTGTAGACCACTGAAAATTCAAGCAAACCGTCTGGATCGACGTGGGGCAGCAAGCCGGGCATGGGTGTCTCCTGAGAATGACACGCCAGCTTAGCATGCACGCCAACTGATCTGGCGCATGGACGAAAACCAGGTTTCCGGTTAAGAATGCCGTTTTGATCATTCAGGGACCCGACACACATGCCTTCCCGGTCGCATCACATCCTGCTGGTTGAGGACAACCCCGACGAGGCTGCGCTCACGCGCATGGCACTCAAACGCTATGCCGATGGCGCACCGGTGGAACACGTATCAGATGGCCAGCAGGCGCTGGACTACCTGTTCCGACGCGGGGCCTACAGCAAACGGCCGGAAGGCGATCCGGCCGTGGTGTTGCTGGACCTGAAGATGCCGGTGATGGACGGATTTGCCGTGCTGGCGGAGGTCAAATCCTCCAGCGCGATGCGCCACACACCCATCGTCGTGCTGACCTCGTCGACCGAGCCTTCGGACCTGATGCGCGCCTACGCCGCAGGTACCAATGCCTACATGGCCAAACCGACCGACTACGCTGAATTTCTGGGTGCCATGAAGCACCTGTGCGCCTTCTGGTTGCAGGTGAACGCACCCGCACCATCCGCCTTGCAATGAACGGAGACCCCCAACATGTTCGAATCTGCTGAAATTGGTCACAGCATGGGCAAAAAGGCCTACCGCGAGGCCGAAAAAGTCCTGCGCCAGGCCCTGCTGGAAGCCCAGTTTGCGCTGCTGGAGGCCAAACACCGGGCCGTGGTGGTGCTGATCAACGGTGTGGACGGCGCGGGCAAGGGCGAGACCGTGAACCTGTTCAATGAATGGATGGACCCACGCCACGTCCGGACCGAAGCGTTCACCGCACTCACCCCGGCCGAACACGAGCACATGGGCGGCCACCCTGAAATGTGGCGCTTCTGGCAGGTGCTGCCACCCAAAGGCCACATCGGCATCCTGTTTGGCAACTGGTACACCGACCCGATCGTGCAGCACGCGCTGGGCACGGACAAGAAAAGCCGCTTCAAGGCCAGGCTGGAGGACATCCGTGCGTTCGAGCGCATGCTGACATCAGAGGGCGTGATGCTGGTGAAGCTGTGGTTCCACATGAGCAAGGATCATGTGGAAAAGCGCCTGAAGGAACTGTCCAAGAGCCCCAAAACCAGCTGGCGCGTGACCGATGCCGACCGCAACCGCCTGGCCAACTACGAAGTGCTGGCCAACACCTCTGCCGCTGCGCTGCGCATGACCAGTACCGGCGAGGCACCCTGGCTGGTCGTGGACGGCAGCGACGCCAACTACCGCTCGATCACTGCGGGGCAGTACCTGTTGAGCTGCCTGCAAAAGGCAGCCGCCACCGAGACGCCACAACACACGCACGCCGCCCCGCAGCCCCCCGCTCCGCTGGACGGGCGCAGCCTGCTGGCCACCCAGGACTATGCGCGCAGCCTGGAGCGCAAAGACTACGACGAGAAACTGGAAGACCTGCAAGGCAGGCTGAACAAGCTGCTGCGTGCGCCCGAACTCAAAAAGCGCTCGCTGGTGCTGGTGTTCGAAGGCATGGATGCGGCCGGCAAAGGCAGCACCATCCGGCGCATCACACAGGCCATGGATGCACGGCACTACCGGGTCATTCCGGTGGCCGCCCCCAACGAAGCCGAGCGCGCGCAACCCTACCTGTGGCGCTTCTGGCGCTACCTGCCGCGCTGGCAGCACACGGCCATTTTTGACCGCTCCTGGTACGGCCGGGTGCTGGTGGAGCGGATCGAAGGCTTTTGCTCCGAAGCGGCCTGGACACGCGCTTACGATGAAATCAATGCGTTCGAAGAACAACAGACCGATGCAGGCGCCATCGTGGTCAAGTTCTGGCTGGCCATCACGCCCGAGCAGCAACTGGCCCGCTTCGAAGCGCGCCAGAACACGCCCTACAAGGCCTACAAAATCACCGCCGAAGACTGGCGCAACCGCGACAAATGGCCGCAATATGCCCGTGCCGTGGACGACATGATCGACCGCACCTCGACCGAGCTGGCCCCCTGGCACATCGTGGCCAGCGACGACAAGCTGTGGAGCCGCATCGAAGTGCTGCGCGTGCTGTGCGACCGGCTGCAGGCTGTGGTGGACGGCAACTGAGCGGCAACCACGCATCTCTCCGCAACATGGCGAACCCCGACTCCGACCTCGACCGCATCGACCTGAAAATCCTCGCCGCGCTGCAGGCGGACGGGCGGCTGACCAACCAGAAACTGGCTGACACCGTGGCGCTGTCGCCCACCGCTGTGCTGGCCCGCACGCAGCGGCTCACCCGCGAGGGCTACATCCTGGGCTATGAAGCGAGGCTGAACCCGCTGAAACTGGGCTGCGGCATGATGGTGTTTGTGGAGGTGTTGCTGGACAAGACCACGCCCAATGTGTTTGAGGCGTTCAAGGCCGCCGTGCAGGTGCAGCCAGCCATCCTGGAGTGCCACATGGTGGCGGGCGGGTTCGACTATCTGCTGAAAACCCGCATGGCAGACATGGTGGCCTACCGCGACTTCGCCGGTACCGTGTTATGGCAACTGCCCGGCGTGCGGGAAACACGCACCTACGCGGTGATGGAAGAAGTCAAGAGCACCACCCAGCTGCCCATTTGAGTTCAGACAGGTGCCAGGGGGAGCGCCCACACCTGGTGCTACCGCATCGAGGCCACGTAAGCGGCCAAAGCGTTGATATCGGCATCTGACAGCAACTTGGTGTTGGCCGCCATCAGTTCGTTCACGCGTGGCCCTGTACCCGTGCGGTAACGCTTGAGCGACTGCGCCACGTATCCCGCCTGCTGCCCGGCCACGCGCGCAAAAGTCTCGCTGCCCGCACCGTCTGTCCCATGGCAGCGGAAGCAGTTGCGCGAGTACAAGACTTTGCCCTGCTCGACCTGGGGTGACGCCACCGGTGCCGGAAGCGCCAGCTTCTGCCCCGCGTAGTACATGGCCACGCCTGCACGTTCGTCAGGCTTCATGGCCTTGATCATGCCTTGCATGAACTCGTTCTTGCGCCGCCCGTCGGCAAACTGCTCCATCTGATCGAGCAAATAAGCCGGGCTCTGTGCAGCCAGGTTGGGCACCAGCGGTGACACGCTGGTGCCGCCCTCGCCATGGCAGTTGGCACACACGGCCGCAGCTTTTCGGCCCAGGGTTTTCAGGGACTCGGCCAGCGTCGGCTGCGTGGCAGCCTCCTTCATCCGTAGCCGTGCGTCCACCGGTTGGGCCCACGCGCTGTTGAACGCCCCGCAACACAGCAGCACAAAGACCGAGACCCAACGCCGAGAGGTGTGCCTGGATGAGCGGTTGTCCGAATGTTTCATGGTGAATGGGAAGGATCTGGACAGGACGCGCATGCCGCTGCGAGAACCCGCGCCTGTGAAGGAACACACCAGCATTGCAGCACTCGGATGGTACGCCATCAAGCCTTGAGCGGCCTGCTGCCAAACACGCCCCGGCCCACACGCACGATCGTGCTGCCTGCGGCCACAGCCGCCTCCAGGTCGTCACTCATGCCCATGGACAACACGTCCAGCGACAAGCCGGACGCATTCGCGGCATCAAAAACATCTCTGGCGCTTTCAAATATTGATTTAGCAGCTTCGAAATCGGAAGTGGGCTCAGGAATGCACATCAAGCCTCGCAGCGTCAGCCGAGGCAGTTGCGCCACGGCCTGGGCCAACGCGGCCACTTCATCAGGTGCCACGCCCGACTTGTTGGCCCCACCGTCCACATTGACCTGCAGACAGACCTGCAACGGTGGCAGGTGTGCAGGGCGCTGATCTGACAGGCGCTGGGCAATTTTGAGCCGGTCGATGGTGTGTACCCAGTCGAAGTGCTCGGCCACCGGCCGGGTTTTGTTGGCCTGCAGCGGCCCGATGCAGTGCCAGGCCAGCGCCACATCCGGGTGGCTGGCGCGCAGCGACAGGATTTTGTCCACCCCTTCCTGCACATAATTCTCGCCAAAACAACGCTGCCCGGCTGCCACGGCTTGCGCCACCGCATCCGGCCCGAAGGTTTTGGAGACCGCCAGCAGTTGCACGCTGGCAGGGTCGCGCCCGAAGCGCTGGCAGGCCTCCCGGATACGCAGGTGCTGGGACTGGAGGTTGTGTTCTATCGTCGTCATAATGGCCACATGCTAAACCGCGTGCGCCGACGCGGTACACACCGCATCTGCAAAGGAGCCCCGGGATGGACATCACACAACTGCTGGCCTTCAGCGTCAAGAACAAAGCCTCTGACCTGCACCTGTCGGCGGGGCTGCCGCCCATGATCCGCGTACACGGTGATGTGCGGCGCATCAATGTCGATGCACTGGACCACAAACAGGTGCACGCCATGGTGTACGACATCATGAACGACACGCAGCGCAAGCACTACGAAGAGTTTCTGGAGGTGGACTTCTCGTTTGAAATCGAAGGCCTGGCCCGCTTTCGTGTGAACGCATTCAACCAGAACCGTGGCTCCGGCGCGGTGTTCCGGACCATCCCCAGCAAAATTTTGACGTTGGAGCAGCTCAACTGCCCGAAGATTTTTGCCGACCTGGCTCTGAAACCCCGTGGCATGGTGCTGGTGACCGGCCCCACAGGCTCCGGCAAGTCGACCACGCTGGCGGCCATGATCAACCACCTGAACGAAACCGAGTACGGTCACGTGCTGACAGTGGAAGACCCGATCGAATTCGTGCACGAAAGCAAAAAATGCCTGGTCAACCAGCGGGAAGTGGGGCCGCACACCATGAGCTTTGCCAACGCTTTGCGCAGCGCCCTGCGTGAAGACCCCGACTGCATCCTGGTGGGTGAAATGCGCGACCTGGAAACCATCCGCCTGGCCATGACCGCTGCCGAAACCGGTCACCTCGTGTTCGGCACGCTGCACACCAGCAGTGCCGCCAAGACCATCGACCGGATCATCGACGTGTTCCCGGCCGAAGAAAAAGAAATGGTGCGGGCCATGTTGTCAGAATCGCTCCAGGCGGTCATTTCTCAGACCCTGTGCAAAACCAAAGACGGCTCCGGGCGCGTGGCCGCGCATGAAATCATGATCGGCACGCCAGCCATCCGCAACCTCATCCGCGAGGCCAAGGTGGCACAGATGTATTCGTCCATCCAGACCGGCCAGGGCGCAGGCATGCAGACGCTGGACCAGAACCTGACCGATCTGGTCAAGCGGAACATCATCAGCCCGGCCGAAGCGCGCAGCAAGGCCAAGATCCCGGAAAACTTCCCAGGCTGACGCAGCACCACCCAGCGACCACAGCACCCACGCCCTGCAACCCGATGACCGTGAGCTGATTCGCTGACCCGACTCCAACCTACGGCAGACACATGGAACGCGACCAAGCCACCAAATTCATCAACGACCTGCTCAAGCTGCTGATCAGCCGCGGCGGCAGCGCCCTGTTCATCACGGCCGTTTCCCCGCCCGCCATGAAAGTGGACGGCAAAGTCACCAAGGTCAGCCCACAGCCGCTCACGGCCAACCACACACTGACGCTGGCCCGTTCGGTCATGAACGACAAGCAGGCGGCCGAATTCGAGCGCACCAAGGAATGCAACTTTGCCGTGTCACCCGGTGGCATCGGCCGCTTCCGGGTGAACGCCTTCATCCAGCAGGGCAAGGTGGGCCTGGTGATGCGGGTCATCCCATCCGCCCTGCCCACCATCGACTCGCTGGGCCTGCCGCAAATCCTCAAAGACGTGGCCATGACCAAGCGCGGCCTGTGCATCGTGGTGGGCGCGACGGGTTCAGGCAAGAGCACCTCGCTGGCGGCTATGGTGGACTGGCGCAACGAAAACTCTTTCGGGCACATCATCACCATCGAAGACCCGGTGGAGTTTGTCCACGCCCACAAAAACTGTGTGGTCACCCAGCGCGAGGTCGGACTGGACACCGACAGCTGGGAAGCCGCCCTGAAAAACACCCTGCGCCAGGCACCCGATGTGATCCTGATGGGCGAAATCCGCGACCGCGAAACCATGGAGCATGCGGTGGCCTTTGCAGAAACCGGCCACCTGTGCATGGCCACGCTGCATGCCAACAGCGCCAACCAGGCGCTGGACCGCATCATCAACTTTTTCCCGGAA
>DDUQ01000084.1:0-56134 GCA_002344885.1 Comamonadaceae bacterium UBA2334
GAGAAATCCTGTACCCCGTTCCTCCCGCCGTTTGGGTGAGAAATTCAACCACCGGAGGCGCCAGCAGCAACACGGGGCGCGGCAGCGCCAGCGCCTGCTCGGCGGCGCGATTGGCACGGTCAGCGGCCGTTTCGCCTCCGGCTGCCGCACTGCGGCCACGCCGCCCCGCCGGCGTGGCATCAGGCGCGTCGCTGGCAGCGGCCACCACCGAATCCCCCAGCATGGGGGCCAGCTTCGCCAACAGCAAGTCCTGCTGCAACGCCGCGCTGCCGGCCGACTGGTAATGCAGCCAGGTACCAACCAGCACCAGCATGCCGAACGGAAACAGCAACAGCAGCAGCAAGCGGCGCTGCAAGCCGCCCATCAGCGGCGTGGCCGCCGTGTCTGCAGGGTCGTCAGCCGCCGTCATGCGCGGGCGACCCCGCCGTTGCGGGCAATTCCAACCGGTAGCCAAACCCGCGAATGGCACGCAGCACAATGCCCGCAGGCTCCAGCTTGCCGCGCAGGCGTGAGATGTACACCTCGATGGCGTTGGGCGTGATTTCCTTATCCCACCCGGTCAGTGCCTGCAGCAGCTTGTCTTTGGCAGCAGGTTTGGGTGCCTGCATCAACAGGTACTCCAGCACGGTCCATTCCCGGGGCCCCAGCTCCAGCGGTGCGCCCGCCAAACGTGCCTGCCGGTGGGCCGTGTCCATTTCCAGCGCACCAAAGCTCAACACTGCAGATGTGGCCGCCTGGGATCGGCGCAACAGCGCACGCAGCCGGGCCAGCAACTCGGGCAGCTCGAAGGGCTTGAGCATGTAGTCGTCCGCACCCAGGTCCAGCCCTTGGACGCGGTCCTGCAAAGCATCGCGTGCAGTGAGGATGAGCACCGGGAAGGCATGCCCCGCAGACCGCAGCGCAGCGGTCAGCGCCAACCCGTCCATCTTGGGCAAACCGATATCGACAACAGCCACGTCGAACGCGGCGGCCTGGGCAGCCTCCAGCGCCCGTTCGGCGCTGCCCACCCAGTCAACGGCGTAACCCGCATCACACAAGCCCAGCTTGATGCCGCTGGCCACCATCACGTCATCTTCAACCAGCAGCAGTCTCATTTTGCAAGCTTTATCATCACTCAGCGCTTTTCTGCATTGGCTTGACAGCTACCAAAAAATTAACCTTTGATCATCGTGCCGAAGGGCTGGTCACCCAACACCTCGAGCAACAGTGCGTGCGGCACGCGCCCGTCGATGATGTGCACCGCGTTCACCCCGGCCTTGGCTGCGTCGAGCGCACCGGCGATTTTGGGAATCATGCCCCCGGAAATGGTGCCATCGGCACACAGCTCATCGATCCGCTGCGGTGTCAGCTCGGTCAGCAGTTGGCCTGCCTTGTCGAGCACACCGGGGATGTTGGTCAGCATCAGCAGCTTTTCAGCCTGCAAGGTGGTGGCCAGGCGGGCAGCCACCACATCGGCGTTGATGTTGTAGCTCTCGTTCTGGGTACCGAAGCCGATGGGGCTGACGACGGGGATGAAGGCATCGTCCTGTAGCGCCTTGACCACACTCGGATCGATGCTGACGATGTCGCCCACTTGGCCCACATCGTGCTCCACGTCGGGGTTCTGGTTGTCGGTCATGCGCAGCTTCTGCGCACGGATCATGGCGCCGTCGCGCCCGGTCAGGCCCACGGCCTTGCCACCTGCGGCGTTGATGAGGCCCACAATGTCCTGCTGCACCTCTCCGGCCAACACCCACTCGACCACCTCCATGGTCTCGGCATCGGTCACCCGCATGCCCTGGATGAACTGACCCTTTTTGCCCAGGCGTTGCAACAGCGTTTCAATCTGCGGCCCGCCCCCATGCACCACCACCGGGTTCATGCCCACCAGTTTGAGCAGGACCACATCTTCGGCAAAGTCCTGCTGCAATGCAGGGTCGGTCATCGCGTTGCCGCCGTATTTGATGACCAGTGTTTTGCCGTGGTACTTGCGGATGTACGGCAGCGCCTGCGCCAGGATTTCGGCTTTTTCGCGCGGGGCGATGTGGGAAATGTCGGTATCGTGGATCATGGTGCACTCAATGCGGGTTGGGATTGGACCGGATTGTGCCGCACCACCGCCGCGCGAGCCCGGCTATGCACCCCTGAAAGCGCTCAATGCCGCCCGCGGCGAATCCAGCGTGGTACCTTGAACCGAACAATCATCAGGTAAGTGGGAACGTACGTGCACACGAACAGCAGGCAGAAACCCATCAGCACCGGCGTGTTGCGCCAGAACAGCACGGCGGGAATCACGGTCAGCAACGTGAAGCCCCACAGGTAAGGCGACGTGCGGTTGTTGCGCATCAGCATGCGGCGTGCCTCGTCATCGTGAAACACCTCACGCACGATACGGCGGTAAATGAGCTGGTGGAAATGCAAGGCATCCGCCACACCGGGCGACACGCCTCGCGCCAGCTTCCGGTAAATGGAAAAGACCGTTTCCCACACCGGGTAGATCAACAGCAGCATCGGGAACCAGGGCGACACATCGTCGTGCCGCTGAACCAGGGTGATGCTGGCAATGGCAATCACCCCGCCCCACAGGTAGGCGCCGCCGTCGCCAGCGAAGATGAGGCCGCGGGGGTAGTTCAAAACCAGGAAACCCGCCGTGGCTCCAACGAGGCACATCAACATGGCCGCCAATTGCCGATCGCCCACCTGCAGCGCCACGTGCGCGAGCGCCAGACAAACCAACACAGCTACAAAACCTGCGAGGCCGTTATAACCGTCGATAAGGTTAAACGCATGAGGCAAACCGGCAACGGCCAGAACAGCCAGCAATGCACCCGCTGCCGACATCCATAACCACCACTCGTCCAGCCCCGGCACACCCAACCGAGTGACACTCAAATCCAGCAAATAAGCGGCCAAAGTTGCGCCAAGCACACTCAAAAACAACCTGTAACGTGCACTCAAACGGTGAGTCATGTCCTCTGCCAAACCGCCAGCGACCAGAGGCAACAATGCCAAAGACCACGCAAGGACTGTTCGTATGCCGAAACCATCGGCACCAGCAAGTTCCAGACCATCCCGAAATGCCGACAGTATCCACGCTGACACCGTACCACAGGCCAACGCCACCCCCCCAATCCGGGGAACTGCACCTGCATGAAACCGTTGCGGCATATCAACACCATAGCGGCCAGCATGGGCTCGACCCGCACGGATAATCGCCACGCAAACAATGAGCGACACAATAAAAGAAAGCACGGTTAACAGCACCATATTTCAAACCTGAAAGCTGTTGTGATGCCAAATGAGTACACGTGAGTTGCCCCAAAAAGACATTGTCAAATGAATGAGCGTACACAGAACCGATTCGACATCCTTCGCCTTTTTGCTGCACTTTGCGTTCTGGTGAGCCACGCCTATCCGGTCTCAGGCCAGTCCGCACCCGACCCCTTTGCTCGATGGGTCGGATTGGACACCCTTGGAGGCGTGGGCGTGATCATTTTTTTTGTATTGAGTGGTTACTTGGTGACCCTCTCCTGGGAGAGGGCCGACGGATTCTGGGACTTTGCCTGGCGGAGGGCCCTCAGGATTTACCCTGCGCTTATCGTCTTGTGTGCACTGACTGTATTGTTACTCGGACCTGCAGTGACAGAGGTTTCAGTTGCTCAGTACTGGCAATCAGGTACCACGTGGCGATACTTGGAAACCGCGACAGGTATCAGAATTCAATATGCATTGCCCGGCGTGTTCCAGAACAACCCTTTGCCGAATGCGCTGAACGGATCGCTGTGGTCGCTTCCCTACGAAATCAAGTGCTACACAGCACTGGTGTTGCTGAGCGTCTTCAAAGGCAGCCTCAAACTGAGAATTGGAGTGACGACCGCCTGCCTGTTTGCATTATTACTACAGCACCCCGGGCACCCGCCAGGCAATCCATTTACTGAATGGATGGGGTTTGATTATTATCAATTAAAGCTTGGCTTGCCATTTGCAATAGGTGCATTTTTCGCAGCCGGCGCGAAGACATTAAAACCGAAATTTCTGCAAATATTTCTGATTTTTGCCTTAATGTATTTTATGCCAGATGGAACACCATTCAGAACTTTTCTGTTCCTTACGGGCACTAGCATACTTGCACTCAAATTAGCACTAGATGGCTCCTGGATTCCGTCAATACCGGCACATTTCGGGGACTGGTCTTACGGCGTATATCTGTACGGCTTCCCCGTCCAGCAGCTTTTGGCTTACAGCGAATGGCAGCAACACAGTTTTCCGCTGTATCTTGCGGGCAGCATTTTTTTTACTCTTCTGCTCGCCGCAGCATCGTGGTTTGCCGTTGAAAAACCTGCATTGCACTTTAAAAACCACTGGTCTTCGAGACGCCAACAACCCCTATAAATTATGCACTTAAGTTCTCTACAGTTCATGCAGTCATTTCATGACAAATACCTTGCCAGCAGACGAAAAGAGTCATTAAATATCTATGACATTGGCAGCACGGACATTTGCGGGTGCTATAAGCCCATATTCGACAACCCCTCATGGCGTTATACCGGCGTTGATCTCTCAGAGGGGCCCAATGTTGACATTGTTCTGAGCAAGCCGTACGACTGGACGGAAATAAAGTCTAACAGCGTCGATGTGCTCGTCTCCGGCCAAGTACTTGAGCACGTTGAGTTTTTCTGGATCACGATACTCGAAGTGTCTCGCGTGCTCAAGCCCGGCGGTACAGCTTGCATCATTGCACCTTCCGGCGGATACGAGCACCGCTATCCCGTCGATTGTTGGCGCTTTTACCCCGACGGCATGAGGGCCCTGGCGCGGTTCGGCCGCCTGGCCTGCTTGGATGCATTCACTCACTGGGGTGTCATCGGGGACCCTGGCAGTGATCCATGGCATGACAGCGTGCTTGTTGTTCAAAAGCCAGTGCGGGCGATCCACAAGCAGCTGGGTGTATCAGTCATGCAGGCCATTCAAAAGCAGGTCATTGGCTGGCGCCTGTTGGACACGACCGAAAACCGCACCTGATTTTTCACCTCAGCACGCCATGGATCCTGCCACACACACATACAACCGCAGCCTGCGGACCGACAACCGCTCCAGCCTGTCGGTTGTGGCGAGTTACGTACCGGCACACTCAAAAGTGCTTGACATTGGCACCGGATCTGGAGCATTGGGCCAACACCTTTGCGAACATAAGTCCTGCACAGTTGATGGCATTACTTACAACCCTCAAGAGGCAGAAATCGCCAGAGCATATTACCGAAAGGTAGAAGTACTCGACATAGAAGGCTCCAATTGGCCCGATTATTTTTCTGGTAATGTGTATGACTGCATCGTATGTGCAGATGTGCTTGAGCACCTCAAAGACCCTGCGGCCGTCATTAGAAGGTGCGCCGATCTTTTGTCCGACGATGGAATACTGATTATCTCCATACCGAATATCAGTTACGCTTACTTTATTGCTGAACTCATCAAAGGTGAGTTCGAATATGGTCCGGAAGGCCTGTTGGACCGTTCACATCTGAGATTTTTCACCCGTCGCTCGTTTGAGCGATTAATTGCCTCTGAACAGTGGTTTGTAAGTGCCTGTGAACCCATATGGCAACCTTGGTTTGAGACTGAGTTCCGTCTGAGATTTGACGACCTGCCACCAAATGTTGGGGAATATCTTCTTGCCCAGCCTGACGCCGGGGCATATCAATGGGTATTTGTTGCAAGAAAAGCGCCCACACTGCACTTAAAACCGATTATTTCAGTACCGGCACGTCATTTTTCACCTGCTAATTTTCTCGCACAGATTTACATTACCACCGACGAAGGTCTGCAAACTCACTGCCCCATCAATACTCTTGGAAACATTGGCGAATTGCATCAGGCCCTCACATTCCCTATTCCTGCTGAATTGAATCCCGTACTTGGGATTCGACTCGATGTTGCCGATCGCACCGGGTTCATGCGCATTCACTCGGTCGAAGGCATCGACAACAGTGGTCAGCAGGTGTTCAACCTCAGCGCAACGGTATTGAGACAAGCCTTCGCGACCGCGCAACATCACCTTGCTGATATCACCCCGGACGACACCATGGATTGTCTTTGGCTCAGACTGACCGGTGATGATCCTCACTTCCACCTGCCGCTACCAATCGAAACGATCAATAGGTGGTCGGGTAACGGCCGATCCATTCGCGTGTGGTGCAGTTGGCCTTGGTCTGCCGACTACCAGGCGGCATGTCAGGGAGTTGCCGCTCAACACAGCAAGCCCGTGCCACCGGCTAACACTGCACCCGGATTACATTGGAGCAAGCGTTATCTCAACACAGCCAGAGACCTTTTGACAAGCCGAGCGGGCCCACCTGTACACGTAGAGTCCGTTACTGAAATTGTGATTCCGGTCTTCAACAGCTTGCATTTGACGCGGCGCTGCCTTGAATCGGTGATTACGAGCCGCAACGAACAACCTTTGCACATAACCGTCATCAATGACGCTTCCACACAAGCGGAAGTTCGCCCTTGGCTTGCGTTTTTTGCCAGCCAGCATCCACAGGTAACCGTGGTTGAAAACGCGGTCAACCTTGGTTTTGTAAGAACGGTCAATTTGGGTATGCGCATGGCAGGGTGCCGAGATGCCGTGCTGCTCAACAGTGATACCCAGGTGACGCATCATTGGCTTGACCGGCTCCGCGTCATCGCTTATTCCAGCGGCAAAACGGCATCGGTAACGCCCTTCTCCAACAACGCAACCATCTGCAGCTTTCCAGACTTTTGCGCTGACAACCCGTTTCCCAGCACATGCACACTGGAACGCATCAACCAAACGGCAGGACGATTGTTCTCCGGACAATTTGTTCCCATTCCAACTGCCGTAGGCTTTTGCATGTATATCAAACGTGCTGCTTGGGCTCAGGTGGGTGAGTTCGACGCAGCGACTTTCGGCTTGGGCTACGGTGAAGAAAACGACTGGTGTATGCGAGCTGCATCAGCTGGCTGGAGACATCAGCACGCACTGGACGTTTATGTAGCCCACCAGGGGGGGGCAAGCTTCAGTGAAAAACGTCAGGCGCTTCAGGCATCAGCGCTGGAGAACCTGCTGAAACTGCATCCGGACTACAACGACAAGGTTCAGGTCTATGTCAAAACAGACCCCGGTCGCGCATACAGAGAAGCCTTGGCATTGGCGCTTAACGTCGAGCTCGCCAGCGGAACATCAGAGCCCTGAGAGCAAACAGCCTGCGCAGCATCGGCCTACTCGTCAGCCAGGTTTTCACCTCGTCTTTACCAATATGCACCACGGCGTTCTGTTGGGCGTAGGTTTGGGCGAGTTCCCGGACATAGACCGGGTTTGCTGTAAAACTCATGGCACGCTGGCGGTCTACAGCGGCCTCATAGGCCTCATCAAGTTTTTGCTGACGCTCGATAGAAACCTCTACTTCAGATGGCACACGGTATTTGGACGTTACTTTTCTAACCTGCACAAACGACTCATCGATCGTGTAACGAGTCCACAGGTTCCAGTCCTCCAACTGATCCATGTCTTCAGCAAAGCCGCCATGCTTGTCGAACAGACGCCGATGAAACACGAGAGCCTGAATGGGGATGAAGTTGTGATGCCACATCGAAACGCGAGAGAATGCTTCATCAGGTGCCGTTTCCATCAACAACTCCCGATACACAGCGCTGTCCCTGTCCACTATTTCAGTATGTGTTCTCCATGAGAGCCCGTACGCCCCGGCGACACACTCGGCCTGTGCAGCCACGACCAGCACTTCAATGTGATCTGCAAACAGCACATCGTCATCGTCCAAGAAACACATCCATTCACCTTTTGCCAATGACAGCGCAAGGTTGCCTGCGACCGATCGTCCACGCCCAGGGTAAACCCGGTGGTAACGCACAGGAATGACGTCCTCAAACTCTTTGCACACGGCCTCGCCTTCATGGCTGCCGTCTTCCACCACGACCGCTTCTATAGGCCGCCAGGTCTGATTGGCCACCGTTCGCAAAGCCTGCCTCAAAAAGGCACCACGCTTGTGTGTGCGTATGAGCACTGAGACCAGGGGTTTTTCAGAAATTTGCTCACGCCGACTTTTGAAAACATGAAATGCGCCTTCACGGCGCAGTTCAAACCCCCAACCGTCAAAGCGTGGTTCGAATCCGATTGCAGCTTGGTGCGAGTTCCAGAAGTAGCGATAGTTTCTGAGAAACTTGGCAATTGCCTTCGCGATACCAGCCCGACGGCCGGGGAAAGGCTGCGGAATCACCATCTCGCCCAGGGCCATCATCAAACCACTGGCTATTCTTCTATGCCCTGAATACCTCGCTCGCAGGGCCAGATTTGCATAAATCCCTTCCAGCGCCTGGATCGGCTTGACCTCATCCGCCTTGCTGTAGGTGCGATGCACCACGGCTGCCCGTGCTAGATACCGCAACCGCCAGCCTGCACAGCGCAAACGCCATGAAAGCTCCACATCTTCGCCGTACATGAATATACGGGGCTCGAAGCCCCCCACGTTCCTCAGTGCTTCTGTTTTCAGCAGCACAGCGGCACCACTGACCCAGTCTACGTCCAGTGTGACGGGGTCGTATGCCTTGGGATGCTCGTATGGGATCTGCCGCATTTCCCATGCAGCAACGTTGCTCGCGTCGCCACTGGCGGTGGACCACAATTCGCACAGCGATCCCGGTTCAGGGATGGCATCCTGATTCATCAAAAGTACATAGCCGCTCTCAGTGGAGGTGAGCATGGCATTGATGCCGGGGCCAAATCCCATGTTCACATGGGTTCCTTCCACCGTCAGCGGCAGGCCCCTGTCCCACATTTGTCGGTAAACATCGGCTACATATGGGTTGTTGTCAGGCCCCGTATCGTTGTGCCACACGCGAACACGGGCAGGTACACCAGCCATCACCTCGTCATGCACTGCACGCAGCGACTCATGCAGGTCTTTGACATCAGGCTTGTAGACCACATAAAGGACTTCAATATGCACAACCATTCCCTTGTTCCTTATCGAGTCAGTCTTTGCAAGATGCGACGGGAGACCCCGCTGGGCAACCAGCTCAGCAGTTTTTCTATCCTCTGAGTCATGCGCACGCTGGCCGCCTGTACTCGAGTCAGTTCCTCCTGCGTTTGGATCAGCTCTTCCTTTTCCGCCGAGAAGCGTTGTTCTGCCAACACACCTGCCTGCTGCAGGGTGCGCACCTGCTGATTCAAGTTTTCTATGTCCTGTTCAAGGTGGGCAAGCCAATGCATGCGCTCGTCTTGGGTCTGCGAAAGTTGGCGCAGTTCTGACAAAGCTGCATCACGCTCTCTGGTCAACTGGGCAAGCTGACCACTCAGATTGACCAACTCTCGCCTGAAAAAAGCACTGTCCAAATGATGAACTGCCGCGGCCTGCAAGGTTTGCAACTGCGGTTGCGGGGTGCGCTCAGGCGGTGAATGTCGTATGTAAATATGTTCCAAGGCGGTCACCATCTCTTCAACCGAGGGAATGGATGCGATTGCTCGCTTCACACCGTAATCATTTGTCACATCCTTGACCATGGCCTGCAGCCGCACCGCAAGATGCTCAGGGCGACTGGCAGCGTCATACACCTCACCACCAGCATGTTTATTCACCCGCTCGCCCAACGCACCCAGGTTTGGTACAAGCGCTGGAACACTCGCCAACCAAGCATCAGACAAGGCATAACAATAGCTCTCGGGTTGACCTGGCGGAAAAAACGCCATGCGAACGCCGTAGTGTTTAACCAGCGACGGCAACTCTTCCAGTTGAAAGGCACCGTGCACCCACAGCTTCCCAGGGACCAACCAGCCCTGTGTCAGTCGTTGCTCGGCGTATCCCAGCAAAACCAGAGGCAAGGTCTCGGGCATCGCACTCACCACAGCCTCCAGTCTTGCCCAGCCTTTGTGGCGTCCTATCGCACCCACCACAGCCACAGGACACACTAGCCCCGCTGGTAGCTTGTTAGGCCGGACCTCCTCCGAATAGGAGTCGGTGCCATTTTCAATCAGTTGGCAGTCCAGTCCGTCCAACCCTGGGGTGTTATGCAGCAAAACAGCAATGTAATCACTTGGCACCGTCATGGCCTTCGCTTCCTGTAGAAAGCGTTGTCGTTCATTTCTTTGGGTTGGTTTGTCTTGCGGGCCCGTGAACCCTATGTCATGTAATGTCACCACCCTTGCCACAGCGCGTTTCCACAGTGCGCAGAATCGGCGGATGTCGGGTTCACTGCTGTGCGCGTGGATGACAGCGGGCAAACCCATCGCATCAGCCTCTATGAATTGCCGCACTTGATCCCAAGTCAGCGCCACCATGTGGCCGCCGCCTGGGTGTTCCAGCACACACTGGCCATCAGACACATGCACCACCCAGTCCTGCTTGCGAAGGCCGCACACATCGCGCACAAAACGGTCTACCCCTCCACCATTGGGGGGACACACGTGCAACACCCACGCGGCATTCTGCTTGTCAGTCATCTGGCGCGGGGGCTCATCCGCCTGCGTCCCACACATGCGGGAGGCGGCAAAAACCTTCCTCCCGAGTGTGGCCTGTCACCTCAAACGTGCGCTCCACACAATCAAAAAGGCGCATGCTCTCAGGATCCAGGGCATGGCTGCGTGCCACATAGCGGCCCGGCAGCAGCGGCATGTCTGGGAACGTGATGGAATAGCCATATTCCTTGGCTGCCAAACGTCGCGGCGTGTAGCCTTCCTGGTCAGAATACGTGCCGTACACAGGCGTGCCGTCAGCCCGTAGGAGCCCAACGGCTACACCAGGTGCCCGGCCATCTGGCGAATGCACGGTACCCGACACAGTCAGGCTGGCACCGGACGCCAACACCAGCGTATCAGCGTTGGTTTGGCTGTTCAATGTCATGGTTTTGATCTGATACAGGGAAGCATCGACCACTTGCACAACTTCAGGCTTTGAAAGCTGACGGGCGGCCCCTGCTTTTTCTTCATGCCAAGTCAGGTAGTGGCGGGTCACGTCACTTGCCAACCCAAACTCTCTCAGTTGACCGGCATCTATCCACGCGGCATGTGTACACAGCTTCTGTATGTGGTACATGCTGTGTGAACACAGCAACAGCGTGCCTCCCGTTGCGAGGTAGTGTTCCATCCACTGAATGCACTTGCGCTGGAACGACTCATCGCCCACAGCCAACACTTCATCGGTGATCAGCAAATCCGGGCGCATGGAGGTGGCCACCGCAAAGCCCAACCTCACCACCATGCCTGACGAGTATTGCTTCACTGGCTGGTCAATATGGGTACCGATGTCGGCAAACGCCAGAATCTGGTCCATTCGCTCGGCTGTTTCTGCCGGCGACATGCCCATGAGGGAACAGGCCATCTGCACATTGACCCTTCCGGTGTATTCAGGGTGGAACCCTGCGCCCAACTCCAGCAACGCGCCCACACGGCCTGAGGTGTGCAATGTACCCACATCTGGGGCAATCACACCGGCCACCAACTTCATGAGCGTAGATTTGCCAGCCCCATTTACCCCGACCAAGCCGGTTGACTGACCACGCAAGATGTTGAGATTGACATCCTGCAGTGCGTGAAACACGTCCGTGACGCGTGGCCTGCCCACCAAATGCCCCCACACTGTGGCGAGGCGACCCATGGCCTGGTTCTGGGCGCGTAATGGATATGACTTGCCAACACCCCGCAGCACAACCAATGGGCCTTCCGCCGTTGGAAATTGGTTCACAGTTCCTCCTCAAAGTGGGGCACCAGGCGTTTGAACATCCACCACCCGACCAGCAAAACTGCGACCCCAACACCCATGGACTGCCACATGGCCGCTGAAGGCGCCATGTTGCCACTCAGCCAGGCAGCGCGTATGCCTTCCAGCAAGCCTGTGACCGGGTTGATCCACATCCAGTCGGCTATCATGGCGGGCACCATGGCCACGCTGAACAGCACTGGACTCAGATAAAACAGCAAAGACAGTCCGTGCGACACCACATATTCCACATCGCGAACAAAAACAAACAGAGCGGCCAGTGCGAGGGCGACACCGGTTGCCAGGAGCCACAACCCCAGCAAGCCCGCGAGGACGACTAGCAAACCCTGCCAATGCACGGCATGCCCCAACAAGGCAAGTGCCAGCATGACCAGCGCATAGCCCAGAACATTCAATACAAACGAACCACTGACCGCAGCCAACACCAGCCAGGCAGCCGGGAATCGCACCTTCTTGACCAATGCAGCATTGGCCACCACGGCTGCCATGCCGCGACTGACGCCCTCGCTGAACGCCAGCCATGGCCAGAGGCCCAGTGCCACGAATAGTAGGTACGGTACGTCCAGCGCAGGCGGCAGCTTCACGCGGAATACCGTCTCAAAAACAAACCCATAAACCGCCAGCAAGGCCAAGGGTTGCACAAACGCCCAGCTCGCCCCCAGCAGGGTGCCCGAAAACCGGTTGCTCAGCTCCCGCTTGAAAAACGCCCATCCCAGCCAGCGGCTGTTGACAGCCTCATGGAGCGCCATATTTTTTGTTCATGGCTTCAACCGCCTGATTGTTCCCCACAGCGGTGGACTGAATCTTGGCTATACCTGCCTGCTGTGCTTCGCGGTGGTGTTTGTCTCGGACTTGGCGCATCAAATCAGTCTTGACTTCTTCAAAAGGACGTACACCGGCGGGGAGCCGTTGCTCAAAACGGATGATGTGGTAACCAAATTGAGTCTCAACGACATCAGACAGTTGACCGGCAGTGGTCATGTCCTTCAGTGCAGCTTCAAACGTGGGAACCATCGTGCCCAGTTCAAATAGCCCCAAGTCTCCCCCACGCGATGCAGTGGCCTGGTCAGCCGAATGCTGTGTGGCCAAGGCCTCAAAGCTTGCACCGTTTCTAACCTGCAGCAGCAGTTCCTGCGCTTTGCCTTTGGCTTCTGCACGACTTGCCTCGGTGCCTTCTTTGGCGGCAACCAGTATGTGCCTTGCTTGCACCCGCTCCTTAGCGGTAAAGCGTTCTGGCTGCGCTTTGTATTGCTCGCGTGCAAAGGCTTCCAATGCGGCTTCGTTTGGCCAGCCGGCTTTGCCAACTTCGTACAGGCGGGCATCAGACAATATGCGTTCACGGGCCAGCCGAATCAGGGACTGAACCTGCGGGTCTTTGTCAAGCCCGGCCTGCTCGGCCTCTTGCGCCAACGTGCGGCGCACATAAACGTCTTCGGCAATACGCTGAACTTGTTCTGGTCTAGCAAGCACTGATTTGCGCGACGCCAAAGGAAACTGTTGCACGGCAGCCTCTACATCGAATGCGGTGACTTGGCCACCCGGGCCTTGCATGACCACATCTGCACTCGTCTGTGCAGTGGCACCAGCGGCACCCACTAAAACCAAGGACAACGCCAAAGATCGGACTATGCTCTTCAAAGTCATCATATGTTTAACGGTAAATCGATGAAAAACAATGATCAAAAAAAAAAGACGGGGCAAGCCCCGTCTTTCACTCTCGCCAACGTCGTATTAGCGGATGCTGGTGCGGTGCGGCCAAGCCAGACCGTAGTTACCCTTCACGCCAGCAGTTGCAGCGTTGTTGGTGAACTGCACGAAGGAGTTACCCAGGATAGGCAGGCCCAAATTAGAATTTGGAGTGGCGAAACGCATCCAGCCTTCGGAAGCCGTCGTGCCGACATCACGCTTGGCAACTTCTGGACTCAGAGCCGACAGGTTGTTGAAAGTCAACACAGAAGCCTCACCGCAGAAGGATGCGGGCGTACCGGGAACCGATGGCGAAAACACTGCACCTGCAGAACCAGCAGCCACAAACGCTTCTTCGCGGTCAGCAGTCACGCCGCTGTTACGGTTTGTACCTTCAGCACCGCCTTTTGCGCCACCGCTGAAAGTGATACCGGTCACACACAACTGGTGACGCTTGCCCTCATTTGTGTTGGAGACCACTTGACCACCGCTGGTGAAGTAATCGTTGTTACCCACAATAGCGCCACCGGCATCATCGTGCGACAGGTTGGTATACAGCGTCGAACCAGCACTTTCATTCGCACCAGCGTTGTCGTAGTTACGGACCACGTTGTAGCGGCGGGTAGGCATGGTGAACGTCCAATCGTTCTTGCCGCTCACGCCTGCAAGCGTGTTGTACTCATTGGCCACAGATAGAGTGGCAAAAGACGCCATCAAACGCGAAGTCTGCGACTTAGTAGCAACACCGTTGGCCAAAAGTGCGAGATCCGCATTCAGGTAAGGTGTCGACATGTCTGGGAAGTCCACGGGCAGCGCCGTCAACACCTGGGCACCGGGTACTTCGGCACCGTTGTTGGCCGCATTGCCGCCGCGCAGCAATGCATCAGCCGTGAACGGACGGGCAGTGGCCGCATCAATGGTTTGGGTGTCGATCTGTGGGAACAGAACGACGTTGCCGTAGCCAGCAGCACCTTGGGCCGCAACGCGCGCCTCGATAGCCGTGGCTTGGCCGGACCATGACGCTGCGTTGGGCACGTTCACGATGTTCCAGTTGGCCATCAAACCGGTGGTCGGGACTTCCAAGCCCAGCGCTTGAGCGCCAGCGTAATTTGTTGTGCTCACCAGGTTAGCATCCAACAGCGCCGTGACGGATGCTTGAGCACAACCACGAGGTGTGCCATTCACATGCTCAATTGCGCGGTACAGATCAAACACGGATGCGTTTGCTGCAGGAGCGGCAGTGGGAGGAATGTCAGCCATGTTGAAAATTTCAACGTAGCCTTCGCGGGTTTCGGATGCCTGCTGCGCAGCTGTCAGTTTCTGATGCAGACGGGCGGGGTTGAAGTTGACGCCGTTGGCAGGAATTGCAGGCAGGGTGCAAGACTTGTCGGAGGTGGTCAGCTTGGGCAGGTCTTGACCAGCAGGCTTGCTGACGGCTGCCGCCCACACATCACCAGGAGACAGCAGGATTGTGAAGTCCAACACATCGTCAGAATTGGAAGCGCCACGGAAGCGGATCTTCACTGCTTTGCCGTTGCGCATGTCAGTATTGACGATCGACAGGTAAGTGTCGTTGCCACCTTGAGCAGTGTAGTAAGGCACCAGCAGGCTGTGACCCAAACCAGCTGGGTTAACCTCCAGAACTGTTGCCGGAGCAACAGTATTCACCAGACCACCTGCAGGGCCGACAACGATGGCTTGGGCAGCACCGGCAGCCAGCAAGCCAGCTGCAAGCGCGACCGCAGACTTGCTCAACAAAGATTTTTTCATGAGTTGGACTCCACTAGTAAGAGTTGAAAGCGCAACAAAAAGATCACGCTGCAATGAATTTAGCACAACGGCCAAACGAAACACACACGGGCACTGTAACCTGCCCCCACTATTGCGGAAATGTTGCACGATGACAACAATCCTGCGCCGCAGATCACTTGAAAGCATGAACAACACAGTCAAGATTTCGGCAGGTACCACCACTGGTCTTCGAGGTTGAGCCACAGCTCTTCCACCTCTCGGGACACTGGCGATGCGCTTATCTTATCTGAAACCAACTGGTAAGTGACCTTGATGCGCACAATACAACGCTTGGGGTTACCGTTGTCACACTCTGCGCCCACGGCTTCGGCCGCCTTCCAGGTGATGGCGCTACCCACATCCTTGCGCCAGGAATCAAAGCTGTGCAGCTCTTTCCACCCCGGGCTGTGCATGGCCCAGGCCTGTTGATGCCTCGCACTGATGAGGTGTGCCCAGCGCTGTTCGGCACGGTCCTGGGTGTCACGCACGTCGGCCACTGCTTGCATAGTGGCACAGCCCACTGAGCCCACTGCGGCGGCAAGCGCCAGCGCACAGAACGCAAAGCGACTCAACGGGGCATGAAAGCTGCGAGAGTGAACCCACTGTAGTTGTGGACTGGATTGGATGTTTGTCATTGGGTGTGATTGAGCGTTTCAGTTAACTTGCGCATGCGCTGCTTGATTTCGTCGCCGGCTTCGCGCAGCTCGTTGTCGGACTGCACCACTCGCGGTGTGATGATGACCAGCAACTCGGTTTGGGTGGCGCTGCGTGTTTTAGTGCCAAACAGCGCACCCAAAACTGGTACCTCATGCAAACCGGGCACACCCGCAGAGCCATCGGTGTTGTTGTCGCGTATCAACCCGCCTAGCACCAGCGATTCGCCGCTCCGTACGGCCACCTTGCTGTCAATCTGACGCTGCAAAAAAGCCCGCTGGCCCGTGGGCAGGTCAACCGCCCCCACGTCCGTGACAGACTGATTGATTTGCATGGTCACCATGCTGCCCGCATTGACCGAAGGTTTCACAGCCAAAGACACGCCCGTGTCTTTGTATTGGATGCTACTGCTGCGCACGCCTCCATCGGTCACGGTCTCGCTGCTGCGTATAGGTTGTTGGTTTCCCACCACAATGGTAGCAGTGTGGTTGTCCAGTACCATGAGCGAGGGAGTGGAAATGACTTTGACCAATGACTTGTCTGACAACGCGTTGAGAACAGCACGCACATTGCCCGCCGCACTGCGCAAGGTATAAGAAAAACCCGTCAGCGCACTACCGATGGCAGTACCGCCAGGGTTGGTGGTCAGCAGACTGTCCCCAGTGCCACCACCAGCCCTGCTGTTGGAAAACAACCACTGAGTGCCATAGCTGAGTTCGTCGGTCAGAGTCACTTCCACAATGCTGGCCTCGATGAGCACCTGTTTGGCAGGTGTATCCAGTTTGGCGAGCGCTGCTTCGATGCGGTCAAGCTGCCCGGGCGGCGCATAAATGATGAGCGCGTTGCGCATCTCGTCTGCCACCACACGGACACTGGCCCCCAGTTGCACAGTGCTCACGGGTTGCGCTGCGGCGTTGCTCTGAGCGCCGCGAACTGCGGTGCTGACTGCAGCCGCATTGCTTGCAGGACTGCTGACTGCAGGCCTCGCGCTGACGCCGACAGACACAGGGGTTAGCGCTGGTGCAACACCGCTGACAGCTGGGGTGCCAGCTCCCGCCTGTGTTCCGTACACGCCGTTGAGCACCTCGGCCAGTTGTTTGGCGGAGCCGTTTTTCACCTGGTAGACGTGCAGACGGGCCTCGGCCGAGTTGTGGTCTGGCTTGTCTAGTTTTTCTATCCATTGCCGCGCTTCTTCGAGGTAGGCGGCACGGGGGGTCACCACAATGACACTGTTGAGCCGCTCCACCGGCAGTATGCGTACAACGCCTGTCAGGGGGTTTGAGGCGGCCAAACCTACAGAACCTGAGGCACTTGCCTGCGATGCCGCAGGACTGCCCGTCGCCATAACCGGGCTGACCGGTGGCGTACCGCTGGCATCCCCACCCAAGAGTTGCAGGGCAGCCTCCATGTCTTTAACTGTCACGTGTTTCAGGGGAAATACGCCCACTGACATACTTTTGAGCAAATCCACGTCAAAAGTAGACACTAGGCTGAGCCAACCTTCGGCCTGTGCCCGGGAACCAACGAGGACCAGCAGGTTGCGAACGGTGTCCACCCTGGCAATGCTGTCTGCCGTGGCCATGGGTCGCAATATGGCTGCCATTTCGGCCGCACCTATGTATTTGAGGGGCACCACGATCGGGCCATAGCCTGGCGCCAGTTGTGAGGCAACACCAGAGACTGCACGCACATTGGGCACCACTGCTCGCAGGGCATCTGGTTTACCTACATGAAATGTGCCTCGAACGTCCCGGACCACCAATTGTCCCATGGCATGCAGGGCTGCTTCAAGCAAATAGAGGGCCTGGTCCGCTGTTACGGCGGCATGCGAGACGATGGTAACGCGCCCGTCCAGGGGGGAATGCATGAGAAACTCAGCCTTGAGGATATCGCCGAGGATGGCGTGAACCACGTCCCGGGCGGGTGCATCCTCAAACCGAACGCTTTGAAGCGAGGTGGCATCCAGTGGCTTATGAGACGGGGCTGCAAACACCCGGTCATTGCCCGAATAAAGAGCAGGCTTGGCATTTTGCCCAGCGGATCCCGGCGCTGACTCCGCCGCAATGGATCGGGCTGACGCACTGTACAAGAGGACGAGCAGCAAACCGCTGCTGAGTATGGTGTGTAGGTGCTTGTTCATTGGTTTGTTAGCGAGCCTCAAGGCTCCGGCAATGGCGGCAAGCCAGTGGCGGCGCGGCGCGCATTCATTTGTCGAACGCTGTTGCGAACAGCGTCCAGGTCTTTTTTCGTTTGGGCTGCCGCCTCGAAACTGGGTGCGGCAGCAGCAGACCCTTCTTGCGGCGTCTGTGCAAGGCTGGCGGTGGCTCGTTTGCGGCTAACGTGCAGTTCGCGGGTTTCGGCGCCTCGCTCGAACTCTGCGGACTGTGAGCTGATTCGTTTGAGTGTCCAACCTGAGAATTCGGCACCGGGCTTGACACGGTAAACCCGCCCTTCTGATTCAACCAGCACACCTGCGCCAGCACCTTGGCCGTACAAACCTAATACATTTGCACTGGCGAGCAAGTCAGGGGGGGTGGGTGGAGGTGGAGCCTTGGGCGGAGGTGGTGGACGGCGCGTGGGGCTGAACAACGGCCGATCCGTATTCTGGAGCATGAGACTGGCATCTGCGTTGGTGGTGGCCTCCAGCTGCGGAATGGGATCTGACTGAGGCATGATGGGAGCCGGAGGTAACCAGACAAACTGCTTCAGCTGTAAATCAGGCGTAAACCACTGACTCAGCAACAGCGGCAATTGGACCAGCGCCGCCAGCATCCATAAAACATAAACGGGGAACTTCATGGTGCCTGATCCCTGATCACGAACAGCTCGAACTGTCCTACCACTTTGACAGCGCTGTTGTCGTTGGCTATTGCACCGGTTTGAATGCTGAACCCATCCACATAAACAGCAGGGGCGAGTGTCCTCAGGGTAAGCAAAGCAGCCTGTATTTGCGCCATGTCTCCATCCACCCGGATGGACAAGGGGATGGCATCGAACCCAGGCCCACTGCGTGCCGCAAGAACTTGCAGACTCAGCACGTCTGCGCCGGCTTGCGTAAACACCGAACGGATGCGTTGCTGGGCGTCATTGGCGGCTTGACTGGCATCGGTTGTCGACGGGTAGGCGTGTCGAGCCAACAATGTGACAATTTGGTCAAACTGCTGCTGCATATCCGCCTGGGCAGCCAGGAGACCGGCTTGCCGTGCAAAGCGAGGCTCGGCAGCTGCCAATCGGTCAGCCAGGACGAGGTGCGTTTGGTAGCCCCAATACGCGAGCAGTGCGGCGGCCACTGCAAGCACCATGAGCACCAAAGGAAGCGCACGGATTTTGACTGTCATGGCGCGCCTGACTCTCCTGGACCCACACCATTGCCACCACCAACCACAGAGGCAGCAGCGGGTAGCAAGACAAACTCGACAGAGAAGTTTTCTTTACCGGAACCTGCAGATTTAGTTGCAGCCGCTGGCGCTTTGACTTCTTTGATGTCAGGTTGTTTGCTCAAGCTGGCCATGAGTGTCGCCACGTTGGGCGTTTGTCCCTGCAGGGTCACTTTGCCTGACTGCCATTGCAAACGCTGTACCCAGGTGTCGTCGGGCACAACCGCAGTGACACGAGCCAGAATCTCGGGCGGTTGCTGGCTTTCGAGAGAAATTTTGGACACCGATACGAGTTTGGCTTGATTAGACAACAAGGCCTCCCTCAGAGCCTGTGCAGATCGGGTTTCGACTTGCGCGGCATGCCCCTGTTTTTGAGCGCTTTCTGCCTTTAGGGCCAGTTGCGCAAGGGGTGTTGCAAGAATGGCCGCCGCTACCAGCAGGCAAACAGCCAGCGCAATATGCGACAGCCATCTGTTTCGTCTGACTTGGCGGTAGCGCATGGGCTCGGCAAAGCCAACCAACACAACGGGCAAAGCATTGGCAGGGCAACACCAGACTTCACAATGCGCCACGTCGCGCACTGCATCCATGCCATGTGATTCTGAAAACCGTTGTGCGTATTGACGGATGTGATTTCGCGATGCTATCGCGGCCATAGTCGTGTCGCGCCCAAGGACGCTACCAACACCCCAAACCCCGTCCTCATGTGCAAATGGAGACAACATTTGTACAGCCAACGAGGTGGCTGCGGCCTTTTCCTCGGCATTCTGAATGGGAATATCAATGTCTCGGAACAGCACCATGTCTTCAGGGAGCTCTATGGCCCAGAATGGCCTGCGCCTAGCCTTTTGCAAGGAAATGGGCTTGGTTTCTCCGGATTGGCACAGAACCAATCTTCCGTCTGGTTTTGCCAATACGATCGGCACATCGTTTGAAAACCAGGAGAAAGGGGGCAAGCTGGCACCCAGCTTTACCGCGGCGGCGAGTGTTCGGCTTGCCCGGGAAGGCGCGAGCAACTTCATGGGCTGACCAAGGGCTGAATGGTCCAAGAGGTTTGCAGCAAGCGCCACGGCTGGCCGCCCCCCGCCCCGACCATATCGAGGTCGGTGACCGTGGATACATACGAACTGGCGCCAACAATGACACGTGCTAAAAAGCGAACTTTCTTGTGTCCGCCTTTGCCAATAAAAGCCTGCTCAAGGCGGCTGGTGTCAATACCCACATCACCCCGTTCGCGAGCAGACAGCAATTGAGCAGCCACGGGGACATTGCCTTTGCTGATCACGTTAAGCATCGCGGGGGGAGCAAAAAGTGGATCAATGAGACCGTTGCCGGTGTCGGAATGAACTGTGACATAGGGTGCCAGGCGAGCAAACGTATCGTAGTCCATGGCGGGTAGCTCCATAAGTTCCGCTGTGCTGAACCAGCCACCGGTTGGGCGCTGAGACTCCCGCTGTTCCACCCATTGCTGAGCCAGGGTCTCTGCTTCTTTTGGAGGCAACTCGGCGATTGTTGTCAGCATTTGAGTCAGCAAGGGCTTGGGGGTTTTGTTGATGTCGGCTAATCCGTCCAGCGCCATGACCTCTATTTGTACAGAGTTGCCCATAAACGAAACGGGGTATTGTCGCGTGTGTTGGAGCGTTTGATTGCCAGCCAGTATGTCCCTGGCAAGCATGTATGTTGCGCCCTGTCCGATTGCCCGGCCCTCAGTCAATTGGCGAATTGCTGCGACTGAACGCACCTCCTGACGCTGCGCCGACACGACACCGCCCACAATTATGCCGAGTGCTGCAACCGTCCAGAGTACGGCGATCAGCGCGAATCCAAATTGCTGAGAAGCACGGTTCATCTGCTGGCTCCCCCACCAAAACTGGCCGCTGATGCACGCTTCATAGCCTTGAAAGGCAACACCAGTTGGGGATATGCAACTCCACTCGCCAACTGAACCGACAGCCTCACCCGGTCTGGACCTCCGGAAACATCTGATTGACTGACCTGCCAGGGGCTTACGCCAATGAAGTAGGTAAAACGCAGGCTTTGGACACCGACGAGCAAAATTTTGCTTTCAGTGCTTTCCCAATTGGGGGGGATACCAAGCCAAGGGGTGTAGCGCAGCACCAACTTTGAGGAACCTCCGGAATCCACTGTTTCCAAGCCGATACGAAAAACATATTTCCCCCCGGAGGCATGGCGAGGAGGCATGACGCCGATCCAAACCAGTTGATCTGAGCCCGCATGAAAAACACGCTCCTGGCTGGCAGCCCCCGGGGGGAGGTAGCCCAAGGCGAGCAACTCTGTAACGGCAGCAACAAACAAACGCTGATCCTCAACGGCGTTTTGTAACTTGTCAAACCGGTCAGTCACTTGGGCAATGCCTCGAAAGGCCCCGACAAGGGTGAGCGAAATGAGGGACATCAGGCCCATTGCCACCAAAAGCTCCACTAAGGTGAAGCCACTTTCGTGCCTCAATTTGCTCATGGGGATGCTGACGCGGGGACAGACGCTGTGACAACTTCCGGCAATACTGTATGAATCGACCACTGAATACGTTCGCTCCGACCTTGCCAGGCCAAGTGCAGAATGACTTGGTGCAAGCGAACCGGTTTAACAAGCGCACTGCCGGCCACGTCGGGTAGTGGTACCGATGAGACGCTCCAGTCAATACCAGCATCGGATCCGTTTTCGTGCCACCCTGCGGGAGAAAGGGAGTCTCGAGAATTGAGAACTGACTGAGCCACTAGCGCAGCGTTATGCTGCATCTGAACAGCAGATGATGTCTGCAACACACCGCCTGCAGCTTTGTACAACATAGTCAACGACATGCCCAGCACGGCAACTGCGACCAGCAATTCAAGAAGGGAAAACCCACCGAAGACAGTGCGGCTCATGGCAATTTCACAGGTTGCTGCGTAACACGACCCGAAAACCAGTCAACAACAAGCCGAACACCAGTGCCATTGGAACGCGTAATTTCAACCGTGCCTCCGGTCGAGCCCCCTTTGGGCAAGAACCTGATGTACCCCACATGCTGCGCATTGAGTTCTTTACCCGCGACCACGACCCGCATTTGAAGCGAATCGGGCACCAACCGCATACTGCCACCTTCCACGCCAAATTGCCGTTTTGCGAGATTAATTTCAATTCGAGCATCAACACCGGATCTCAAGGCAGTGTTGCGTGCCCGTCGCATGTCGGCCATGACGGCTCTCACCATCGAGTTATATTCAGTGGCACGTTGGACCATCTGGTAAGCAACAGGCGCAAGTGCGAACAGCAGCCCGAGAATTGCAAACACCACCAGCAACTCCACCAGGGTGAAGCCCCGCTGCTCGGCGGTGGGGCTTGGACGCGTCACTGCTGGTTCTTCACGTCGGCGTTTTCGCCATCGCCACCTGTGGTACCGTCGGCACCCAGAGTCGCAATTTCAATACCAGCGGCCACGGCGGTGTACCTGTAGGGCTTGCCCCAAGGGTCGTTAGGCACACCTCCTTTGATGTAAGGGCCGTTCCAGCCACTGGCGGTTGCAGGTTTGACGGACAGTGCTTGCAGGCCTTCCTCGGTGGTAGGAAAACGTCCGACATCCAGCTTGAACAGTTCCAGGGATTTTTCAAGGTCGGCAATTTGTACCGCTGCGGTTTTGCTTTTGGCACCGCCCAATTGACCCAGCACACGCGGACCCACCAGTCCGGCCAACAGGGTGAGGATGGCCAGGACAACCAGCAATTCAATGAGCGTGAAACCGCCTGAACGGCGATGTGAAGATGCAAACATGTTGAGGACGCGAAAAAACGAAAGATGGAGCGATTTTAAGAAGCCAAGTCGTTGACCGACAGGATGCCCAGCAAAATGGAGACGATGATGGCTGCAATCAACAACCCTAACACCAGAATGAGCACAGGTTCGAGCATGGTCAACGCGCGCTTGATGCCGGTTTCCACATCCCGGTTGAAGATGTGTGCCAACTCCAGCAGCATAGGGCCGATACGACCAGTTTCTTCCCCAACTCTGACGAGGTTAATGGCCAAAGGTTCAAAAATGCCAGTAGCAGACAGGGCGTCGACCAACTTGCCGCCGTCTTTCACCTTGGGGGCCACGCTGGACAGTGCCAGCCGCAGCTTGCCGTTGCCCACGGTTTCAGTGGCAATGTGCAGCGCGCCGAGCAACGGCACGCCATTGCCCAGCAGGGTACCCAGTGAACGGGCAAACAGTGTGAGATCGTATTTATGCAGCAAACTTCCCAATACAGGCAAGCGCAAAGCAGCATTTTGCCACCAAATTTTCCCACCAGGTGAGCGCAGCCACTGCCGAGCCCACAGCCAGACCACCACGGCACCAATGGCCATGGCCCAGCCGTATTGGGTAAAGGCCTGGCCCAGGTGCATCACAAACAACGTGGGGGCGGGCAAGGCATCGCCCATGTCTTTGAACAGCGTTTCAAACTGGGGCACCACAAAGCCTAGCATGGCCACCAGCGACAACACGGCCACGCCCAGCAAAATGGCGGGGTAAATGGTGGCCGACACCACGCTTTCGCGCAGGGCGCGCAGGCGCTCCATGTGCTCCACCAAACGCTCGAACACGGCAGACAACTGGCCGCTGGCCTCGCCGCTGCGCACCATGTTGATGTAGAAGTCGCCGAACAGGTCGCGGTGGCGGTTGAGCGCTTTACTCAGCGGCACCCCGCCTTTCACGTCGTCCAGCACGGTTTGGGTGAGGCTTGCCACGGCGGGCTTGTGGCTCATGCCAATGAGCACACGCAGCGCGGTGTCAAGTGCCAAGCCAGCTTTGAGCATGATGGAGAGCTCGGTGGTGAGCAGCAGCACATCGGCCGCGTTGGCAGCACCGCCCGGCCCTGCTTTGCGTTGCCAGAATGGCGTGGGCTTGGGCTGCGTCGAGGCATTGCCTGGCGGCGCCTGCGGCGCCGCCACCAAGCCGCCTTCGGTCACACGGATGGGTGTTAGGCCCTGGGCACGCAATGCGCGCAGAGCTTGGGCCTGAGACGGGGCTTCGGTGCGCCCCTCGGCCAGACTGCCATCGACCCGGGCGGCTTTCCAGGCGAACTCAGGCATCGGATTGGTCCTCGGTCACGCGAAGCACTTCGTCCAGGCTGGTGTGACCTGCCACCACTTTGCGCAGGCCGTCGTCGTACAGACTGAGCATGCCTGCGGCTTGTGCCTGGGCGTGCAGGCTGCCAGCATCGGCCCCGTCCAGGATGGCGCGGCGCAGTGCGTCGTCGAGCACCAGCAGTTCATGCACACCGGTACGGCCGCTGTAGCCACTGCCTCTGCAGTGGTCGCAGCCCACGGCACGGTAAATGGGCTGGCCGGGTTGGGCAAACCGCTTCAGGCCCGAGGTGCGCAGCACCGTGTCGTCGGGCACATAGGGCTCTTTGCAGTGCTTGCACAACTGGCGCACCAGGCGCTGCGACAACACGCCGTTGACCGAGGAGGTGATGAGGTAGCGCTCCACCCCCATGTCGGTGAGGCGCACCACGGCACCGGCGGCGGTGTTGGTGTGCAGGGTAGACAACACCAAATGGCCTGTGAGGGCAGACTGCACCGCGATTTGCGCGGTTTCACCGTCGCGCATTTCGCCAATCATGATGATGTCGGGGTCTTGCCGCAGGATGGAGCGCAGGGCGCGAGCGAAGGTGAGCCCAATCTGGCCGTGCACCTGGATTTGGTTGATGCCCTCCAGCTGGTACTCCACCGGCTCTTCCACGGTGATGATTTTGTGGGCGTCGGCGTCGATTTTGGACAGCGCCGCGTAGAGCGTGGTGGTCTTGCCCGAGCCGGTGGGCCCGGTGACAAGCACGATGCCGTGGGGCCGGGCCAGCAGGCCATTGAAGTGGGCCAGCGTGTCGGGAGCAAAGCCCATGTCTTCCAGGCTGAAGCGCACGGCTGAACGATCCAATACACGCATGACGACGCTTTCCCCGTGCACAGTTGGCACGGTGGACACGCGCAGGTCCAGTTCGCGACCTTTCACGCGGGTTTTGATGCGGCCGTCTTGCGGCAGGCGACGCTCGGCAATGTCGAGGTGGGCCATGAGCTTGACGCGCGAGTTGACAGCTGCGCTATGCTTTGGGGGCACCACTTCGGCGGTGGCGATGACGCCATCCACCCGATAGCGAACATGCAAGCCGTCGTCAAAGGGCTCGAGGTGAATGTCGGAGGCCCGCATTTCAATCACGCGGCCAATGATGGCGTTGACCAGGCGAATGACGGGGGCCTCGCTGGCGAGGTCTTTGAGATGTTCGACAAAGTCGCTGCCGTCTCCCTCCAGCCGCAGATCATCGTCCTCGTCAGAAACGGCTGTTTCGGTTGGCAGCGTCAGGGCCTTTTCAATGTCGGCTTCCAACGCCACGCAGGGGTGTATGGCCAAGCCCGTGGCCAAGCGCAGGGCCTTGAGCACAAATGCGTCTTGCGGGGTGGCCAAAGCAACGGTAAGCCCAGTGTCATCCACTCGCACCGGACACACACCGTGCGTGCGTGCGAAATCGGGAAGAAGGCCGACGACCTCCGGCAAGATATCAGGGAAGTCGGCACCAAAAATTAAGGGCAGCTGGAGTTGCTGGGAGAGTACACGCACTACATCGATATCGGCCACCAGGCCCAGGCGTACCAGCACGCGGCCAATCAGGTCGCCCATTTCAGTTTGGGCGAGAAGAGCTCGATCAAGGTCACGTGGGGTTAGCTTTCCTTCTGCCACCAGCCACTCGCCTAACCTCATACGAGTGGGTGCACCTGAACCGGAGGGGGACGACGGGCTATCAAGTGTGTGGGGGGTCATGTTTGGGCGAAAGAACAGATATCAGGCGCGAATGGTAGCGGTGGCGCGACTGGACCGAAAACGCCGGTATGTGGGCGAACTCCACAACCGCAACAGGCTGCTCACGTGCCACAGAAGGTGGCGCACGTCTCGCCGACTGGCCCGACTGGCATCATGCACCACTTGGGCCGTTGGAACATCGACCAATGCATACCCAGCTAATTGCAAGCGCAAGCTGAGGTCGACGTCTTCACAGTACATGTAATAACGGATATCAAATCCACCCACAGCGTTAAATACCTGGCTGGGGAACACAAGGCAAGCGGCATTGACCCATTCTGGCTTCAGTAACGGTGAGGGTTTACTCCGCAAAAGGTGCCGTTGCAGCAAGGCAATTGGCCCAGGTAGAGCACGGCGGTGATCCTGAATACGGCCCTTTGTATCAAGTTGCAAAGGATAAGAGCAGCCAGCTTGAGGAGACTGTAGCGCATCCAGGAGAGCAGGCAGCGGATCGGAGTACCACGACAGATCGGGGTTGAGCACGCCAAACCGGCTGGCGGGGTCAGGCATGGTCAATTCGCGGGCAAACGCCTGGTTGTGGTTGGCACCAAACCCCATAGGAGTAGCATTGACCCACAACTGCAGATCAAATGGCCAGGGTTGCCGGACCCATGACGCAAGCTCGGGGTCAGGCAGGTTGAGGGTGAGCCAGACGCGTTGCACCGGCGTGGCATCAGGGATGGCAAGTAAGGCCAACAGATTGCGCACCTCTGCTCCGTGACCGTGGCTGACAATGGAAATGGTGAGTGCCACAGTCGGCAGTGACCTCACTCAAACAAGTCAGCAACTGGCACATTGCCCAGACGACGAGCGGCCTGGTCCTTGGCCGACAGCTGGAAAGGCAAACCGACATCTGGCCACTCAATGCCAATGGCGGGGTCGCTCCAAACAATGCCGCGCTCGTGACTGTGGGCGTAGTACGCGGTGGTTTTATAGAGAAAGTCAGCTGTATCGGTGAGGGTGAGGAATCCATGGGCAAAGCCAGGCGGGATCCAGAATTGCTTGTGGTTATCTTCACTGAGTTCAACCCCCATCCATTGTCCGAAGGTGGGTGAACTTTGGCGGATGTCCACAGCAACGTCAAAAACGGCACCGCGCACGCAACGCACAAGCTTGCCTTGGGCATGCGGAGGCAACTGATAGTGCAAACCACGCAGCACGCCTTTGGCACTGCGGCTATGGTTGTCTTGCACAAACTCTATGTTTTCACCTGTATCAGCCTCGAAGCGCTCGCGGCTGAAACTTTCAAAAAAGAAACCTCGTGAATCACCAAAAATCTTTGGTTCTAGAATAAGAGGTCCAATTGCAGCTGTAGGTTTGATCATAATGAAGGAGGGAAAAAGTCAGCAGCCTCAACGACCGAACCATCTCCTTTAATGGCAAAAGGAACGGGCAATGCACCAGACTGCCACCGTTTGATCATATGGATGTAGGCAGATTCAAGGTGCTTTGCAAAGCCTGCCGTATCAAAGAGCGGGGTGACGAAACGAATGGACTCCAAATGCAATTTCAGTTTCTGTAACGAAGTTGGATTTCGACCAAGTTCAACTGCTTTTTCTTCATATGCTGACAGGCTGTCTACAACCAAGTCCGGAAGCCCGACACACTTAAGCAAACTTGCAGCCACCCTGCTGGCAAACGATTGGCCCTTTAGCGTCAAAACGGGCAGCCCCATCCAGAGCGCGTCACTTGCAGTTGTATGTGCACAATAAGGCCAAGTATCCAGAAACAGATCAGCCAATACATGACGTGCAAGATGCTCTTTGTATCCGACACGCTTCGCAAAAACAATGCGATCAGCTGTAACGCCTTGCTCCGCCGCATGATTTAGCAAAAACGTCTGAGTTTGGCGTTGATCACACAACACCCAAAGTACGCTGTTTGGCAAACTTTTGAGGATTCGGCACCAAGCATCAAACATGTCAGGACGAATTTTGTACGGATGATTGAATGCAGCAAACACAAGAGCATCAGCAGGCAAGCCCTCCACATCACGACTATGGCTTTGTTCAGGCAGTACTCGGGATTTATCGTTGCATTGGTAGCAATTCGGCAACTGAACTATCGATTCGGAAAAATGTGCTTGATGGTGAAAGGGGGTAACCACAGAATCGCCGATGATGTAATCGACCGCAGGCATACCACTGGTACCCGGATACCCTAAGTAACTGACTACTAGGGGTGCGGGTTTAAGGGCGACGATGCCGGGCCGAGCAAACTCGGTATGACCTTTGAGATCAACCAAAATATGTACACCGCGATCGATCAGCCAGTGCGCGATGGCTGTATCGCTCCACGAATGTGCATCCACAAATTGACTGAACGCCTTGACTACCCGTAATCGGACTGCGTCAGCCGTAACAGGACCGATCGAGACAGCAATAGTCTCTATCAGTTCATTATTGTGATGCTCGAACACGCCCGCCATCAGATGAGTGGTTGCATGCTCATGAAAATCGGCCGAGAGGTAGGCAACTTTGAAACGCGTGTCTGAGTTTGGACAAACACGTAAGGGAAGAGCATGCGGCGGCGTGAATTTTCGAGCCCGGTTGACAGCACAAGTCCGATGCAACCTAGGTTCATCCATCACACTCAACAGCGAAAAAGGCGGTACTAGCGGCGCCCCCTGATCCACCAACTGTCTGACACGCGGCGAGACTGTTTCTGCCTGCGTCCACCAGCATATGCGACAAGCGCATGCCCAATAGCTAACAGCGCTGAGACCATCCAGTGGGTTCAACCTCAGCGCAACGGCGAAATCGTTCAGTGCCTCGACATCGCGCTTTTGCCGCGCGTATGCAGAACCACGAATGGCATACACACGTGCATTGTCTGAAGAGAGCGCCAGAGCACAGTCGATGGCATGAAAACCTTCAGCAAACCGATCAGCCTGAAACTCGGCTGTGGCAAGGTTGCACCAAACATCTGTCTGTGAAGGATCAAGCTCTAGCGCACGACGAAAGTACGCCACTGCTTTAAGAGGCTCCCCAACACTATAGGCAATGTTGCCAAGCATCTGAACTGCAATCGCATTGCCAGGACTCACATCAAGCAAAGCCTGAAATGCTGAACAGGCCGCATCCTGTCGGCCAGACTTCAAATGATCAAAAGCGGCAATTAGACGGCTATCAACCGGCGAAGTCTTTTCCATCTCAGCTAGATCATCAAACGCAATAAATACTGGCCGTAACCACTTTTAGCCAAGGGTAGCGCGAGTTGTTGCAATTGCTCGCCATTGATAAACCCATTGCGCCAGGCAATCTCCTCAGGGCAGGCAATCTTCAAACCCTGACGCTTTTCCAATGTGGCAATAAACTGCCCCGCTTCCAGCAGGCTGTCATGCGTGCCGGTATCCAGCCATGCATAACCACGCTGCATGATCTGGACGGTCAGTCCACCCTTTTCCAAGTAGGTCTGGTTGACTGTGGTGATTTCCAATTCACCGCGCGCGCTGGGCCTGACCGCTTTGGCAATGTCGACCACCTGGTTATCGTAGAAGTACAGACCCGTGACGGCAAAGTTGCTTTTGGGTTGCTTGGGCTTTTCTTCGATGCTGGTGGCTTTGCCAGCTTTGTCGAATGCCACCACGCCATAGCGTTCCGGATCATGCACATGGTAGGCGAACACGGTTGCGCCCCCAGCCTGTGCATCGGCATCAGCCAGCAGGGTGTGCAGGTCGTGACCGTAGAAAATGTTGTCGCCCAGCACCAGCGCACTGGGGCTGTTACCAATGAACTGCTCACCAATGATGAAGGCCTGCGCCAGGCCGTCAGGGCTGGGCTGCACTGCATAACTCAGGTTCATGCCCCACTGGCTGCCATCTCCCAGCAATTGCTGGAAACGGGGCGTGTCCGGCGGTGTGCTGATGATGAGCACATCACGGATGCCCGCCAGCATGAGGGTGCTGAGCGGGTAGTAGATCATGGGTTTGTCGTACACCGGCAACAGTTGTTTGCTGATAGCCAGCGTGGCTGGGTGGAGGCGGGTGCCGGAACCACCAGCCAGGATGATGCCCTTGCGGGCTGGAATATTGGCTGTCATGGAAATGGTTTGTGCGTCTCTGGAGGCTTTGAGGTCACGCTGTAAGCACTTCGGCCAGCATGCGATCGACACCCTTTTGCCAGGATGGCAGCACCAAGCCAAATGTATCTGTCAACTTGGAGGTGTTCAGCCGGGAGTTGTGTGGCCGCCTGGCCGCCGTGACAAATGCACTGCTGGGAACCGGGGCAATCTCGGTCGCGCGGATGTCCAGCGAAGGTTTCAGGCGCTGAGCCGTCCGGATGACATGGCTGGCATATGCGTGCCAGTTGGTCTGGCCACCTGCCACGCAGTGGTACAGCCCGCCATCCTGCGGACGGTGGCGCACATGCCGGATGGCATGCGCGGTCACGTCAGCCAGCAGGTCGGCACCCGTCGGGGAGCCCCACTGGTCATCGATCACCGTGAGCCGTTCGCGCTCTTGGGCCAACCTGAGCATGGTTTTGGCAAAGTTGCCCCCCCGCGCGGCATATACCCAGCTGGTGCGCAAAATGAGGTGCTGACAACCACTTGCCTGAATGAGCTGCTCCCCTTCCAGCTTGGTTTGCCCATACACACTCAGCGGACCGGTGGCATCCGCCTCGGTCCATGGCTGAGTGCCACTGCCATCGAACACATAGTCTGTGCTGTAGTGCACCAGCAAAGCACCCTGCTCGGCCGCCTGCTGCGCCAGCACACCAGGCGTGTTGGCATTGAGGGCGCGGGCAAGCTCCGGCTCACCTTCGGCTTTGTCGACGGCGGTATGTGCCGCTGCGTTGACGATGACATCCGGACGCAGGGCGCGCACAGACTCAGCCACGCCAGCAAGGTTGGCAAAGTCACCGCAATGGTCTGCGCTGTCGTGGTCGAGCGCGGTGACTCTGCCCAGCAGGCTCAGGCTGCGCTGCAGCTCCCACCCAACCTGGCCGCCTTTGCCGAAGAGCAGGATGTTCATATTGACTCCTGCAGCAAGCCGTTGGTGATTGCCCACACCTGGATCCGCTCAACCGAGTCGTAAAACATGTGGCACGCGTCGTTAGCCGCCAGAACAGCGTCCAGAAACAGGGTTTGGTCGGTCATGTACTCATGCACCATGAGATTGCGAAGTTTACGGGCGGATACAAACCGCTGCGCACTGTCCACCCACTGCATGCGCTCGGCCGTGTTCAGTGCATCGAGCAGTGATCGGGGGCTCGCGCCCACGAGCTCCGCAAAACGAGGAAGCAGCTTGTCTCCCAAATGGTCTTGAAGTCGAGAGAATCGGCTGACAAATGCGTCAAGCCGCTCGCCTTCGGTGGGCTTGTCGGGCAACGACTGGACCCACTCCAGCGTGGGAACCTGCGCGAACAGCCCGGACTGCGTGAACCGAAGGTGAACAGCCTCCCGTCGCGCCAGTTCAAGCGCTATTCGGGCGCTGGCAGCATATTCGGGGATGAACAGCATGCTCACAATGCCACCCCATTTCTCAAGGCCCGCTGCATGACAGGGGCCAGGGTCATAGTGGGGTCTTTGACAAGAACGTCGATTTTTTGATCGCCCAACTGCATGACCAGAGCGCCATAAAGATCGCAAACAGCAACTGCCGGCCGCGGGATGGGCCGGGGAGACTCATATAACAAGTCTATGTCGCCGCCCAAGGCATGGTCAGACACCCGCGAGCCAAACAACACCACCCGGGTGCCTTCACCCAGCACCTGCTGCCCCACTTGCTTGATCACGCGAACTTGCTCGGGGTCAAGCCGCACGTTCAGCTCCTTGTGTGCCACCACCATACTGCTTGCCCACCCATTCACGGTAAGCGCCACTCTGCACATTGGCGACCCAGTTCGGGTTGTCCAGGTACCACTGCACTGTTTTGCGGATGCCCGTTTCAAACGTCTCTGCCGGTTTCCAGCCCAATTCGGCCTCCAACTTGCGGGCATCGATGGCGTAGCGGCGGTCATGACCGGGGCGGTCCGTGACATAGGTGATTTGTGTGGCATACGACGTGCCATCCGCCTTGGGACGCAACTCGTCCAGCAACGCACACACCGTGCGGACGATCTCGATGTTGGGCTTCTCGTTCCACCCACCCACGTTGTAGGTTTCGCCCAAGCGCCCGGCTTCGAGGACACGCCGAATCGCGCTGCAGTGATCTTTCACATACAACCAGTCGCGGATTTGCATGCCATCACCATAGACCGGCAAGGGCTTGCCCGCCAGTGCGTTGACGATCATCAGCGGGATGAGCTTTTCAGGGAAATGGTAGGGCCCGTAGTTGTTGCTGCAGTTGGTCGTCACCACCGGCAGGCCGTACGTGTGGTGCCAGGCGCGCACCAGATGATCGCTGGCGGCCTTGCTGGCGCTGTAGGGGCTGTTGGGCTCGTAGCGGTTGGTTTCGGTGAACGCCGGGTCTGTTGAGGACAGGCTGCCGTACACCTCGTCAGTGCTCACGTGCAAGAATCTGAACGCTTCTTTATCGGGAGCAGACAACCCTGACCAATAATGCCGTACAGCCTCCAAAAGCCTGAAAGTACCCAACACATTGGTCTGAATGAAGTCTTCCGGTCCATGAATGCTGCGGTCCACATGGCTTTCGGCGGCGAAATTCACCACAGCGCGAGGCCGATGGGTGACCAGCAAACGGTCAATCACCGCACGGTCCCCAATGTCGGCTTGCACGAAGATATGGCCAGGGTTGCCATCCAGGCTGGTCAGCGTTTCCAGGTTGCCTGCGTAAGTCAGTTTGTCGACATTGACCACCGATTCACCCGACTGGGCAAGCCAGTCAAGCACGAAATTGCCGCCGATGAAGCCGGCGCCGCCTGTGACAAGAATCATGATGTGCGTGTGATAACCAGCCGGCCCTGCCCGGCGAACGCCAGCCGCCCCTTTCGGCGGATGGAAACCTTTAATTATCTCAGGCGTTCGCCCCGCTCCTCAACCTCGTGACTCAACGCGACCTTGCAACCGTGTGTGAGGCGTCGCACAGACAGCCCTTGCAAGCCAATCCAGTTGACCTACCGCGGGAAACACCCTATCGCCGTTTGACCCAACGGGTAACTGGCAGGGTTCTGTCGCAAGCTGAATGGCCGCACACCCTTTGGGCACAGCCCCTAGTCTGTTAGTTGTCAGCACCTAAACACATAGGGCTCTGGGGCGTACAGTTCACCCACTGTCTGGCGTTGCAACGCTGTCACCTCATTAACTGTTCTCTGGAGTTCACCATGGTCAAGAAACTGCAAAAATCCACCGCCAAAACCGCCACACCAGAAGCCGCAGAGGCACCTCTGGCCGGCGCTGTCAAAGATTCCGCACAGCAAATCTGGCTGGCTGGCTTGGGCGCTTTCGCCAAGGCACAGCAAGAAGGTTCCAAAGTATTTGAAAACCTGGTCAAGGAAGGCCTGTCCATCCAGCGCAAGACCCAAGCTGCAGCAGAAGAGCGGATTGCCGATGCCACCAGTCGCATGAGCAACATGGCCAACGACATCACTTCCAAGGCCACCGGTCAGTGGGACAAGCTGGAAACCATTTTTGAAGACCGTGTGTCCCGCACCCTGAGCAAACTGGGTGTGCCCACTGCGCAAGACATCGACGCGCTGATTGCTCGCATCGACGAACTGAACCGCAACGTGCAGAAGCTGCAGCCCAAGTCTGCCGTCAAGACCGAAGCCGTGAAGGCAGTGGCCAAAACACCTGCAGCCAAGCCTGCTGCCCCCAAGGCCGCCGCACCTGCCAAGAAAACCGTCAAGGCAGTGACCAAGGCAGAAGCAGCCGAAACCGCAACGGCCTGAGCAGCGCCCCGAAAGGGGCACGCCGCTTTCTGACTGCGAGGCCGCTCGCTACCGTGTGCCGTCAATCCGGGCACGGCAGCGAGCGGCCTTGCCACATCTGGCCACTTGCTGCAACGCAGCATGACAAACAGCCTGGTTTCGCCACACACTGCTGCCCATGCAAAAACAATCCATGCCTACTGCGACCACATCCCGTCGAAAGTCAAACACACACCGCCCTCGCGTGGCATTGGCTTTGGCCGGCGGCGGGCCGTTGGGAGCCATTTACGAAATCGGCGCCCTGTGCGCGCTCGACGAGGTGCTGGAGGGCATCCAGTTGAACGAGTGCGATCATTTCGTCGGCGTGTCAGCTGGTGGCTTCATTGCAGCAGGCCTCGCCAACGGCATGTCGCCACGTGAGTTGTGCGAACTGTTCATTCAAAGCGAGTCGGGCACTGGCGAGGTGTTCGACCCTGCATGGATGATGCGCCCGGCCTATGCCGAAATTGCCCAACGGCTGTGCCAACTGCCGGGACTGGGCCTCACTTCGCTGTGGTCCTGGGCATCGGGCAGCAAGTCACTGGTGGGGGCACTGGAAAAACTGGCCCCGGCCATGCCGACGGGCGTCTTCAGTAACGAGGAAGTGCATACACAACTCGCCAAACTGTTCTCCCAGCCTGGTCGCACCAACGATTTTCGGCAGCTGAACCGCCGGTTGACGCTGGTGGCCACCCATCTGGACAGCGGCGACGCGGCACCGTTTGGTCGCGCAGGTTGGGAGCACGTCCCCATATCTCGCGCCATCGCAGCCAGTGCCGCCCTGCCCGGCCTGTTTCCACCGGTGAGGATAGACGGACAGTACTACGTCGATGGTGCATTGAAAAAAACCATGCATGCGACCGTTGCGCTGGACGAAGGCACCGATGTGATGTTCTGCCTGAACCCACTGGTGCCGTTTGATTCGACCCCCGCACCCCACCAGCGCGTGGGTGGCGCGGCCGGCACGCCCATCCCTTCACTGGTTGAAGGTGGGTTCCCAGCGGTCATCAACCAGACCTTCCGAAGCATGATCCACTCGCGGCTCGAACTGGGCATGAAACAGTACGAACGCAGTTACCCCCACACGGCCATCGTCCTGTTGGAACCCGATCAGCGCGACCCCGAGTTCTACATGGCCAACACCTTCAGCTACCGGCAGCGGCGCGAACTGGCCGAACACGCCTACCAGCAGACCCGGTCTTTGCTGCGCACACGCTACACCACACTCAGCACCCAGCTCGGCGTGCATGGCCTGTCCTTGAAGCGGGATGTGCTGGAAGACACGTCGCGCAAGCTGCTGGCGCCTGCTGCCGATGAACGGCGCTGCAACTCGAGACTGGGTGCTGCCATACACCGCTTGCAAGACAGTGTGGACGACATCCAGCACGCACTTGACAGCGGCGCGGTTGAAATGGGCACACATCGGGCACACTGAGCATCCCTGCAACGCCCGGAGGAAGCGCCATGTCAAAAAAGCCACCCCGCAGAACCGCCGAACGGATACTGGAGGTGACCCTTGACCTGTTCAACAGGTTCGGCGAGCCCAACGTCTCCACCACCCTGATTTCTGCCGAACTGGGCATCAGCCCGGGCAACCTGTATTACCACTACCCGGCCAAGGACGAACTCATCAATGCACTGTATGCCCGGTACGAGCAGAGCCTGACCGAAATTCTGATGGCCAGCGACGATGTGAAGAACGTTGAAGATGCCTGGTTCTTCATGCATACCCTGTTCGAGCGCATCTGGCATCACCGCTTTTTCTACCGCGACCTGTCAGACCTGCTGAGCAAGAACCGTCGGCTGGAAACCCAGTTCCAGCTCATGATGCGGCAGAAAACCCGGGCAATACGGGCCATGCTCGATGCCATGGGCCGGGCTGGCACCTTGCGGCTGGACGCGCGTGAACTCGACACCACGGCCAACTGCATGGTGGTGGTGTTGACCTACTGGCTGAATTTCGAGTTCGTGCGTGACCCGCGCAAGGCGCTGGAACCCGAGCACGCTGAAAAAGCCCTGATGCGGGGTGCTGCACACGTGCTCAATCTGCTGGCCCCCTACATGGAACGGGCACACCGCGAGCACCTGCTGCACCTCACCTCCGCGTACAACCAGCCCAACTGAGTTGCCCGTTCACAGGGCCTTTTCGCGTGCCGGGCTTTGCGCTGCGTCAAGATTGCTGCAGATAGCTGTCGCATTTTTGACTGCACCCGGCCCGCAGGCACGACAATCCCAGTGTTGACAACAAAAAAGATGCACTTGGAGACACCATGGCCAAATGGGCAAAGTTCCCCTATTTGGGTGAGTTCAAATACACAGCGGCCTCCCTCAGAAAGCAGTGGGCGCGTTTGCACGCAGCCGATTGCGAACCCGCGCCAGACACCACCGAAGCCTGGGCTGCGTGGGTGCTGTTTCACAACGGTGAGTTCCGTGCGGCGGTCGATGCAGGCCTCAAAGCCGGCCCGAGCGGCATCAACGCAGCCAACAAAGCCAGTTGCATCCATGCCACCTATCTGGAACCCAAAGAGCAAGCCAGGCAAGACATCTACCTTGCCGTGGCCGAACGGGCGCAACAGTTGCAACAGCGCGCCCCCGACAACGCCAACGCCTGGTACTGGCAGGCTTATGCATTGGGCCGATACAGTCAGGGCATCAGCGTGGCCAAGGCATTGGCCGAAGGGCTGGGCACACGTGTGCGCAAGGCGCTGGACAACACACTGAAGCTGGCCCCCCAACACGCCGGTGCCCACCTGGCGCTGGCAGCGTTCCATGCCGAGGTGATCGACAAGGTCGGCATCCTCATCGGGGGCCTGACCTACGGGGCCAAAAAGGAGGTCGGCCTGAAGCACTACCAGACCGCACTGACCCTGACCCCCCATTCCGCCATCGCACTGGTGGAATATGCCAACGGCCTGGTCATGCTGGAAGGCGAGCGTCACCTAAATGAAGCCACTGCCTTGTACCAGCAGGCCGCAGCCTTACAACCTGCGGATGCCATGGAACGGCTGGACATCGAAATGGCCAAAGCCGAGCTCGCCGAGGACTGAGCAGCTGAGCGGCGGTGGCCCATGGGCTCATGCCCGTTGCCCGGCCTGAGCGACGCTTGACTGCGTCAGCCAACACAGGCCCTCAACTGCCGAGTTCGTCACCCCAGGGCAACATCAGCGCCAGCCAGGCCAGGCTTTCAAACTGGGGGGCGAATTCGGCGATGATCTGGCGGGGCTCAGAGCACATGCCGGTGTCGGTGATCACCCCGAATTGCACGCCCCCGCCGTAACTCAGGATGGACACCCCCAGCCCGATGTCACCCGACTGCGGCACCCAGAACATCGTTTGCTCCAGCGTCGCCCCGCAAAAGGCCAACTTGTCACCCGGCCCGGGCACATTGGTCATGACGGCGGTGGTTTTGCGGGAGAACAACCCCAGCAAGGCATCCTGCGCTGGCTTGACCAGCAAACCCGCCACCGACAACAGGCCGAATGCCAGCAAAGGCTGCATGCTCCCTTTCAGGCTCTGCATGCGGGCGCGCACGGCGTAAACGCGTTCAACCGGATTTTCGATTCCCACCGGCAGCACGAGCGGCACCAAGCCAAAACGGTTGCCCATTTTCCAGGCCTGATCCAAAGGCCTGAGGTTCACCGGCACCATGGCGCGTATCTCTTTGCCTGCCACCGCTTCGCCGCGCCGCGACAGGTAACGCCCGATGGCACCTGCCACCGCACTCAGCAGCACATCGTTGACCGAGCATCCCAACGCCTTGCCCACTGCCTTGACTTCTTCGAGCGGGATGGGCTCGCACCAGGCGACGGTTTTCCGTGCAGTGGGTTGGCCTTTCAAGCTGGTGGGCGAGTCGTCGTCCATCAGGGCCAGGGCGGCCAGGTCAGACACCAACTGACTGCCCATGCGTGCAGCAGCAAGTGTGGAGTGAACGGTTGCCTCCAGCCCCTGTCGCGGATGCCCCACGGCATCCACCGACCAGACCATGCCATCACCCGCCGCATCGAGCGCCTTGACCGCCAGTTCGGTCAATGGGCGCACCAGGGTATCAGCCAACCACTCTTGCGGATGCTCGGCCGCGTGCGATACCTTTTTTCTGCGCGTGCGCGGTGGCTTGCCACCGTCGACCAGGCCCATCATTACCGTGATGAGCGCGATGCCATCTGCAATGCAATGGTGAATGCGCGCAATCAGTGCCGAGCCGCCTTCATAGTGTTCGACCAGATGAAACTGCCACAGCGGCCGACGGCGGTCCAGCGGCTGCGTCGCCAACTCACCCACGCGCGCCTGCAATGCCTGCTGGTCCGCCAATGCGGCCGCGCCCCCCTTTCGCCGCCCCTTTGAGGCTGCTTGGCTCCTGGCGGGCAAAACCTCACGCACCACATGCTGGTGGATGTCGAATGCCGGATCGTCCACCCAGGTGGCACCGGCGGCATCCTCCACCACCAACTGACGGAAGCGCGGAATGGGGAACAGCCTTTCCGTGATGCGCACACACACGTCCTCGTAGCGCACACCGGGCTTGAGCACCCATACACCCAGGATCATCATCAGGTTGGCTGCCGAATCCATCCGCAGCCACGCGGTATCGACCTTGCTCATGCGCTCGCCCGACAGGCCCAGCACACCCTGAATGGCATCGGTGAACGGATGATGCTCACGATCACGCGCACCAGATGATCCGGACGAACCCTCTGCAGCACGGCGGGAGCCGACGGGTTGGGTGGGAATACGTGTGACCATGACAATGTTCCAGATGGAGTGATCAGACTGCGCGACAGTCGGCACAGGACCCGACTGGAGTTAACCCCCTATTTTGTCTGCACCGACACCCCCTAAGATAACGTGCAAACACCCCGCGCACCGGCCACAGGCCGAGCAATTTCCTCAACCCCTGACCGAAAGTCTGTCCATGGCCAAACTCAAAGCCCAATTCGAAGCTGCTGTTGCCAACTCCAAGAACCTGAGCGAGCGCCCCGACAACGCCACGCTGCTGAAAATCTATGCCCTGTACAAGCAGGCCACAGCAGGCGACAACACCGAGAAGAAGCCCGGCTTCACCGACATGGTGGGTCGCGCCAAATGGGACGCCTGGAACAAGCTGCAAGGCACCGACAGTGACGATGCCATGCAGCAGTACATCGACCTGATCGAATCCCTGAGCTGACAACCCCAAGGCCAGCGCCAGCTGGCACGGTGGACGGCCCTGCCGCCCACCCGGCTCACAAAAAGCCACCCGACAAGCCTCGCCAGCCACCGCTGGCGGGGCTTTTGTGTCACTGCACCACGCCTTTGGCCCGCAACTCGGCAATCTGCGCCACCGACAGCCCCATGCCCGCCAGCACGGCATCGGTGTCCTGTCCCAGCGCGGGCGCGTCGCTCACATGCTGGCCGGGTGTACGTGACAGCTTGGGCACGATGCCGGGCACCAGCAGGCTGCTGCCATCGGCTTGCGCGCGCTCGATCAGCATGCCGCGAGCCGCGTAATGCGGGTCGGCTGCAATGTCTGCCACGGTGTAGATGCGCCCAGCCGGAACCTGAGCGGCATCCAGGGCCGCCAGGGCCTCGCCCACCGTCCGCGCAGCGGTCCACTGGCCGATGGCGGCATCCAGTTCCGCCACGCGGGCCACCCGCCCCGCGTTGTGAGCCAGATCGGGGGCTTGCCCCAGATCGTCCCGCCCGATGACGGTCATGAGTCGCCTGAAAATCCCGTCGCCATTGCCGCCGATCAGCACGTAGCCGTCTGCACACAGGTAGGCATTGCTCGGGGCAATGCCCGGCAGCGCACTGCCCCCAGGGCCGCGAACGGCACCGAAGGCGCTGTATTCGGGCAACAGGCTTTCCATGCAGTTGAACACCGCCTCGTACAACGCCACGTCAATCACCTGCCCCTGTCCGCTGCGCTGCCGCTCGTGCAGCGCCATCAGGATGCCGATGACACCGTGCAACGCAGCCAGTGTGTCGCCCAGACTCACCCCGACCCGCACGGGCACCTCGCCGGGCTGCCCGGTCAGGTGCCGCATGCCCCCCATGGCCTCGCCCAACAGGCCGAACCCCGGCTTGTCACGGTAGGGCCCGGTCTGGCCGTACCCGCTGACACGCAGCACCACCAGCCGGGGGTTGGCCTTGACCAGTTCATCGGGCGCCAGACCCCACGACTCCATCGCACCGGGACGGAAGTTTTCAATCAGCACATCGGCCTCGGCGGCCAGCGCGCGCACGATGTCCCGTGCTTGCGAGCTGCGCAAGTCGAGCGCCAGCGAACGCTTGTTGCGCGACTGCACCTGCCACCAGACCGATGTACCGTCTTTCAGCAAACGCCACACGCGCAGCGGGTCGCCCCCGGGCGAGCCGTCTTTGCCAGGTGGCTCGATCTTGATGACCTCGGCACCGAAGTCCGACAAGGTCTTGGCGGCAAACGGCCCGGCAATGAGTTGCCCCATTTCCACCACCTTCAGGCCCGCCAGCGGGCCGAAGGCAGGCCGCGCATCCGAACGGTTGAACGCACCCATGCAGCGGCCTCAGGCGGCTGGCTTTTTGCGCGATTTGGGCGCTGCCTTGGTTGCGCCAGCTGGTGCCGTTTTGGCTGCCGGATGGGCGGCCATCAGCTCGTCGAGGTTTTTGACGATTTCCGACTCGATACGACCCTTGAAAGCGCCCAACAGGATGCCCAGCTGCGCATCGAGCTCGAAGCGCCTGGCGCAGACCCGCAGCGTGCCTTTGACGCCGCTGCGGGAAAAGCTCACCAGGTCTTCGTCGTCGCCCTCTTCATACGTACAGGCCATGTCGAACTCATTCTCGACCTGCTCTGCCCACTGGAAAGCAATCTTGCGGGCTTTGGCCTTGGAAAAATGGTGGTCTCGCTCAATGTGTATGTGGGCCATCTTGAAGTTTGATCCAGATCAGAAAGACTCATCATAGTTTCCCCAGACGGGTCTGTGTAAGGGTTAAATGGAGGTTTGGGCTTTTTGCCCACCGCATGCGCCCCCGCGCGCAACAGACAGGACGCTCCACATGTTGTCACCCAAACCCCTCTTCAGCCCTGCGCACCTGGGCGAACGCACTCACAACGAGACCGAGGCGCTGAACAATTTGGCGCACCGACTGGGAGAAGCCTGTGCGCTGCACGCACAGAAAATCCAGTCATCGCTGGCCAACTTCCATGGCAGCCTCAGCGAACAAGGCAGGCAACTCAGCCAGACCCTGCAAGCCGAACTGGCCGATGGATCGTGGCTGGCACAGGCCCAGGCCTACTGGGTCGATGCGCTGCAGCGCACCGCCCTGACCCTCGACACCCTGCGCGAGCGCGGCAACAACGACCTGGCGCACGAAGCGGCCGGGACCCCACCGGTGCTGGCCTATGACCACGAACTGATCGTGGACGGACACACGCTGCCCCATCCCGTCAACTACCAGTTGCTGCACATCCTGCCGCCCAAGGGCATCACGGTGCACGAGTGGAAGCGGCCCTACATGATCATCGACCCGCGCGCAGGACATGGCGCGGGCATTGGCGGGTTCAAGGAAGACAGCCAGGTCGGCGTGGCACTGCGGGCAGGGCACCCGGTTTACTTCGTCGTGTTCCGTCAACGGCCGGTCGAAGGACAGACACTGGCCGATGTGATGCGTGCCGAAGCGGGTTTTGTGCGCGAAATCGTGCGCCGTCACCCCGATGCACCCGCCCCCATCATCGTCGGCAACTGCCAGGGGGGCTGGGCAACAATGCTGCTCGCGGCTGCCAACCCCGACATCACCGGTCCGCTGGTCATCAATGGTGCGCCCATGGCCTACTGGTCTGGCCATGTGGGCGAAAGCCCCATGCGCTACAACGGCGGGCTGCTGGGTGGGGCTTTGCCTGCGCTGGTGCTGTCAGACCTGGGCCACGGCCAGTTTGACGGTGCCCACCTGGTCAGCAATTTCGAGATGCTGAACCCCGGGCGCAACCTGTTTGGCAAGTACTACGACCTGTTTGCCCACATTGACAGTCAGGAGGCCCGCGATGCGTTTCTGGAGTTCGAGCGCTGGTGGGGCGGCTACCACTTCACCAACGAGGCGGAAATCCGCTGGATCGTCGAACAGCTGTTTGTGGGCAACAAGCTGGCGCGTGGCGAGGCCAGCCTTGAGCACGGTCGGCCCCTGGACCTGAAGGCCATCCGCTCGCCCATCATCGTGTTCGCCAGCCGTGGCGACAACATCACGCCGCCCCAGCAGGCATTGAACTGGATTGTGGACACCTACGCCAACGAGCGTGAAATCGTCATCCGGGGCAACCGCATCATCTACATGGTGCATGACAAAGTGGGCCACCTGGGCATCTTCGTGTCGTCGTCGGTGGCCAAGAAAGAACATGCCGAGATGGCATCGACCCTCAAGACCATCGAGGCCCTGGCACCCGGTCTGTACGAAATGATGATCGAAGACATCCTGGGTGACGGCGATGCAGCCCACTTCGTGGTGAGTTTTCGCGCCCGCACCATGGCAGATGTGCTCAACGTCATCAGCAGCGACCGCTCAGACGAGCGCGACTTTGCCGCAGTGGCCCGCCTGTCTGAAATGGGTGTGCACACCTACGAAACGCTGCTGCGCCCGGCGGTGCAATCGGTGGTCACGCCGCAAACCGCGCAGCTGATGGAAGCCTGCCACCCCTCGCGCGCCAGCCGCCGCATGATGGCCGATGCCGTCAACCCCGTCATGCCCGTGGTGAAAGCAGCAGCAGCGGCCGCCCGTGCCGACCGCAGGCAAGCGGGCGCAGACAACCCTTTCCTGGTCGCTGAGCAGGCCCTCGCGGCCGGCATCACGCAGACGATGGACCTGTTGCGCGATGTGCGCGATGCCGCCTACGAACTGAGCTTCATTGCGCTGTATGGCAACCCGTTCATGCAATGGGTGGGCACCACCCATGCCCACAACCGCGCCCACAAAGACGCGCAGGAACTGCGCTACCTGCCTGAAGTGCAGGCCATGCTGCTGGGCTGCGACCAGGGTGGGCTGGAGGCGGCCGTCATCCGCATGCTGATCCTGATGGCCGACTCGCGCGGCTCGGTCCGCCGCGACAGGCTCGAACGATCGGCCCAGGTGCTGACTGCGGAGGAGCCGTTTGCCTCGCTGACGGCCGACCGCCGAGCAGCCATCATCCGGCAGCAGTCCATCATCGTGGAGTTTGAACGCGAGGGTGCGATCGAAGGCCTGCCCTACCTGCTGCCCCACGCCGAATTGCGCCAGCGCGCGCTGGACACAGTGCGTTACGTCGTCGGGCCGCGCAACGACATGGCACCCAGCTCGCAAGCACTGCTGACGCGGCTGGAAGAGTTGCTGAGCCAGGCTCCCCAGAGCCTGCCGCCCCGGCCCAATGGCGTGCAGCCTGTCTCGGCCGACGCCTTGCGCACCGAGTTGTTGCACCCGTCCGACAACACGCCACCCTTGGCTGCTGTCACCCCAGGCCCGTCCGTGACGGTGGACCGGCGCGCCGCCCGCCCAAGCAAACCGGCAAGCAGCCCGGCATCTGCTGTGGCCCCAACCACCCCAGCGAGCCCAACCACCCCAACCCGGCCCGCCCGGGCGCGCACCCCTCGGGGCACTGCGGCAAAAGCACCCCAACAGCGCACCAGCAAGCCGAAGACAGCCTGAACCCGGTTTGAAAAAAACTGGCCTGCTCCGCTGGTAATCAATGGTCCGACAGGCTGCTAAGGCCGGCTGAGGCGCTGCAAGGCCGCGTGCCGGTCGGCATGCGGCAGGCGGGCCAGATCGGCCACTGCGGCATGAAAACGGGCAAAGGACTGCCCCTCGCGTTCGAACAGGGTTTCGAACGCGGGCACCCACTGGTCGTAGGCAGCCTGCAAGGCGAACGTGGCGTTGTTGCTGCGCGCCACCCAGGCGTCGTAGCCGCTGTAACCACCCCATGCCGCCTTCAGCTCGGCGTAGCGGGCACGAAAACGGGCCATCTCGGCGGCCTTGGCTGCACGCACATCAACGCTACCAAAATGAGTAGCTGAAGAAGCATTACCATCAAGCGATGGGGCATAAATTCGTTTCAAATTTTGCCGCACCTCGCGCGTGAGTGTCCGAAAAGCCTGCCGCCGGGCATCGAACACCTCGAATGCCGCACGGGCCTGCTCGGAGCCGTGCAATGCCAGCCAGCGCTGGCCACCCAGCCTTTCAACCGCAGTGGCGTAGGACTCATTGAACGCGGTGTCGTCCTGCGCGTACACCACCTGGTGGGCCAACTCGTGAAACAGCAAGCGCGCCAGCTCGCCCTCGACATGCCCCAGAAAGGTGTTGAGCAAAGGGTCGCCCCCCAGCCAGTTCATCCACCCCAACGTCGAGTAGGCAGGCACGGGGTAAACCGCCGCTTCGAGCCCCTGTGCCGTCAGCGTGGCCGCAAACGCCTCGGCATCGGCCTGTTTGAAGTAACCCCGGTAACCGGCGCAGCCCAGCACCGGGTAGCACCAGGTTTGCAAATCGAGCGACAGTTCGGTGGTCGCCACCACGTTCCACACCACCGCTGTGCGCCCCAGGTCGGCATAGCGTGTGTAGCTGGCGTTGTCGGGCAGGCCCAGATCTGTGACGGCGAACTGCCGCATGCGCTGGGCCAGCGCCAGCCGGGCCTTCAGCGCCGGGTTCACCCCCGGGTCGGCGAGCCAATCGTCCACCGGCCGCGCGGCGTTCATGAGCGCCACATGCCCGGTCACGGACTGCCAGTAGTAACCCAGGCCGGGCGCACCTGTGGGGCCGCTGCTGGCACAGCCAGCGACCACCGGTGCCAGGCACAACACGGCCCACCACCGCCGCAGCCACCCAAGCTGCATAAGCCACCTCAGCCCCCCCTCCAGCCCAATGCCAGCCAGGCTGTGGTGTGGCCACCAGTGCTCCGGCACCACCTGGCGGACCCTGACGCCGACACGCCCTGCCATATCAGACGCTGGCAGCTGCCTGGCCGGCCAACGCATCACCCGGTATGCCCATGCGCTCTACCTGCACCAGGCAGTCGTAAAAGGTGGGGCCGCCGCCCATGTCGGTCAGTGCCTGGCTGGTCACTTCGTTGACGTTGGTGCCGTGCAAGCCGAACTTGCGCCACCACACACCCAGCCCGTTCACCACGCCGGGCCTGGCCCGTGGGCTGACGCGCGCGGTGCAGTGGTAGCTGCCCCGGTCGTTGAACACCCGCACGGTGTCGCCGTGGGCGATGCCCCGCTGCGCCGCATCGTCGGCGCACAGCTCCAGCAAGGGTTCGCCTTCGATGTTGCGCAGGCTGGTCACGTTGACGAAGGTGGAGTTCAGGAAGTTGCGTGCAGGCGGCGAAATGAAGGCCAGCGGGTAACGCTCGGCCAGCGCCGGGTGGCTGGCCACCGACTCCAGGTTGGGCACGTGGTCAGGCAAGCCATCTTGCCCCTTGTCGGCTAGGCGCTGGCAAAACAGCTCGCACTTGCCCGACGGGGTGGGGAACCCGCCTTGCGCAAACGGTGCCTCGGGCGCGAAACGCTGGGGCAAGGGCGCAAACCCATTGGCCAGCAGGGTGTCGAACAACACACCGTCGTCACTGCTGTCGGCAAACGCTGTGCGGCACAGGGTTTCGTCGGTGTCGGCGAAGCAGGCACTGTCCGGGCCGCTCTCGGCAAACCCCATGCGTGCCGCCAACGCCCGGAACACGTCGGTGTTGGGTCGGCACTCGCCCAGAGGAGCAATGGCCGGGCGGTTGAGCAGCACGTCGGTGTGGCCGTAGCTGGTGTGGATATCCCAATGTTCCAGCTGCGTGGTGGCGGGCAGGATGTAGTCGGCGTAGTCGGCGGTGTCGGTCTGGAAGTGCTCCAGCACCACAGTGAACAGGTCTTCACGCGCAAAGCCCTTCACCACCTTGCCCGACTCGGGGGCCACGGCCACGGGGTTGCTGTTGTACACCACCAGTGCCTGCACGGGCGGGCCACCGTTCAGCACCGGGTCACCGGCCCGGGCCGTCAGCGCATCGCCAATCTGGCTCATGTTGATGGTGCGGGGGGCACGCCCCACCAGCCCGTGTGCGAGCAAATCCGGGCGGAACAGCGCCTCGCGCCGGATGGGAAACGTCCCGGAGCTGGACAGCAGCAGCCCACCCGACGCATGCCGCCAGCTGCCCAGCAGCGCAGGCAGACAGGCCACCGCACGCACCGCATTGCCCCCCCCGCGCACGCGCTGCATGCCGTAGTTGAGGCGGATGGCCACGGGCTCGCCGCGGCGGGCCGTTTCGCCCATCAGACGGGCGAGGTCCCGGATGACCTGGGCTTCGATGCCGCACACGGCGGCGGCACGCTCCGGTGTCCATAGCAAACAACGCTCCTTCAATGAGCGCTGGATGCCGTTTTTATCTGAGAAATTCTCCCAACCCACCGTGTGCCGGGCGATGTAGTCATCGTCCAGCCAGCCGTGCACGGTGAACTCGTGCATCAGTGCCAGCGCCAGTGCGGCATCGGTGCCAGGCAGCAGGGCGAGGTGGTGGTGGCATCTTTCGGCGGTCTCACTCAGGCGGGGGTCGATGCACACCAGCGTGGCCCCCTGTCGTTTGGCCTCTTGCGCATGTCGCCAGAAATGCAGGTTGCTGCCGATGGCGTTGCTGCCCCAGATGACGATGACTTTGGACTGGGCAAACGCCTCGACACGCATGCCCACCTTGGCCCCCAGGGTGTGCACCAGCGCATCGGCCCCGGCACTGGCGCAGATGGTGCGGTCCAGCAGGCTCGCCCCCAGCCGGTGGAAGAACCGCGCGGCCATGCCCTCGCCCTGCACCAGCCCCATGGTGCCGGCGTAGCTGTAGGGCAACACGGCACGGGGGTCGTCCGCCGCAATGGTGTGCAGCCGATGGGCAATGTCCGTCAGTGCATCGTCCCAACTCACACGCTGGAACTGGCCTGACCCTTTGGGGCCGACCCGCTTCAGGGGGTGCAGCAACCGGTCGGGGTGGTGTGTGCGCTCGGCATATCTGGACACCTTGGCGCACAGCACACCGGCCGTGGCCGGGTGGTCCGGGTTGCCCTGCACCTTGACGGCCACGCCGTTTTCAACCGTGGTGATCAGCGCACACGTGTCGGGACAATCGTGCGGGCAGGCACCGCGCACGGTTTGAGAGAGGGGGAACACATCCTCACGGGACGACGCAGTGGTTTTTGACATAAACCTGACAGACTGGAATGGCCAATGGCAGAATCTGCCACTTCAAAAAAAATACACACCGGAGACCGTAACATGAACCGACGTCGCGCGCTGAAACTGTTCAGCGGCCTGGGGGCATTGCCAATGCTCCACCGGCAGACGTTTGCCCAGTCCGAGGGCGCGCTGGTGCTGGGCCAATCGGCCGCTTTCAGCGGGCCGGCCGCACAGCTCGGCCAACAATACCACCTGGGCGCGCAGGTGTACTTTGAAGCCCTGAACGCGAAAGGCGGCATCAACGGCCGGCAGGTGGTGCTGAAAAAGCTGGACGACGGCTACGAGCCCGAACGCTGTGCCGCCAACACGCGGCAGTTCATCGCTGACGACGTGTTTGCCCTGTTCGGCTATGTGGGCACGCCCACCACGGCGGCGGCCTTGCCGCTGGTGACGGAAGCCCGCGTCCCACTGTTCGCACCGCTGACGGGCGCCATGTCGCTGCGCGAGCCCTACAACCGCCAGGTGGTGCATGTGCGGGCGTCGTACGACGACGAAACGGCGGCCATCATCCGACACGCCAGCTCGTCCGGCATCAGAAAAATCGCGGTGTTTCACCAGAACGACGGCTACGGCCAGGCGGGTCTGGCGGGCGTCATGCGCGCCATGTCTGCCAACAAGGAAGAGCCGGTGGCCATCGGCACGGTGGAGCGCAATTCCACCGATGTGGCGTCGGCACTCGCCGCCATCCTGCCCAAATCGCCAGAAGCCATTGTGCAGATCGGCACCTACAAGGCGTGTGCCTCGTTCGTGCGCCAGGCGCGCCGCGCGGGCTTCAGCGGCACGTTTTACAACGTGTCGTTCGTCGGCACCCAGGCCTTGCTGGAAGAACTGGGTGCCATGGCGGCGGGCGTGGCCGTGAGCCAGGTGGTGCCGTTTCCCTATTCAGCGGCCACGGCGCTGTCATCGGAATACCTGACCGCCTTGAGGGCAGAGGGCAACCGGGGCATCCAGCCCAACTACTCGGGCATGGAAGGCTATCTGGCTGCCCGCGTGTTTGCCGAAGCCGCCACGCGGGCGGGCAAAAAGCTCACCCGCGAGAGCTTCCTGTCTGCTGTGCAAGGCCTGTCGTCACTCAACCTGGGCGGGTTCACGCTGAACTATGGCCCCAACAAACACACCGGCTCCAACTTTGTGGAGCTGACCCTGCTGACCAAAGACGGCACCGTGCGCCGTTGAATTTGCTGAAAGCCTGCACATGAACCTCATCGACCCCATCGTTGCCCAGGCCGCTGGCGTGGCCGACATCCGCCGCGACATCCACGCGCACCCCGAGCTGTGCTTCCAGGAGGTTCGCACCGCCGATCTGGTGGCCGCCAAGCTGACCGAATGGGGCATTCCCATCCACCGGGGGTTGGGCACCACGGGCGTGGTGGGCATCGTTCACGGGCGGGACGGTGGCGCACACGCGGGCGGCACAGGCCGGGCCGTTGGCCTGCGGGCCGACATGGATGCCCTGCCGATGACCGAACTCAACACCTTTGCACACGCCAGCCAGCACGAGGGCAAGATGCATGCATGCGGCCACGATGGTCACACCGCCATGCTGCTGGCCGCCGCCCAGCACCTGGCGACGCACCGCAACTTCGATGGCACGGTCTACCTGATTTTCCAGCCCGCCGAAGAAGGCGGCGGCGGTGCCCGCGAGATGATCAAAGACGGCCTGTTCGAGCTGTTCCCCATGGATGCCGTGTTCGGCATGCACAACTGGCCCGGCCTGCCGGTGGGCACATTTGCCATCAGCCCGGGGCCGGTGATGGCATCGAGCAACGAATTCAAAATCACCATCCGTGGCAAGGGCAGCCATGCTGCGCTGCCCCACAATGGCATCGACCCTGTGCCCGTGGCCTGCCAGATGGTGCAGGCGTTCCAGACCATCATCACGCGCAACAAAAAACCGGTGGACGCAGGCGTGATCAGCGTGACCATGATCCACACCGGCGAAGCCACCAACGTGGTGCCCGACAGCTGCGAAATCCAGGGCACGGTGCGCACGTTCACCATCGAGGTGCTCGACCTCATCGAACAGCGCATGCGCGACATTGCCCAGCACACCAGCGCCGCGTTTGGCGCGACCTGCGAGTTTGCGTTCAAGCGCAACTACCCGCCCACCGTCAACCACCCTGCCGAAGCCGCGTTTGCGCGGCAGGTGATGACGACCATCGTGTCAGACGAACAGGTGGTGGCGCAGGAGCCCACCATGGGCGCTGAAGATTTTTCCTACATGCTGCAGGCGCGGCCCGGCGCGTACTTCTTCATTGGCAACGGCGACGGTGCCCACCGCGCCGGCTACGACGGTCTGGGCCACGACACGGGACCCTGCCTGCTGCACAACCCGCACTACGACTTCAATGACCAGCTCATCCCCCTCGGCGCGAGCCTTTGGGTGCGGCTGGTGGAGCAGTGGCTGTCGAAAGCATCCGCATGATGCCCACCACGCCCCGCACCGCTGCCGATGCAGACGCCTGCTTTGCCGGCACCTATGCCGAGGCACGCAAGCAGTTCCTGACCGAAGCCACTGCCGCCGGCCTGGCCCTGCAACACCATGCGCACCCGTTGACCGGTGCGCAGGGCGAACCCCTGGCGATGGATGTGGCACGCCACGGCCCGATGACTGTCGAGCGGCTGCTCATCGTCAGCAGCGCCTGCCACGGCGTGGAAGGCCACTGTGGCTCCGGCGTGCAGGTGGCCGCCTTGCGCGACCCCAGTTTTCTGTCCAGCGCCCGTGACAACAGGGTGGCGGTGCTGTTCATCCATGCGCTGAACCCGCATGGTTTCTCGCACAGCCGCCGCGTCACCCACGAAAACGTGGACCTGAACCGCAACTTCCAGCGGTTTGACCAGCCATTGCCCGCCAACCACGGCTATGCTGAGCTGCACGACCTGTTGCTGCCCGACCACTGGCCGCCCGATGCCGCCAACCAGGCCGCTGTGTCCGGCTGGGTGGCCGAGCACGGCCTGCCACGCTACCAGGCTGCCGTCAGCCAGGGCCAGCACACCCACGCAGACGGCCTGTTTTTCGGCGGCACCGCGCCCACCTGGAGCAACCAGACCCTGCGCAGCGTGCTGCGTGAACACGGACAGGGTGCCCGGCACGTGGCATGGATCGACCTGCACACCGGCCTGGGTCCGTGTGGGGTGGGCGAGCGCATCTGGGCCGGCATGAACAACCCGCAGGCCATCGCCCGTGCCCGGCAGTGGTGGGACAACGGTGGCGCCACGCCCATCACGTCCATCTACGACGGTTCATCGACATCGGCGCTGCTGACCGGCCTGATGTGGTCGGCCATCCACGACGAGTGTCCAGACGCTGCCTACACGGGCATGGCGCTGGAGTACGGCACGGTGCCGATCACGTCTGTGATCGACGCGCTGCGTGCCGACCACTGGCTGCACCGGGCACGCCAGCAAGGCCGGGCGGTTGGAGCCGACCTGGCCGCCCAGATTGCCCAGAGCATGCGCGACGCCTTCTACGTGGCAACCACCGATTGGCACGAGCAGGTGGTGGCACAGGGGCTGCAGGGGCTTCACCAGGCCATCCAGGGCCTGAAAATATCAGCCTAAATATGTAGCATCACCTGCCGCTGCGGAAGCGTTAGAGCCTGTTATTTACCCAGAAATTTACGCCGAAGTTGATAGCAATCAGCAGTGCAACACCCCGATCAGGGGAGCGATCCGCAAACGCTGAACCCGGCAACTGCACAGGCCCGGCCGCTTGACCCTGACAGCAGATCAGGCCTTGAACCGGCGGCCAGCGATCTCCAGCAGGCCGTCAAAAATCAGGCTCTCCACCAGCTCCACCTGGTTGGACATGCTGGGGGCCATTTTCCAACCCGCCCCACCGGTCATGATGCAGACCGGCTCCTGTCCGGTGTGGCGGCGCAGGTTGTCCACCATGCGCTGCACCGCACCGGCAATGGCGAAGGTGCCGCCCGTGGTCAGCGCATCGCTGGTGTTGGTGGGGAAGTCGCATACGTCACCCGTGGGCACATGCAAGCCTGCGGTGCCCGACTCCAGCGCGCGCAGCATGATGCCGTGACCGGGCAGGATGATGCCGCCCAGAAAACGGCCATCGGCATCAATCGCCTCTACCGTGACGGCCGTGCCGACCATGACCACGACACAGGGCCGGTTTTCGCCACGGGCCAGCACATGCTGGCGGGCACCGATCATGGCCACCCAGCGGTCCGCTCCCAGGCGGCCCGGGTGGTCGTATCCATTGGTCATGCCCCCTTCCTGCACCGAGGGGACGACCCACTGGGGGTGCACGTCCCACATGTCAAGCTGCTGCTCGACCCTGCGGCGGACGGCATCGCCAGCCACCACGCAGCCCAGCACCCAGCGGGGCTGGGCCAGTGCGCTCCAGTCGCCATCGGCGAGCTTGTCAATGTTTTCGAGGAACTGCGCACCGTGTGCCAGCAGGCGCGCGCCGGTGCAGGGCGCGTCGTACACCGCCCACTTCAGGCGGGTGTTGCCGATGTCGAGTGCCAGTAATGTCATGGGGCGGGATTATGACCACCTGCCCGCCCGGCACGCTCGGCAGCAGCGTCGGCACGGTGCACGGCGAACCGCCGCCGCGTGAAGGGCCGCATCAATTCTGTCGCCAAGGCAAGCCTTGGAAGCGCCAGCCACCTTTGCGGTTGCGGTGGGCTTCGCCGTCCGGGTCACCCTCAAAACCTTCCAGGATGTTGTAGGCCTCCAGCCCCAGATCGGTGGCCCGTTTGGCTGCCGCGATGGAGCGCACACCGCTGCGGCACAGCAGCACCAGCTTGGCTCCGCCACTGGCTGCCTGGCGGATGGCCTCGTCGAACTGCGGGTTCATCGCCATGCCGGGCCATTGCTTCCAGGCCACGGCCACGGCACCCGGCACAAAACCCACCCACTCCCGCTCGGCATCGGTGCGCACATCGACGAGCACCGCTTTGCCCGCCTGCACCCAGGCCCATGCGAGTTGGGCAGACACATCGCCCGCATAACCGGCTGCGGGCCGGGGCTGAGACATGAGCTGACCCTCGGCGTCGTGCCGGGCGGCTGCCGTGAGGCCCGACACCAGATTGGCGGGCACGGCCTCTGCGATGCGTTTGGGTTGCGGGAGGTTGAGACCGTTCATGATGGCGACAAATTCGTCCTGTGTTTTGCCTGCGACGCGCGCGTTGGTGGCCTTTTCCTGCCCGATGGAAGAATGCATGCGTCCCTGGTAGTCGTGCCCGGGCCAGACGGTGGTGTCGTCGGGCAAGGCAAACAGCACCTGCGTCAGGCTGCGGTACAGCGCCTCGGCGCTGCCCGACTGGAAATCGGTTCGGCCACAGCCGTTGATGAGCAAGGTGTCGCCGGTGAACACATGGCGCTCGCCCTCTGACTCCCACACATAACTCATGCTGCCTGCTGTGTGGCCGGGTGTGTGCAAAGCCGTCAGCACCTGGTTGCCAAACCGCAAGGTGTCGCCGTGCTGCAGTTGCACGGCGGCGGGGCCAATGCCGCAGCCTGCCGGGGCGGCCGTACGCGCACCGGTGTGCTCGGCCAGCACGCCGGCACTGGTGATGTGGTCGGCATGGGCATGCGTCTCCACGGTCCAGGCCAGCTTGAGCCCATGCGCACGCAAGGTGGCCAGGTCACGGCTCAGCTGCTCGTCCACCGGGTCGATCAGGAGTGCGTCCCGCGTGTCTGCGTCGAACAGGATGTAGGTGTATGTGCTGGAGGCCGGATCAAACAGTTGCAGGGGTTTCATGGCATCAGGAAAACTTGGTCAGCATGTCGGCCACGTCGTCCGCAGGCACTTCCCCCTGAGCGATGACACAACCCACAAGTGAGTAGAACGACTTGTCCAGCGCCTTGCGCGCGGCGGCGAGCTGCTGGGCGATTTTTTCGCAGTCCTCGCCTTCTTCGATCAGGCGCTGGACGCCCCTCAACTGCCCTTCCACGCGCTTGAGGCGCATCACCAACGCCCGTTTGCGCTCGGGGTCTTTGACTGTGGTCATCTTTTGATCCTGTGATATGGGGCGGCTGTCTCGCGAACAGACCCGTCCGCGCCACAACCACCATTGATGTGACACAGAGTGTAAGCAAACCCGTATCCCTTGGACACCCCTTGGACACCCCCATGCACAGCGTCAATGTTGCCCCGACAGTCGCCCCATGAGACGCACCGTTGACCGCGCCGTCAAACGCCCCGATGACGTCCCGTGTGATTCCCCCATGGCCTCGACGCGTGGCATCACTTGCGTCACTCTGCGCGAGCTGGCTGAGCATGCCAAGGCAGGACCGACGCTGAACATCCCGCCCAACATCACAGACCCGCCGCAACTTCAACGTCAAACCAACCTGATGCGGGTATGCACCGGATGACTTTTCGGGCGCGGTGCGTTACCATTTCAAATTGACGTTTACGTAAACGTCAACACACACCACACACGTCAGCTGCAGCTGGCGCATCCGTCGGGTTTCCACCACCTGTATTCCACCGAAAGCCACACATGAGCGACCTGTCCGCCGAGTTCAAAGCCCTGGCCAACTACCGCCCCACCCACAAAGTGCGCTTCGTCACTGCCGCCAGTCTGTTCGACGGGCACGATGCCGCCATCAACATCATGCGCCGAATTTTGCAAAGCATGGGCGCAGAGGTGATCCACCTGGGCCACAACCGCAGCGTGGACGATGTGGTGACCGCCGCGCTACAGGAAGACGTGCAGGGCATCGCCATCAGCTCCTACCAGGGCGGGCATGTGGAGTATTTCAAGTACATGGTGGACTTACTGCGCCAGCGTGGTGGCAGCCACATCCAGGTATTCGGTGGTGGTGGCGGCGTGATCGTGCCCGCTGAAATCCGCGAGCTGCAAGCCTACGGCGTGAGCCGCATCTACAGCCCTGAAGACGGCCAGCGCATGGGCCTGGCCGGCATGATCGGCGAGATGGTGATGCGCTGCGACCAAGACATCACCGGCTATGCCCCCACCAGCTTGGATGCCATCCAGGGCCACACCGAGGCATCGTGGCGCGCGCTGGCCCAACTGATCACCGCCCTGGAAAACCAGAGCGAAGCTGCCACCCGCGACAGTTCAACAACAGATCACCCGCTTGCGCTTGATTTGAAAGAACTGGCAGCTACCAATAAAGTACCGGTACTGGGCATCACCGGCACCGGCGGCGCAGGCAAGTCCAGCCTGACGGACGAACTGATCCGCCGCCTGCGGCTGGACCAGAACGACCAGCTGCGCGTGGCCGTCATCAGCATCGACCCCAGCCGCCGCAAGAGCGGTGGTGCCTTGCTGGGCGACCGCATCCGCATGAACGCAACCGGTGTATGGGCTGCCCCCACGCTTGCCGCTGACGCGTCGGCGCTGCCCCCCGAGGGGGCTGCTGACACCTTGGGGCGGCCCGGCGGTGTCAGCACGGCAAACCGGCAGCGCATTTTCATGCGCAGCTTGGCCACCCGCGATTTCGGCAGCGAAATTTCCGCCGCGCTGCCCGAGGTAATTGCCGCCTGCAAAGTGGCGGGGTTCGACCTGGTGATCGTGGAAACCTCCGGCATCGGCCAGGGCGATGCGGCCATCGTGCCTCACGTTGATGTGCCCATGTACGTGATGACGCCCGAGTTTGGCGCGGCCAGCCAGCTGGAAAAGATCGACATGCTGGACTTTGCCGAGTTTGTCGCCATCAACAAGTTTGACCGCAAGGGTGCCTCTGATGCGCTGCGCGATGTGTCCAAGCAGGTGCAGCGCAACAAGGAGGCCTGGACCACCCCCACCGACCAGATGCCGGTGTTTGGCACCATGGCCGCCCGCTTCAACGACGACGGCGTGACTGCGCTGTACCAGGCGCTCAAACCCCGGCTGGCCGAACTGGGCCTGCCTGTGGCCGAGGGCCGCCTGCCGGTGGTGACGGTGCGCCACAGCACCAACCAGACCCCCATCGTGCCCCCGGTACGCACCCGCTACCTGGCCGAAATTGCCGACACCGTGCGCGGCTACAAGGCCAAGGCCCGCGCCCAGGCGCGCCTGGCCCGCGAAGTGCAACAGCTTCGCGCGGCTGCCGCCATGCTGGAAGTGGGCAAGCCCGGCAAGGCCAGGGCCGCCGAGGCCGCCCTGGAGCTGGCGCAGGAACGCGAAGACCGCATGGACCCCGCCGCCCGTAAGCTGGTGGCCCAATGGCCTGCGATGCAACAGGCCTACGCCGGCGACGAATACGTGGTGAAGATCCGCGACAAGGAAATCCGCACTGCGCTCACCACCAAAAGTTTGAGCGGCACCACCATCCGCAAGGTGTGCCTGCCGCAGTACGAAGACCACGGCGAAATTCTGAAGTGGCTGATGCTGGACAACGTGCCCGGCAGTTACCCCTACACCGCAGGCACCTTCGCCTTCAAGCGCGAGGGCGAAGACCCCACCCGCATGTTCGCGGGCGAAGGTGACCCCTTCCGCACCAACCGCCGCTTCAAGCTGGTGAGCGAGGGCATGGCCGCCAAGCGCCTGTCCACCGCGTTCGACTCGGTCACGCTGTACGGCAACGACCCCGACCTGCGCCCCGACATTTACGGCAAGATCGGCAACAGCGGCGTGAACGTGGCCACGCTGGACGACATGAAGGTGCTGTACAGCGGGTTTGACCTGTGCAGCCCCACCACCAGCGTCAGCATGACCATCAACGGCCCCGCGCCCAGCATTTTGGCCATGTTCATGAACACGGCCATCGACCAGAACCTGGACAAGTTCAAGGCCGACAACGGCCGCGAGCCCACCGAAACAGAAACCGCCAAGATCAAGGAGTGGGTGCTGGCCAACGTGCGCGGCACCGTACAGGCCGACATCCTGAAAGAAGATCAGGGCCAAAACACCTGCATCTTCAGCACCGAGTTCAGCCTGAAAGTGATGGGCGACATTGCCGAGTACTTTGTGCACCACAACGTGCGCAACTTCTACAGTGTGTCCATCAGCGGCTACCACATTGCCGAGGCCGGGGCCAACCCCATCAGCCAGCTGGCCTTCACCCTGAGTAACGGCTTCACTTTCGTGGAAGCCTACCTGGCGCGGGGCATGCACATTGACGACTTTGCGCCCAACCTGAGCTTCTTCTTCAGCAACGGCATGGACCCGGA